>CAMBFO010000115.1 GCA_945865675.1 Comamonas sp. lk
CAAGGGTGGTGTTGAAAGCGTTGGTTTTCGGTTGGCAGCCTTGTGCTGGCAACCCGTGTAGGGGAATCGCCAAGTTGGTTAAGGCACTGGATTTTGATTCCAGCATGCGAAGGTTCGAATCCTTCTTCCCCTGCCAAATTTTATTAACGGTACAGCCAGACGGCATGATGAAGTCCTGAAACCGCCCACCAGCGCCCCGCCAACCCAAGCCCCCACTCCTATGCAAGCCGTTACTTCCCCCGACTTCATGGTATTTACCGGCAATGCCAACCCTGAGTTGGCAGCGGAAGTAGCGCGGGATCTGGGTATCAGTTTGGGTGCGGCCCATGTTGGGCGCTTCTCTGATGGTGAAGTCACCGTCGAAATCAACCAAAACGTGCGTGCCCGCGACGTCTTTGTGCTGCAAAGCACTTGCGCCCCGACCGCCGAAAACCTGATGGAGTTGCTGATCATGGTCGATGCGCTCAAGCGCGCTTCGGCCGAACGCATCAGCGCCGTCATTCCCTATTTTGGCTACGCCCGCCAGGACCGCCGTCCACGCTCCACCCGCGTGCCCATCACGGCCAAAGTGGTGGCCAATATGCTCCAGGCCGCAGGCGTCTCCAGCGTGCTGACCATGGACTTGCATGCCGACCAGATCCAGGGTTTTTTCGATATCCCGGTGGACAATATTTACGCCTCGCCCGTGCTGCTGGGCGATTTGCGCCAAAAGAATTACGAAGACCTGATTGTGGTCTCGCCTGATGTAGGCGGCGTGGTGCGCGCCCGTGCGCTGGCCAAGCAGCTCAACTGTGATCTGGCCATCATCGACAAACGCCGCCCACGCGCCAACGTCAGCGAAGTGATGCACGTCATCGGCGAAATCGAAGGCCGAAACTGCGTCATCATGGACGACATGATCGATACCGCAGGCACGCTGTCCAAAGCCGCCGAAGTGCTCAAAATGCGCGGTGCGAAAAAAGTCTATGCCTATTGCACGCACCCGATTTTTTCCGGGCCGGCGATTGAACGCATTACCAACGGCGACGCTCTGGACGAGGTGGTGGTGACCAACACCATCCCCTTGAGCGCGGCAGCCGCCCAGTGCCAAAAAATTCGCCAACTCACCGTGGCGCCGTTGATCGCAGAAACGATTTTGCGTATTGCCAAGGGTGAGTCGGTCATGAGTTTGTTTTCGGATCAGGAAAATCTTTTCTGAACGAAGCAAAAGTCGGCGCGCGGCGGCCTAGTGCCATGCGCGCTTTTTGTTAAACCGGAGTCACACTGGTCGCGGTGGACTCTTACAGGAGTAAGTTATGAAATTTGTCGCTTTTGAGCGCGCTAAGCAGGGTACGGGTGCGAGCCGCCGTCTCCGCATCACCGGTCGCACGCCCGGTATTGTGTATGGTGGAAGCACCCCGGCCACGCCCATCGAACTGGACCACAACGCACTGTGGCACGCCATCAAAAAAGAAGCTTTCCATGCCTCGATTTTGGACATGGAATTCAATGGCACGGAAAGCAAAGTGCTGTTGCGTAATGTGCAAATGCACCCCTTCAAGCAACTGATTTTGCACATCGATTTCCAGCGCGTGGAAGCCACCACCAAGCTGCAAATGAAAGTGCCACTGCACTTTAGCGGTGAAGAGAATTCGCCCGCCGTCAAGCTCGATGCCTGCTTGATCAACCACATCGTCAACGAACTGGAAATTGCCTGCCTGCCCGCAGACCTGCCCGAGTTCATTGCGGTGGACCTGAGCAACCTGAAAAAAGGTACTTCGCTGCACGTCAACGACATGAGCCTGCCTCCACGCGTGACGGCTGTCACCCGTGGCAAGGAAAACCCGGTCATCGTCTCGGTCGTAACCCCGGTGGCGGAAGTCATCGAAGCCCCTGCTGCTGCCGCTGCACCGGCCAAAGGCAAGGCTGCTGCCAAGCCGAAAAAATAAAGTGCCCCTGGCGCTTTAGCGAAATGGGCCCGCGCAAGCGGGCCTTTTTGCTGGGGCGCAGGCTTTGCTCTACCATGGCGCACCGCCGCTTTGCGCGCGGTGCCAAAAGCGCAAACCGTGAGCCACCGCATGATCAAACTATGGGTTGGCCTGGGAAATCCGGGCCCGCAATACGAGGACACCCGCCACAACGCGGGCTTTTGGTTTATCGACGGCCTGGCCCGGCTGTGGAAAACTACGCTGCAGTTCGATCGCAACTACTACGGGCTGGTGGCGCGGGTCAGCATCCAGGGCGAAAACGTCTGGCTCTTGCAACCCCATACTTTTATGAATTTGTCGGGCAAGTCGGTGGGCGCTTTGGCGCGCTTTTTCAAAATCGAGCCCTCGCAGATACTGGTCGCCCATGACGAGCTGGACTTGCCCCCCGGCCAGGCCAAATTGAAATTTGGCGGCAGCCACGCCGGTCACAACGGTTTGCGCGACATCCATGCCCAATTGGGAACCGGCGACTACTGGCGCTTGCGCCTGGGCATAGGCCATCCGGGCGACAAAGCGGAAGTGGTGCACTGGGTGCTGAAAAAGCCGATCTTGGACCAGCGTATCGCTATCGACCAGTGCCTAGACCGCGCGCTGACGGCGGTGCCGGCTTTGCTGGCGGGTGACATGAACAAAGCCATGCTGCAAATCCACACCAGCGTGCCGCCACGGCCTAAACTTGCCAAACCTGTCGAGAACGCAGCGCCCAGCGCGCCGCCCCAATCCGCAGCCTAAGCCCAGGTGCCGCAGAGCACCGTGCCTGCTTTGTGAAAAATGCATCAGGGAGGACGCATGCCATATTTTTTTTGCGGGCTTGCGCTGGCCATAGCCTGCGCACAGCTACCGGCCCAAACTTTGTACCGTTGTGGCAATGAATACCGCGACACGCCCTGCCCCAATGCCATAGCGCTGGACGCACGCGATCCGCGCACACCAGCGCAAAGCGCGCAGGCCCAAAGGCAGACGGCCAAAGAAGCTGCCCTAGCCCAGCAAATGGAAACGTCGCGCCTGCAAGCGGAGGCGGCAGCCGCCAAGCGCCTGCAAGCCCAGGCGCAAAGAGAGGCTGCGCAAGAGAAGAAGCGGGCCGCCGAAGCCAAAGCCCTAGAGCCCGCGCAGGAACCCGTCGTGCTCAAACCACACAAAAAACAGCGCGAGGATGTGTTTACCGTACGCAGCCCCAAGCCACCAAAAAATGCCGCGTCTGCGGCGGCGCCGCCTAAGAGCCCTTAGGCGCGTTTATCGGCAAAGTTGCACCGCGCCATTAGGCGCTAGCAGCTTGCAAGCGACGGTATTTTTCCCACAGGGTTTCGCGGCTTTCGGTATGCGCCGGGTCCACCGGAATGCAGGCCACCGGGCAAACTTGCACGCATTGGGGCTCGTCAAAATGGCCTACGCATTCGGTGCATTTGTCTGGGTAAATTTGGTAAATCTCCGGGCCCATGTAGATAGCCTCGTTGGGGCATTCGGGCTCGCAGACGTCGCAGTTAATGCACTCGTCGGTAATGATCAAGGCCATGTGCGTCGCCTTAGTTCGCGCTTTGCAATTTGGCCTTCAATCGCGCTAGTACCGAGGGCGCCACAAACTGCGCCACATCGCCTTGTAGGCTGGCGATCTCGCGCACCAGCGTGCTGCTGATGAACTGGTAGCGGCCGTCGGGCGTCAGAAACACGGTCTCGATGTCCGGCGCCAAAGAGCGGTTCATGCCTGCCAACTGGGCTTCAAAATCAAAGTCGGTCACCGAGCGCACGCCGCGCAGCATGGCTTTGGCCTTGTGTGCCACCGCGAAATCGCGCACCAAGCCGCTAAAGGGCAGGACGCTGACATTGCCCAGCGGCGCCACCACCTCGCGCACCATGTCCAGGCGCTCTTCCAGGCTGAACATGGTTTTTTTGTGGTGCGCAGCGGCGACGGCCACGACCACGCTGCCAAACAGGGCCGCACCGCGCCGAATCAGGTCTTGGTGGCCCAGGGTCATGGGGTCAAAAGTTCCGGGATAGACGGCAATCGTGCTCATGGTTGCGCTCCTAAAGTGCTGGCTTCAGAGGGAATGGCTTGCGTGTGCGCTGTCGCTGCCATAGCGGCAGTGGCTTGCGAAACTGGGGCGACAGGGCGCAGCACATGGGCGTGGACCGCGCCGGCTTTAAGGTGGCGGTGCAGCGTCCAACCCAGCGCGGCCAGCGCCTCAGCACCCCAGGCCGCGGGCGCCTCCAAATAAACCTGGCCGTTGGGCGCAATCGCTTTGCGCGCAGCGGTAAGCGCGCTTTCCCACAAATTAGAAGCAAACGGCGGGTCCAGAAAAATCAGCTGCAAACTGCCCGAAGCTGCGTGCCGTAAGGCGGCCAGCCCATCGCCGCGCTGGATGCTGACGGCTTGCGCATCCAACTGCGTCTGCGTGCGCTTGAGTTGCTCGACCAGCTGCGATTCCTGCTCTACCAGGGTCACATGCGCCGCGCCGCGCGACGCAGCTTCAAAGCCCAGCGCGCCGGTACCGGCAAAAGCGTCCAGGCAGCGCAGGCCTTGCAAATCCTGGCCCAGCCAGTTAAACAAAGTTTCGCGCACCCGGTCTGGCGTAGGCCGCAAGCCGGCGGCGTCCACCACTTTGAGCTTGGTGCGCTTCCACATGCCGCCAATGATGCGGACTTGGTTGCCGAGCTTGGCCGCTACGCGCGGCTTAGGCGAAGGCTTGGCGGCGGAGGATTTCGGTCGCATGGGGCTATTGTCGTTGTTTGGATGCTTGGGCGGCAAATAAGAGGGGTGTACGAGCGAGCGTGGTAGGGCTGAAGGCAAGTTTCGCAGTCAGGGTTTACCATGCGACCTGATCGGTTAGGCGAGGGCCGTGATGGAAATGTCACCCAAGGATGCCAGGGCCATCGAGGAAGTTAGCGCTTTGGTTCATGGTGTTTTTGGATTAAATTAACACCAAAAAAATATTGAAAGAGTATCAAATGGCAATCGTCAATCGCCCATCGGAAAAACCTGTCAATGACTTTGTCCGTGGCGCTCTCGATGGTGCGGCCGTGCCCGCTAACATCGTGGCTGATCAGAGCATCAATCGCGTGATTTTGAATAAAACCTTTTGGATGGTGCGAGCAGGGGAGCGAGGCTTTCGCTTTGACGACCTCAAAAACCGTTTGACCAGCGTTTTCCCAGACTGGTCGCCTTCCGATATAGGCAATTCGGCCGGCCAGCTGTACCGTATACAAAAAGATGTATCTTCAAGCCCAGGATGTATCCACTGGGTTTTGCGGTCTACATTACGTTAGGCGTCACAGGCACTTTTATGCGTACCTCCATCCTTGCTTCGCTATTCTTCGGACTCACCACCAACGCAGCAATGGCAATCGACCTCGCACCGCTCTGGGACTTTGCACGGCCCGACGTCAGTGAGCAGCGCTTCCGGGCCGCCTTGGAGAAGGCGGCTGGCGACGACGCCTTGATCCTTCGAACCCAGATAGCTAGAACATACGGGGTGAGGAAGGACTTTGATGGCGCACGCAAACTATTGCGGGAGATCGAGCCAGCCATGGGAACAGCAGGTCCGGAAGCAAAGGTTCGCTTCCATCTCGAACTAGGAAGGACCTTCGCCTCAGCTACGCACTCCGCAAAGCTTTTGACCTCCGAAGCAAAGGCTCAGGCCCGGCAGGAATACGACCGGGCGCTTGAGATGGCACGGGCCGCGAAGCTCGACGGGCTGGCAATTGATGCAATTCATATGTTCGCGTTCATCGATACTGCGCCAGCCGAGCAGCTGAAGTGGGGTGAGGCCGCGCTGGAAGTTTCCTTGTCTTCTGAGCAGCCAGACGCTAGGCGTTGGGAAGCCTCCATCAGGAACAACGTTGGCTACGCGTTACACCAGCTGAGCCGCTACGACGAAGCATTGAGTCAATTCCAGAAGGCGCTCGCGATTCGAGAACGAGGGACGAATGCAGAGGCAACGCGTGTCGCGCGTTGGATGGTTGCTTGGACGCTCCGTAGCCTTGGTCGAAGCGATGAGGCACTTCAGATTCAGCTCTCGCTCGAGAAGGATGCAGATGCCGCTGGCAAGCCCGATCAGTACGTGTTCGAAGAACTCGAGACGCTGTACCGGAAGGCTGGCAACCTATCCAAGGCACAGCACTACGCGGAGCGCAAGGCTGCTGCGAGCCAGCGGTGACGCCTAACCCCTCGCTCAAGCGGAGCGCCAACGGCAGGCCACCAGGCCCGGGCCGGTGGTACGCTGTACATTTTCACCGGCCCGGGCCTGGCGTCCTGCCGTCGTCGCCCGCTTAGCTCGAACGTTGGGGCGCTAAATGACACAGATCGCTGAGGTTAAAACGACGGGGCTTATGCTGAGCGGCGATGCTGAGGAAAAGCACACCCTCGAGAATCTGAATCGCTTTTTGTCCTTGGTTGGGGCGCAGGATGATCGCGCAATGGTGCTCTCTTTAGCGACCTTCATCGAAGATACGCTCGGTCGGTTGCTGATAGCGTATTTCAGAGACTGCAAAGCCACAAAGGATCTCGTTGAAGGTTTCAGTGCTCCACTGGGCACACTCGGCTCTCGTACCAAGGCCGCTTATTCCTTCGGTCTCGTGACCGAAGCGCAATACAAAGACATGGAGATCCTTCGCAAAGTTCGCAACCAGTTTGCCCATAACTGGGAGGGTGTTTCTCTCTCACGCAATGACATTCAAGCCCTCATCGGTCAGCTGAGCGGGTACACAGTTGATCATAGGGAGATCAAAGGTGGCAGCAGAGAAAAAGTTCTGGGTACGCTTTCGACATGTTGCATGGAGCTTCAAATCTTCTTGGGCCGGCTCATCAGCCAAAAAACAGAAAAGGCACCGGATGTAAGTCATCGTTTAACGACTATCAAGCCAACTGAACCAGTGGTACGAAGGTATGTTGACTGATCATGAAATTGCAGTGTCGAAGCTCCGTAAGTGCGCCCCAACCCATCATTCCACCGGACCTATGCGAAAAGCCGCGCATTCCGGTGAATTCAGACGTTAGGCAAAGCCATGGACACCCCCGAAGAAAAATATCAGCGCATGGCAATGGTCATGCAGGAGGTTGCGAGTGAACTCAAAGGTGAAAGCGAGCGCGGGTGCGTAGTTTTAGCGTTCGCGTGGATGGACGACCAACTGACCAACAACCTCAGAAAGTTCCTTCTGCCGTCAGCGCGACAATCCGCAAAAGCAGATGAGCTTCTCGGCGTCGGTAGCCCTGTAGGCGACGCCGCCACCAAGATCGATCTCTGCTTACGTCTCGGGCTTTTGCATCAACACACGCACAAGAGCCTCCACATGTTCAGGCGTTTGCGCAACGATTTCGCTCACATGGCCTCCGATATTTCTTTCTCCACGCCGAGCATCCACGATAGGGTGCTAGCCATTTTCGACAATGAGGAGCCCGTAATACGAGCCTTGTGGGAGTCGGTTGTTCAAGACCCAGAGGTGCGGGCTGCCACGGAGCATGACCGTAATAAAAGCGGTCCTCACATACTTCGTACCGCCTTTGGCACTCGCAGCCTGTTCGAGCAGACTGCAGCATCACTTGTCGCAGGGCTCATATCAATCGAATATGCCCTCACTCCAATCAAACCACCAAGGCGCGTAAATGCCTAACTGGGCGGTCAAGCGGACGCCAACGGCAGGCCACCAGGCCCGGCTGCGCTTTAGTCCTGCCGGTTAGCTCTACGTTAGGGCTCATGTGACCGTTGGCATCCTTCTCGAAATGCAAAGAACAGCCGTGTATAAGTCACGAGCATGTGCTGTTAGTCGTCAAATGTTAAGCAACTGTGATGCGCAATTTGCTTTCAACCCAAATCGGACGCGAAACAAACCAACGTTTTCACCACCACCGCGACCCACCTTTAATTTGCGCGCCAGGAGCGCAATAAACGGGCGTTAGACCTATATTTAGGACATGCCTGCACTCAGCCCAAGCCAAACAAGCCTATTGCGCCAGACCTTGCAAGGCGCCCGCCAGGCGCCGCCACCCGATGCGCGGCGCTGGTGCTTGGCTGACCTGCCCCTAGGCTGGCTGACGCCAGACCACGACGCAGCGCTAGCGCGTGAGCTGGCAGACACGGTGCTCAGCGGCGGGCAGCGTATCTGGCAGGCGGCGCATTGGCCGGTGGCGCAGCG
>CAMBFO010000116.1 GCA_945865675.1 Comamonas sp. lk
ACGTTGGAACCCCGGTTTCCGTCAAAATCCGCGAGCGCATACGGGCCGCGCGCAAGCGTTTTAACGCCAACGACAATATTGCCGAATTTATCGCGCCGGGCGAATTGGAAGCCTTGCTCGACGAGGTGGAAGACAAGATGCGGGGCGTGTTGGGCAGTCTGGTCATTGATACCGAGAACGACCACAACACGGGCAATACCGCCCGCCGGGTGGCCAAGATGTACCTCAACGAGGTGTTTCGGGGCCGCTATGTGGCAGCGCCTGCGATCACCGAATTCCCCAATGCAGAACACCTCAATGAGCTGATGATCGTCGGCCCCATTACGGTGCGCAGCGCCTGCAGCCACCATTTCTGTCCGGTAATCGGCAGTATTTGGATTGGCGTATTGCCCAATGAACATACCAACGTCATCGGTCTGAGCAAGTACGCGCGCTTGGCCGAATGGGTAATGGGGCGGCCCCAAATTCAAGAAGAGGCGGTGGTGCAACTGGCCGACCTGATTCAAGAAAAAACGCAACCCGATGGTTTGGCCATTGTGATGGAGGCCAGCCACTTTTGCATGTCCTGGCGCGGAGTGAAAGATATGGACAGCAAAATGATTAATTCCGTCATGCGCGGCGTGTTTTTGAAAGACCCGAATTTGCGTCGCGAGTTTTTGTCTCTCATTCCAAAGAAAGGCTAAACCATGTTGGTCCGTTTGCTTTATGCCAGCCGCGCTATTGACGCCGAAAGTGCGGGGATTGAGGGCATCTTGGCGCAGTCCCGTCAGGGTAATCCAGGGCTGGGGATTACCGGCATTCTTTGCTATGGCGGAGGCATATTTTTGCAAGCCATAGAGGGTGGTCGCAGCGCCGTGAGTGATTTGTACGGCCACATTCAGCGCGACCCGCGCCATAAAGATGTGGTCTTGCTGCATTACGAGGAAATCTCTGAGCGGCGTTTCAGCGGTTGGACCATGGGCCAGGTCAATATGTCCAAAATCAACGCCAGTATTTTGCTCAAGTATGCGGAAAAGCCCGAGCTAGACCCTTACAGCGTCTCTGGCAAAGTATCGCTGGCCTTGCTGGAAGAACTGATGGCCACCGCGTCCATCATGGGCCGGGCCTAAGCGGTCCGCGTATTGCCCATGGCGCCGCTGCTGGGTTGCGATTTTTCCAGCAGTCCGGGGCCGCGCAAACACATCGTCCTGGCCTGGGGGCATAGCGACGGTGCACGGCTCGTACTCGATAGCCTGGTGCGCTTGCAAAGCCTGGGAGCGTTTAGCGCGGCGCTACAGTCCCAGGCGGCCTGGATTGGCGGCTTTGATTTGCCCTTTGGCCTGCCGCGTGAACTCGTCGAGCATCTGGGCTGGCCCACGCGCTGGGAAGAGTGCATAGCGCACTACGCCGCCTTGCCCCGGCCCCAGATCCGTGATTTATTCGCCGCTTTTTGCGACAGCCGGCCCGCTGGCGCCAAATTTGCACACCGCGCCACTGACCGCCCCGCCGGCTCCAGCCCCTCCATGAAATGGGTCAATCCGCCGGTGGCCTATATGCTGCACGCGGGCGTGGCCGCCTTGATGGCGGCGGCTGCGCATTTCCCTGGCTTACAAGCGCCCGATCCGCAGGCGGCGCGCATTGCCTTAGAGGCTTATCCTGGCATGCTGGCGCGGGAGGTCTTGGGTGCGCAAAGCTACAAAAGTGATGACAAAGCCAAGCAGACGCCCGAGCGTTTGATCGCCCGCAAAGACTTGATCAATGCCCTGGAACTGGGGCAAACCCGTTGGGGTACACGCCTCAAACTCAGCCACGCGCAGCGTGATGCCTTGGCGCAAGATGCCAGTGGCGATGCCTTGGACGCGGTTTTGTGCTTGGTACAAGCCGCGTGGGGTCAGCGCGCTCAAGCGCAGGGTGACGCGCAATACGGCTTGCCTGCAGGCATGGACCCTTTAGAGGGCTGGATACTGGGCGCTTAGGCGGGGGAGTGCAGCGCCGCTTGGGATGACGCTTTACAGCTTTGTGCCGCAGACCGCGCAAGCTGGATTTTTTGGCACGCGTAGCCGCGTCCATTCCATGCTGCGTGCATCCAGCATCAGTAAATAACCGCTCAAGGAGGTGCCGGTCTGGGCCAATAATTTGAGCGCCTCCAGCGCTTGCATCGCACCGATCACGCCGACCAGGGGTGCCAATACGCCCATGGTGGCACAGCGCGCCTCTTCGGGCGGCGCATTAGCTGCAAACACGCAGGCGTAGCAGGGCGCATGAACATCGCGTGGGTCATACACCGCAATTTGCCCGTCCATGCCGATAGCCGCACCACTGACCAGCGGTACCCGCTGCTGCACACAAGCGACGTTGAGGGCCTGGCGGGTCTGGAAGTTATCGCAGCAATCGAGGACCACATCCGCCTGTGCTACCAGGCGCTGCAGCAGCTGCGCATCGGCGCGCGCTTGCAGCGCTTGCACCTGTACCGTTGGGTTGAGTTGGGCCAATGTGCTTTGGGCCGACAGCACTTTGGCTTGCCCAATGCGGTCGGTGCTGTGCATGATTTGGCGTTGCAAATTCGTCAATTCCACGGTGTCGTCATCGACGAGGGTGATGCTGCCCACACCTGAGCAGGCCAGGTACATGGCCGCTGGCGAGCCCAGGCCGCCGGCGCCAATGATGAGCGCGCGCGCTGCCAGGATGCGCCGTTGCCCCTCGATTCCGATGTCGTCAAGCAGTAGGTGCCGCGAATAGCGCAGCAAATCCGCGTCGGACAGGTCCGGTTCAGTCACCGGGGCGCCTCATTCCTCTTTCTTTTCGGCGCTGCGCTCTACCAGCGTTTTGCTGACCAGCACCGGTTGGCCTTTGAGTTTTTTAAGTGCCTGGCTCAGTTGGAAGTCTTTGTCCGAGCCAAATTCCGGGGAGCGGCGTTCGGCCACCGGTTTACGCGATTCCTCTTCCAGGCGCTTCATGGCCTCTTCGCGTGCTTTCTCGCGGGCTGGGTCTTTCACTTCTTCGCCTTGGCCGCTGCTTAAATGTTTTTCCAAGTCCGCTTCGCGGGTACGCAGGGCGGCAAAAGGGCTGCCCTCTTCGGTGTCATCGACCATCAAGTCGGGCAAGATGCCCTTGGCCTGGATAGAACGGCCACTGGGCGTGTAGTAGCGCGAGGTGGTGAACTTCAGACCGGTGTCACCGCTCAAAGGACGGAAGGTTTGCACCGAACCTTTGCCAAAGGTTTGCCCGCCCATGATGGTGGCGCGCTTATGGTCCTGCAGTGCGCCGGCCACAATTTCACTGGCCGAGGCCGAGCCTTCGTTGACCAGCACGACAAGCGGAATATTTTTCAACTGTGCCGGTAGCTTTTTGATCGGATCTGCCCCCATGCGGCCCATGTAGTCGCGTGCAGTGGCGCGCAGGGTCTGCTTGCTTTCCTCGGTCTGCCCATTGGTGCTGACCACCGTCACGTTGTCTGGCAGGAAAGCGGCAGAAATCGCTACCGCGGCATTGAGCAGTCCACCCGGGTCGTTACGTAAATCCAGCACCATGCCTTTGATCTTGGGGTCTTGCTCATACAGGTCGTTGACCTTTTTCACAAAATCATCGACGGTCCGTTCCTGGAACTGGCTCACGCGGATCCAAGCGTAGCCTGGCTCTATCAGCTTGCCGCGCACCGACTGTTGTTTGATTTCTTCGCGGATGATGGTCACTGCAAAGGTCTTGTTTTCGTCTTTGCGGAACACGGTCAACATCACTTTGGTAGCGGGCTCACCGCGCATACGCTTGACCGCTTCATTGAGGCTGAGGCCTTTGACCGCCGTGTCATCGACTTTGATGATCAGGTCATTGGGCTTGAGACCAGCGCGGTCGGCCGGTGAACCTTCGATGGGCGAGACGACTTTGACCACGCCGTCTTCCTGGGTGATTTCTATGCCCACACCGACAAATTTGCCGCTGGTTCCTTCACGAAACTCTTTGAAGGATTTTTTGTCGAAATAGGTGGAATGGGGGTCCAGGCTGGAAACCATGCCGGTAATCGCATCGGTGATCAGCTTTTTTTCATCCACGGGTTCCACGTAATCGCTTTTGATCAGGCCAAATACGGTGGAGAGTTGCTGCAACTCTTCCAAAGGCATGGGCGCCAGGGTATTGCGGGCTACGGTTTGTACCGAAACCGTCGTGAGTGAGCCGGCCAATGCGCCCAGCATCACCCAGCCTGCGATCTTTAATTTTTGACCCATAGTCGTTCTCGTTTCCTTGTATCCCTGTGTGCCTGTTGGCCAAAATAACTGCGTTAAACGCCTATTGTGCCTTCGTACAAGACCGATTGCAGGTGGCGGGGGCATAGCCCAGGGCCTGCGCCGCCTTCAAACCGCTTTGCCTTGCGCTGCCACCGACTGCGCCGCTTGGGCTACGGCCTGCGCATCGCCTAAATAGTAATGGCGTATCGGTTGGAGCTCCGCGTCCAATTCGTAAACCAGCGGTATCCCATTAGGGATATTGACGCCCACGATGTCGTCGTCGCCGATAGTGTCCAGGTATTTCACCAGCGCACGAATGGAGTTACCGTGCGCAGCGATGACCGGGCGTTTGCCTGCACGCAAAGCAGGTGCGATGGACTCCTGCCAAAAGGGCATGACGCGCGCCACCGTGTCTTTGAGGCACTCGGTCAGTGGTACCTGGCCTTGCGCCAGCTTGGCGTAGCGCGGGTCGCTGCCTTCGCAGCGCGGGTCGCTGGGCTCTAGCGCGGGAGGCGGCACATCAAAGCTGCGCCGCCACAGCAGCACCTGTTGCTCGCCGTACTGGCGCGCCATATCGGCTTTGTTCAGGCCTTGCAAAGCGCCGTAATGGCGTTCGTTAAGCCGCCAGCTGTGTACCACCGGCAGCCAGGTGCAGTCCATCTGGTCCAGGCAGTGCCATAAGGTGCGTGTGGCCCGCTTGAGCATGCTGGTGTAGGCCAGGTCGAAGGCATAGCCTTGGGCTTTGAGCAAACGCCCAGCGTTTTGCGCCTGTTCGATGCCTGTGGGCGTGAGGTCCACATCGGTCCAGCCGGTGAAGCGGTTTTCAAGATTCCAGGTGGATTGGCCGTGGCGTATCAATACAAGTCGGTGCATGGCAGGAAATAGGGGGGTGAAGGGGATTGCAGCCGCGCGGACTGTGGGGGAACATGGGGCATTCTAAAATGCCCGTTTGTTCTCCCCCTAGCACCCTCAAGGAACCCTAGTGAAATTTATTCTCGATAACTGGATGTTGATTACCCTGGCCCTGATTTCTGGCGCCCTATTGCTGGCGCCTGTGATGCAAGGCGCAGCCAGCGGGGGTCTGAGCGCCAACGACGCGGTGCAATTGATTAACCGGGAAAAAGCCGTAGTGGTGGACGTGTGTGAACCTGCGGAGTTTGCCGCCGGACACATTGTGGGCTCCAAAAATATCCCCTTGGCTGACTTGTCGGCCAAGTTGGCGACAGCGGTCAAAAACAAAGGCTTGCCTTTGATTCTGGTTTGCCAGTCGGGCGCGCGCTCTGGGCGGGCGATGGCTGCGGCCAAAACGCTGGGTTATGCGCAAGTCCACTCGCTCGGTGGCGGTCTGGCCGCTTGGAAAAGCGCTGGGCTGCCGCTGGAAAAAGCCTGATTCGCCCTCCAAACCAAAGCTTTCCCATTGAGTCGATGATGCAAAACGTCAAGATGTACACCACCGCTGTTTGTCCTTATTGCGTGCAGGCCAAGCGTATTCTTAAGTCCAAAGGGGTGGAGTTGATCGAAGAGATCCGTATCGATACCAACCCGGCTGAGCGCAGTGGCATGATGGAGCGCACCGGGCGACGTACCGTGCCGCAAATCTTTATCGGCGATACCCATGTGGGCGGCTGCGATGACTTGATGGATTTAGACAGCCGCGGCGGCCTAATGCCCTTGTTGCTCGGGCCCTGAGCGCGCCTTCAGCCCGCGCAGGCCTGCTGCGATAATTCAGGGCGCCAAAGGCCTAGCAAGCCCAGCGCACCATCCCACGGGCCCCGCTTTTTGTACGCTGGGCTTTGTTTTCAATTGAAAGATTCACGTCATGTCAGAACAAGCTCCGGTTTTCCAAATCCAACGCGTTTACCTCAAAGAGGCGTCGATGGAGCAGCCCAATTCGCCGGCCATCCTGCTCGAGCAGGAGCAACCTTCGGTGGACATTCAACTGGGCATTGAAGCCAATCCGGTGGCAGAGGGTGTGTTTGAAGTCAGTGTGACGGCCACCGTACACACCAAAATCAAAGACAAAACCGTGTTTCTGGTGGAAGTCAAACAAGCAGGCATTTTCGAAGTGCGCAACCTGCCCGAAGAGCAAATGGGCCCGATCATGGGTATTGCCTGCCCGCAAATTGTTTACCCCTATTTGCGCGGCAACGTGGCCGACCTGATTCAGCGCAGCGGTTTTCCGCCGGTGCATTTGTCAGAAATCAACTTCCAGGCCATGTACGAGCAGCAGCAAAGCCAAGCGGCGCAAAGCGGCGCTGTCGGTACTTTGCCCCAATAAAGCGGCTGTTCGCTGGCCGGTGGATGCCGGCGGCGATCAGCGCCTAAAGATGAGCGCATGAAAATCAGCGTATTGGGGGCCGGTGCCTGGGGCAGCGCCTTGGCCGTTGCGGCAGCACGCATGCCGCAACACACCGTCACTTTGTGGGCGCGCGACGCGCGCCAGCAACGCGCCATGCAAGCTGAACGGCACAACCCGCGCTACCTACCGGGCCTGGCTTTCCCCGAAGGCCTGCGCATCAGCCAACTGCAAGGCAATTACCTGCGTGCCCACCTGGCGAGCCAGGATTTGGTGGTCATTGCGACGCCCATGGCGGGCTTGCGGGATATGCTGGTACTGCTTGCGGACTTAGCCGTGCCCGTGGCCTGGTTGTGTAAAGGCTTTGAAGCGAGCAGTGCCCAGGGCGGTCAGGGCTTGCTAGGCCATGAAATTCAGGCCCAATGCGCGCCTGGCCTTGCGGGCGGCGTGCTCAGCGGCCCCAGTTTTGCTATGGAAGTGGCGCTGGGCCAGCCCACCGCACTGGTGGCCGCTAGCGCGCATGCCACGGTGCGCATCGCGCTGGTAGATGCTTTTCACAGCCCGCAGTTACGGGTCTATGCCAGTGAGGATGTGGTCGGTGTTGAAGTTGGCGGCGCGGTGAAAAACGTGATGGCGATCGCCACCGGCTTATGCGATGGCTTGCAACTGGGCCTGAACGCCCGCGCGGCCTTGATAACCCGCGGACTGGCCGAAATCACCCGCCTGGGGCTGGCTTTAGGCGCCAAGGCGGAAACCTTTATGGGCCTGAGTGGTCTGGGCGACCTGGTCTTGACGGCTACCGGAGACTTGTCCCGCAACCGGCGCATCGGCTTGGCCTTAGCGCAGGGCCAGTCGCTCGAGGGGGCTGTGCAGTCACTGGGCCATGTGGCCGAAGGCGTTTACAGCGCCCGCACTGTATTGCAGCGGGCAGAGGCATTGGGCGTTCAGATGCCGATCACACGCTGTGTGGTGGCGCTGCTTGAAGGCCAATTGCAAGCGAGCGAGGCGGTAGCCGCCCTGATGGGCCGCGAACCCGCTGCCGAAACCTAAGTTGCGCGCTTAGCGCGGCGTGGACCGCTTGCCCCCAGATGCTGCAGCCCGGCGCTTACAAAGCCTCTATGCGCGCTGCAATATGCGCCATGGCCTGGGGCACCTGGTCCACCAGCACAAGACACAACTCACCCGCCTGCAAATGCGCCAGCGCGGTGTCGATGGCTAAAAACTCCCCATAGATTTCGCTGCGTTGGGTGGTTTTTTTTGCGCCGGCCAGGCCCTCGCGCAGCAAAGCCATGACTTCCCCGTCCGATCGGCCGCGCTGGCACTGGTCTTCGTACATCACCACTTCGTCGAAAGCGTCACCCAGGATTTGGGTGATTTGGCGAATGTCCTCGTCGCGCCGGTCGCCAGGCCCGCTAATGACCACCGAGCGCCGGCTCGCCGGCATGGCTTGCACCGCTTGCACCAGCGCC
>CAMBFO010000117.1 GCA_945865675.1 Comamonas sp. lk
GGCACCGTTACCCGCAACAAGGGCGCATCAACCAAGGTGCTGGTCACAAGCAATAAAGTGACGCTCGTGTGATTAGCAAAAAGTGGCGACTGAATCACCAACGCTGGTCGAGATTTGCCAAAGTCGCCCTGTATGGCAACTGACACCAAATCCCCGCGCTGCATCAGGCCGTCCAGCCCTCTACGTCGGCCAAGCTTTCATGCATCAGCGCGTCCAGTGCTTCAGAATCCCGCTGATCGGCTGCAGCCACTATCCTGACTTGGCGCTCGCACTCTTGTGCAAATTCTGTGGGCCGTGTGTCGGGAACCCAAATTTGCACAGGACGAAGACCCGCTTGGCGTAAAGCTTCGCGGTGTTTTTGAACTCGAATATTGACAGCAACCATGAAACCTCCCTGTTACATGCAACAGCATATCAAAGCTTATCGTTACAGGCAACAAGTTTTTTAATCGCTTAAGCAAATTCCACAATCATCTGATCCACCGTGAGCGATTCGCCCTGGCTGGCCACGACTTTTTTGACCACGCCATCGGCGGCGGCAAACAAGACGTTTTCCATCTTCATCGCTTCGATCACCGCCACGCGCTCACCGGCTTGCACTTTTTGGCCAGGCTCGACCAACACCTGCGACAACAGGCCCGGCATGGGCGAGAGCACAAAGCGGCTCATGTCCGGTGGCGATTTGAAGGGCATCAATTGGTGCAACTGCGCCATGCGCGGCGAGACCACCAGTGCATCGATACGGGTGCCGTTGTGCTGCACCCGCAGCGCCAGCGGGTTCTTGGGCGTGCCGCGCTCGATTTGCGCGGTAAAACCTTTGCCGTTGACCGTGCCGGTAATCACAATATCGTTGAGGCGCGAGCGGCTGCGGATTTCGTAGCTGGTGTCCGCTACGCGCACACGTGCTGAGCCAGTCTCGCCCACGAACTCGTCCACGTGCACGGGCGTGTAGGCATGCGTGCCGCTATCGGACATGGCGATGACCACATAGTCTTTGCCCGCCTCCACGCCGTAGCCCGGTAACTGGCCGCTGATAGCTGCCGTGCGCTCACGCGATTTGCGGCGCACAAATGCAGCCAGCGCGGTGAGGAAATGGGCGTCCTGGTGCGGCACGTCTTCGGCGCGAAAACCATGGCTATAGTTCTCAGCGATGAAGCCGGTATTGAAATCGCCTGCGACAAACTTGGGATGCGCGAGCAAGGCCGCTTGAAACGGAATATTGCTGGACACACCGCGAATGACAAAGCCGTTGAGCGCCTCGCGCATTTTGGCAATGGCATCGAGCCGGTCGCTGCCGTGCACGATCAGCTTGGCGATCATGGAGTCGTAAAACATAGGTATCTCGCCACCATCACGCACGCCGGTGTCCACGCGCACGCCCAGCAAGTTGGCGGTATCGCCCTGGAACATGGTTTGTGCGGGGGGCGCAAAACGCACCAAGCGGCCTGTGGAAGGCAAGAAGTTGCGGAAAGGGTCTTCGGCATTGATACGGCACTCGATAGCCCAGCCATTGCGTTGTACTTGCGCCTGCGTCAGCGGCAGCTTTTCGCCGGCAGCCACGCGAATCATCAACTCCACCAAGTCCAGGCCGGTAATCGCCTCAGTCACCGGATGCTCTACCTGCAAGCGGGTGTTCATCTCCAAAAAATAAAAGCTTTGGTCTTTGCCGACCACAAACTCCACCGTGCCCGCGCTTTGGTAGTCCACCGCTTTGGCCAAAGCCACGGCCTGCTCGCCCATGGCTTTGCGGGTGGCATCGCTGATGAAGGGCGAAGGCGCCTCTTCAATCACTTTTTGGTGGCGGCGCTGGATAGAACATTCACGCTCATTCAAATACAGCACATTGCCGTGCGCGTCGCCAATCAACTGGATTTCGATATGGCGTGGCTCTTCGACAAATTTTTCAACAAACACGCGGTCGTCGCCAAAGCTATTGCGCGCCTCGTTGCGGCAACTGGTGAAACCTTCGAAAGCCTCTTTGTTGTTGTAGGCCACGCGCAAGCCCTTGCCGCCGCCACCCGCGCTGGCCTTGATCATCACCGGGTAGCCAATGCCCTTGGCAATCTCCACCGCACGCTCAGGCGTTTCAATCGCGTCGTTCACACCGGGAATGCAATTAACCCCTGCCGCACCGGCCAGTTTTTTGGACTCGATCTTGTCGCCCATGGCGGCGATGGAATGGTGTTTAGGCCCGATAAACACGATCCCCTCTTCCTCGCAGCGCTTGGAGAACCCCGCGTTCTCGCTCAAAAAGCCATAACCGGGATGAATCGCCTGCGCGTCCGTGGACTTGGCAGCCGCGATGATTACATCGGCCAACAAATAACTCTCGCGGCTAGGCGCTGGGCCAATGCGCACCGCTTCGTCGGCCAAGGCCACATGGCGTGCTTCTTTGTCGGCATCCGAATAAACCGCCACAGTGGCAATGCCCATTTTCTTGGCCGTGGCAATCACGCGGCAGGCGATTTCGCCACGATTGGCAATAAGAATTTTGGTAAACATCAAATACTTCCTTCTTTTTCAATAACCAGTACGCGCGCAGCGCCACGTGGATGCGCCACATGCTCCGTTCCCACATCCGCGTAAAAAATATCGCCTGCATAAAGTACGCTGACTTCCTCTGCGCCGTTGGCCCTGAAGTGCATGTCTACGACACCGTCCATTACCGCAAAGACTTCCTGCCCATCATTAACATGCCACTTATAAGGCTGATCAGTCCAATGCAGTTTGATAGTCGTGCGATCCAAATTTGCGATAGGCAGACTGCCCCAAGCCCGATCCGCAGTGAATTCTTTGCTCCGAATCATCTTCATCATGTTTCCTTGTAAGGCAGCGATAGGTAACCCGACTTTGCCGCGCCAGCCCCCAGGCGCGGGTGGCCCGGGCGTTTTGCGCAGGTAAAGGAGGAGCGCGCAGCGCGGGGGACACGGAGCAAAACGCCCGGGTCGCCCGCGCCTGCGTGCACCAAAAAAACTGCACCCATCAACATCACAAAGGAATATTCCCGTGCTTACGCCACGGGTTTTCCAGCTTTTTGTCTTTGAGCATCACCAGCGAACGGCAAATACGCTTGCGGGTTTCGGCCGGCAAGATGACATCGTCAATAAACCCGCGTGCACCGGCCACAAAGGGATTCGCAAAGCGCGCTTTGTATTCGGCCTCTTTGGCGGCCAGCTTTTCCGGGTCGCCCTTGTCCTCGCGGAAAATAATCTCCACCGCGCCCTTGGCGCCCATCACCGCGATCTCGGCATTAGGCCAGGCAAAGTTCACGTCGCCGCGCAAATGCTTAGAGGCCATCACGTCATACGCGCCGCCATAAGCTTTGCGCGTGATGACGGTGATTTTGGGCACCGTGCACTCGGCATAGGCGTAGAGCAATTTGGCGCCGTGCTTGATGATGCCGCCATACTCCTGGCTGGTGCCGGGCATAAAGCCGGGCACATCGACAAAGGTGATGACCGGGATATTGAAGGCATCGCAAAAGCGCACAAAGCGCGCCGCTTTGATGCTGCTCTTGATGTCCAGGCAACCGGCCAGCACCAGGGGCTGATTGGCCACGATGCCCACCGTCTGCCCGTCCATGCGCGCAAAGCCGACCAGGATGTTTTTGGCGTACTCAGGTTGGATTTCGAAGAAGTCGCCGTCGTCCACGGTTTTGACGATGAGTTCCTTCATGTCATAGGCTTTGTTGGGGTTCTCCGGCACCAGCGTGTTGAGGCTGATGTCCATGCGGTGCGCCGGGTCGCCGCTTTGGCGCACCGGGGCTTTTTCGCGGTTGGACAGGGGCAGATAGTTGTAGAGGCGGCGCAGCATCAAAAGCGCTTCCACATCGTTGTCAAAAGCCAGATCAGCCACGCCGCTTTTGGTGGTGTGGGTAATCGCGCCGCCCAATTCCTCCGCGCTGACTTCTTCGTGCGTCACGGTTTTCACTACTTCGGGGCCGGTGACAAACATGTAGGAGCTGTCTTTCACCATGAAGATGAAATCCGTCATGGCCGGTGAATACACCGCGCCGCCCGCCGAAGGCCCCATGATCAAGCTGATTTGCGGAATCACGCCGCTGGCCAGTACGTTTCGCTGGAACACATCGGCATAGCCACCCAGGGAAGCTACACCTTCTTGAATACGCGCACCGCCCGAGTCGTTCAGGCCGATCACCGGCGCGCCTACTTTCATGGCCTGGTCCATGATTTTGCAAATCTTCTCGGCGTGCGACTCGCTCAATGCGCCGCCAAACACCGTGAAGTCTTGGCTGAACACAAACACCAGTCGGCCATTGATCATGCCGTAGCCGGTGACCACGCCGTCGCCGGGGATTTTGTTGTCTTGCATACCAAAGTCGGTGCAGCGGTGTTCGACAAACATATCCCACTCTTCAAAGGTACCTTCGTCGAGCAGCACTTCCAGGCGCTCGCGTGCAGTCAGCTTGCCTTTGCCATGCTGCGCGCTGATGCGCTTTTCGCCGCCGCCCATACGCGCCGCCGCGCGCTTGGCTTCGAGTTGCTCCAAGATGTCTTGCATGCTTACTTCTCCGTGCTGATAATCGATTGCCCTTGGCTTTGGCCATAGGCGTGTAAAAGTTGTCGGGCGGCGGTAGATGCCGCGAGCGAACCGGCGGCCACTTGGGCGCTCACTTCGGGCAGCAGCGCGCCAACTGTCGCTTGGGTTTTGAAACCCTGTTTTAGGCCAGCATCAATGCGCTCCCACATCCAAGCCAGGGCTTGGCTTTGACGCCGTGTAGCAAAACGACCGCTCTCGGTTTGCAAAGCGCGAAAGGCGAGCACGGCGTCCCAAAACTGGCTGATGCCGGTACCCTGCAAGGCACTGATAGGCACGACCTGGGGGTTCCAACCCAGGCGCTGCGGGTTACCGTGCAAGCCCAGCAGGCGCAGGGCGCTGGTGATCTGCGCTTGCGCGCGGGTGGCCGCGTCCGGGTCTATATCGGCTTTATTGATGACGACCAGATCGGCCAGCTCCATCACGCCTTTTTTGATGGCTTGCAAGTCGTCACCGGCATTGGGCAGTTGCAAGAGGCAAAACATATCCGTCATGCCGGCAACAGAAGTTTCAGACTGTCCCACACCCACGGTTTCCACCAGCACGACGTCGTAACCTGCAGCTTCGCAAACCAGCATGCATTCGCGTGTTTTTTCGGCCACGCCGCCTAAGGTGCCACTGGCCGGGCTTGGGCGAATAAAAGCCTGCGGATGCACGGACAGCAGCTCCATGCGAGTTTTGTCGCCCAAGATAGAACCGCCCGATACGCTACTCGAAGGGTCCACCGCCAGCACCGCCACGCGATGGCCTTGCGCAATCAAATGCAAACCCAGGACTTCAATAAAAGTCGATTTGCCCACGCCCGGAACGCCGCTGATGCCCAGGCGCATGGACTGACCTGTAAACGGCAACAATTCCGTGAGCAGCGCATCCGCCTGCGCCCGGTGGTCAGCGCGCGTGGACTCCAGCAGCGTGATGGCCTTGGCCATTGCGCGCCGCTGCACTGCCGGCGTGGCGCTACGCAGTTCAGAAACGGACGGAGCGTTGCTATTCGCCATCAAAGAATCTCAAATGCACGGCCATCGGCCAGGCGGTAGCGAGAAAAATCGCGCACGTCCAAGGTCATCATTACGCTGACGTCAATGATCGCTACGAATGCCATGCTTGTCCTGCAATTTTGCCAACAGCTGCGCGCGCGCGGCTTCTGGGTCATAGGGTCGCTCATAGCCCTCAAAGGCCTTGGCCAGGGCAGCATCCACCGGGTTGGCGTTGGGGCCATAAGCGCGTTGCTCTTCCTCGGCCTTCAAAGCCAGCATCAGCTCATAGGCATTTTTACGGCCTAGGGCGTCCTTTACCGCGTCGATGATGAACTGCGATTTGGTAATGCCCTTGCGCTTAGCAGCTTGCTCCAGCTGTATTTCCAGCAAAGGGTCCATGCGCACAGAAACGGTCATGATTTAGTTCTTTTGAAATACGGTAATACGGTGCAACGCGAAGGCTTCAAGCCAACAAAGACTTGCTGATCTGGTCCAGCACGTCGCGGGCGCTAACCGGAATCGGCGTACCCGGGCCATAAATGCCTTTGACGCCGCTGGCGTACAAAAAGTCGTAGTCCTGACGCGGAATCACGCCGCCGACAAACACGATGATGCCTTCGCCACCCTGCTTTTTCAGCTCGTCGATGATGGCTGGCACCAGAGTTTTATGGCCTGCCGCTAGGGTGGACACGCCCACGGCATGCACATCGTTCTCGATGGCCTGGCGGGCGCACTCTTCGGGTGTTTGAAACAAAGGGCCGATGTCCACATCAAAGCCCAAATCGGCAAACGCCGTGGCCACCACTTTGGCGCCCCGGTCGTGCCCATCTTGGCCGAGCTTGGAAATCATCACGCGCGGGCGCCTGCCTTGTGCGTCTGCAAAGGCGGCTATATCGGCTTTGAGGGCGTTCCAGTATTCCATGGTGTCTCCGTGGCTGTGCTCGGTATCGTAGGCGGCGGCATAGACGCCTGACACTTTGTGGGTATCCGCGCGATGCCGCCCAAACGCTTTTTCCAGCGCGTCGCTCACCTCGCCTACTGTGGCGCGCAAGCGCATGGCAGCGATGCTCAGTTCCAGCAAATTACCTTCATGCCCCGCGGCAAAAGTCAGTGCTTCTAATGCTGCTTGCACCGCCGTCTGGTCGCGCCCGGCGCGCACCTGCTTAAGCCGTGCGATCTGGCCTTCGCGCACTGCCACGTTGTCGATATCACGCGCCTCAATCGCGTCTTCGCTTTTGAGTTTGTATTTGTTCACGCCCACGATCACATCCTGGCCACTGTCGATGCGCGCTTGTTTCTCAGCCGCCGCCGCTTCAATCTTCAGCTTGGCCCAGCCGCTATCGACCGCCTTCACCATACCGCCCATGGCATCGACTTCTTCGATAATTTTCCATGCTGCGTCGGCCATGTCCTGCGTCAGTTTTTCCATCATGTAACTGCCGGCCCAGGGGTCAATCACGCTGGTGATGTGCGTCTCTTCTTGGATGATGAGCTGCGTGTTGCGCGCAATGCGCGACGAGAACTCGGTAGGCAGCGCAATGGCTTCGTCAAAGCTATTGGTATGCAGGCTTTGCGTGCCACCAAACACCGCCGCCATCGCTTCGATGGTGGTACGCACCACGTTGTTGTACGGGTCTTGCTCGGTCAGGCTCCAGCCGCTGGTTTGGCAGTGGGTACGCAGCATCAGGCTCTTGGGTGATTTGGCGCCAAAGCCTTGCATGATGCGGCACCACAAGAGGCGTGCGGCGCGCATCTTGGCGACCTCTAAATAGAAGTTCATGCCGATGGCCCAAAAGAAGGACAAGCGGCCGGCAAACTCATCCACATCCAAGCCGGTGGCGATAGCGGTTTTTACATACTCTTTGCCGTCGGCCAAAGTGAAGGCCAGTTCCAAAGCCTGGTTGGCCCCGGCTTCTTGCATGTGATAACCCGAAATGGAAATCGAGTTGAACTTGGGCATGTTTTTGGCCGTGTAACCAATGATGTCCCCAATGATGCGCATGGACGGCGCGGGCGGGTAGATATAGGTGTTGCGCACCATGAACTCTTTGAGGATGTCGTTTTGTATGGTGCCGCTTAGCTGCGCCTGCGCCACGCCCTGCTCCTCGGCAGCCACGATGTAACCGGCCAGCACTGGCAAAACCGCGCCGTTCATGGTCATGGACACACTCACTTTGTCCAGCGGAATTTGGTTGAACAAAATCTTCATGTCCTCCACCGAGTCGATGGCGACACCGGCCTTGCCCACGTCGCCGGTGACGCGTGGGTGGTCCGAGTCGTAGCCGCGATGGGTGGCCAAGTCGAAAGCGACCGACACGCCCTGCCCCCCAGCGGCCAG
>CAMBFO010000118.1 GCA_945865675.1 Comamonas sp. lk
GAATGATGTGAAAGCCCTTGCCCAGCGGGTCGCGTGCAGGGTCTAGCAAGGTACACACACGTTGCCGCTGGTACTCATGCAGCACTTTCCAGTCGACCCCATCGGCGCACAACTGAGACTCAAACATGACCAGCAAAATGATGCCGATCAAACCAAGCCCAACTGGCGGCAAAATCAAGCGCCAACTTAAGCCTGCAAAGAACAGCACGGCCAAACCGGTACTTAAAACCAGCAAGGCAGTTCCCAAATCGGGCTGAAGCATGATGAGGCCCACCGGTACCAAGAGCAGAAGTCCCGCCACCAAAAAGTCCAAAGGTCGCAGTTGACCTTCCCGCTTTTGGAACCACCAAGCCAGCATCAAGGGCATGGCAATTTTCAAAATCTCGCTGGGCTGAATCACCACGCCAACATCCAGCCAGCGGCGCGCCCCTTTTTTGGTCACGCCGAAAATTGCCACTGCAATCAAGAGACCCAGGCCCAATAGGTATAACGGTACGGCCAGCGTCATTAAGCGCTGCGGTGGAATTTGCGCGGCGACAAACATCACGGCGGCGGCAATCAGCATATTGCGCGCATGGTCAGAGAAGCGGCTGCCAAAGTCATAGCCCGATGAATACATCACCAGCATACCGGCAGAGGCGAGGCAAAAAACGATAAAGGCCAGAGGCCCGTCCAGGCCGGCCCACAAGGGCATGAAGCGACTGCGCAGCGAGACTTTGCCAAAGGAAGTGGACATCGCCTGATTATCGCGCCGCCCCTGCAAGACGCCATGGGACAATCCGGATATGTATCTGATGTTTGATGAAGCCGGAAAATTCTTGGCCGCAAGGCTCTTGTCCGAAAGCGATGCCTCGGCGCAAGTGGAGCTTGACAGTGGCAAGCGCCTCAAGGTCAAGCTTGCCAATGTGATGCTGCGCTTTGATAAACCTGCGCCTGCGCAGTTTATGGAGCAGGCGCTTGCCATCAGCCAAGCGGTGGAATTGGAGTTGGCCTGGGAGTTTGCCCCACAGGGCGATTTCAGTTTTTCCGATTTGGCGCGCGATTACTTCAGCGATAAAGCCAGCGTGCTCGAACAAGCGGGCATGCTGATGCGTTTGTTTGAAGCACCGCATTATTTTCGCCGTGCGGGTAAGGGCTTATTCCGCAAGGCGCCAGCCGATATCGTGGCCCAAGCCCTGGCGGCGATTGAAAAAAAGCGCCTGCAAACCGAGTTGATCGCGCAATGGGCGCATGAACTTACCGAAGGCCACTGCCCTACGCCAGTGCGCGCGCAGTTGTACAAAATTCTGTTTAAGCCCGATAAAAACGCGCCCGAATACAAAGCCGTGGTGCAAGCCTCGCGCGACAGTCGCACTGCACCCTTAGATTTGCTGCTGGCCAGCGGCGCCATCGATTCACCTTACCAGTTCCATTGGAAGCGCTTTTTGCTGGAAAACTTTCCGCAGGGCACAGTTTTTCCTGCGATGGCGGCGGTTGCGCCCGCCGATAACTTACCGCTGGCGCCGGTGGCCGCTTTTTCGATTGACGACTCGGCCACCACCGAAATCGACGATGCTTTGTCGCTACAAGGCCTGGGTAGCGGCACGGTCACTATGGGAGTGCATATTGCAGCGCCCGGCCTGGGTATAGCGCCCGATAGCGATATCGACCGACTGGGCCGTCACCGTTTGTCGACGGTCTATATGCCGGGCTACAAGCTGACCATGCTGCCCGATGCGCTGGTGCAGGTCTATACCTTGCAGCAAGGCCGCCACTGCCCGGCGCTCTCGCTGTATCTCACCTTGGATGAGCAGACCCTGGAAGTCAAGCACAGCGAAACCCGCATCGAAAACCTGCCCATCAGCCACAACCTGCGCCACGATCAGCTCGACAGCCTGGTCACCGAGCAATGGCTGCAAGCGGCGCAGGTTACCGACGATGGCAGCGCCGATAGCCAGCGCGCAGCGGCCACGGCCTTGCATAAACAACTGGCCTTTTTGCACCGCTTTGCCTGTGCCCATAAGGCCCGGCGTGAAATCGTGCGCGGCAAACCCGAAAGCTTTAACCGGCCTGACTACAACGTGCGCCTCCCAGACCTGCTGGCCGGGGAGCCGACGGGCAACGAGCGTGTGCAGATCAGCGTGCGCCAGCGCGGTGCACCGCTAGACCTGATCGTGGCCGAGGCCATGATTTTGGCCAACAGCACCTGGGGCCAATGGTTGGCGAGTTTGGGCGTACCTGCGATTTACCGCAGCCAGGCCTCGATGGCGCCGGGCGTCAAAGTGCGCATGGGCACCAAGGCCTTGCCGCATGCCGGTATCGGCGTGCCCAGCTATGCCTGGAGCACCTCGCCGCTGCGCCGCTACACCGACTTGGTGAACCAATGGCAAATCATCGCCTGTGTGCGCCACGGCAGCACTGCAGCGCTGGCCGCGCCCTTTAAGCCCAAAGACGCGCAACTTTTTTCCATTATCTCCGCCTTTGAGGCCACTTACGCCGCCTACAACAGCTACCAGGCCGCCATGGAGCGTTTTTGGACGCTGCAATACCTGCGTCAAAACGCCATTACCGAGCTGCGCGCCACGGTGATCAAAGAGGGCATGGCCCGCGCCGACGCGCTGCCGCTGGTGCTGGCCATTGCCGCTGGCGTTGGTCTACCACGGGGTGCGCAAGTGCGATTGCGCCTGGGCACGATTGACCTGATGACCCTGGATGTGAGTGCCACCGTGCTGGAGCGTCTGGACAGCCCGCAGGAGGCTGGTGACCCAGACGCTGCTGGAGCGCTTGCGTCGGGCGCGCAGGGCGACGAAGAAGAAGACCTGGTCGGCCCGATTACCATTGCGGTCGATGTACTGGACACCCCGGACCCCGCCTAAGACCTTGCGTGCGCAAGTGGCGGCGTGCTTTTCGTTTGCCGGCGGTGAAGGCTTGCGCTCCCAGGCATTGGGGCTTGCCTGATGGCCTTGTTGCGATTGCTCGGTTTGTTGTGCTTGGCGCTGCTGGGTTTGCAACTGTATTTTGCGCTGCGCATTGCAGCCATGGTCTGGCTAGATCCGCAGTCCACCAGTTTTGAGCGCTCGCAAGTCTGGCGCCAACTGCAGGAGCAGGGCAGTGTGCGCTGGAGCCAGCGCTGGCAGACGGATGCGCAACTGGGGCTGGCGCTCAAGCGTGCGGTGATCGCCTCCGAGGACGACAGTTTTGCCAGCCACGACGGCATCGACTGGGCCGCATTGGAAAAAGCCTGGTCGAAAAACAGCAAGGCCGAAGAACGCGCTGCGCAGCGGGCGGCCAAAGCCAAAAATAGCCGTGAAACCCGCCCGGTCAAAGTCGTCGGCGGCTCGACCATTAGCCAGCAGTTGGCAAAAAATTTGTTTTTGTCCGGCGAACGTACGCTGGTGCGTAAAGCCCAGGAAATGGTCATCACCCTGCTCATGGAAAAGCTGCTGAGCAAGCAACGGATTTTGGAAATCTACCTCAATAGCGTGGAGTGGGGTGACGGTGTGTTTGGCGCCGAAGCCGCAGCGCGCCACTATTTCCGCAAGTCTGCGGCGCAACTCAGTCCCTGGGAAGCGGCGCGCTTAGCCGTGATGCTGCCTAGGCCGCGCTACTTTGAAAAACTGCCCAATTCCGAATACCTCAATGCGCGTGCCAACGTGATCGTCGCCCGCATGCCCGATGCCCGCCTGCCTGGCGCCCCCGCACCATGAGAATTCTGGGCGTCGATCCCGGCCTGCGCACCACGGGCTTTGGTGTGCTGGACCAGCATGGCAGCAGCTTGCGCTATGTGGCCAGCGGCACCATCAGCACCCAAGGTCTGGCCAGCCAGGCCTTGCCCGACCGCATCCACGCTTTGTTTGACGGTTTGTCCGAAGTGGTGCAGCGCTACCAGCCCGATTGTGCCGCTGTAGAAATCGTGTTTGTCAATGTCAACCCGCAGTCCACTTTACTGCTGGGCCAGGCACGTGGGGCTTTGATCAGCGCCTTGGTCCATGCCAAATTGCCGGTCGCCGAATACACGGCATTGCAAATGAAGCAAGCAGTGGCCGGTTACGGGCGCGCCGACAAAATGCAAATCCGCGAGATGGTGCGCCGCTTGATAGACTTGCCCGGCCTGCCCGGCCCGGATGCGGCCGATGCTTTAGGCTTGGCGATTACCCACGCCCATGCCGGTGCAGCCATGGCACGTATTGCAAAAGCCCAGGGAATAGGTGCCGGTGCGGGTTACAAATCCGGGCGCAGCCACTGAGGCTGCGGCCGCGAGGCGCAATCACCAGGCCGGTGCCAATTGCGCAAAGCCCTTGGGGGCGCTGCGTTCGTCGTCAAATGTCAGCACTTCCCAGTCCTGCGGCTGCGCTTGCAGCTGGCGCAGCAATTGGTTGTTGAGCGCATGGCCCGAGCGGTGGGCGCGGTAATGCGCCAGCAAGGGCATCCCCAGCAAATACAGGTCCCCCATGGCGTCCAAAATCTTGTGCTTCACAAACTCATCGTCATAGCGCAGGCCATCGGAATTGAGTACTTTGTAGTCGTCCATGACGATGGCATTGTCCAGACCCCCACCCAAGGCCAGGCCGTTTTGGCGCATCATTTCTACGTCTTTGGTAAAGCCGAAAGTGCGCGCCCGTGCAATGTCGCGCGCGTACGAACCCTGGCTTAAGTCAAATTCCACGCTTTGCCCGGTGGAGTCCACCGCCGGATGCGCAAAGTCGATGGCAAAACTCAGCTTAAAGCCATGGTAGGGCTCCAAGCTCGCCCACTTGAGATCGCTGCCTTGGCCCTGTTCCACGCGGATGGGCGCTTTGACGCGAATAAAGCGGCGCGCTGCGTTTTGCATTTCGATACCGGCGCTTTGCAGCAAAAAAACAAACGATGCCGCCGATCCGTCCAGGATAGGAACTTCCTGGGCATTGATATCAACATACAAATTGTCCACACCCAAGCCGGCGCAGGCCGACATCAAATGCTCCACCGTATGCACTTTGGCGTCGCCCTGCGACAGGGTAGAAGCCAGCCGCGTATCGGTGACCGCTTGTGGTGAGACCGCGATATCCACCGGATGGGGAAGATCGACACGCCGAAACACAATGCCGGTGCCCGGCGCTGCCGGGCGCAAAGTGATTTCTACACGCTGGCCGCTATGCAGGCCTACGCCAACGGCGCGGGTCAGGGATTTGAGGGTTCTTTGTTGTAGCACGTGGCAATTGTAAAAGCGCGCCCGTCAACAGCCGCTCGGTGGGGCTAGGCGCCCGCACCGAGCGGCTGTTGACAGAAGTCGCCGATAACCGATGAAAAATCAATCCGCTTGCTTGCGCAAGAAGGCTGGAATTTCATAATCGTCCATGCCGCCGCTCGAGAGCGCATCGACTTTTTGCGCTGCGGTGGTGCGGCTGCCGCGCAAAACGGCGGGGGTGCTGAGCGTGCCGTAGTCGGTGGAGGCGCTCGCCGGTGCCGGGGCGCTGATGCCAGTGCTGCCGCCCATGCCCGAGGCCGAGGCCATAGTGCTGTTGCCCATGCTGCGTTGCATGGTGCCAGCGGACATGGCCGCATGGGTGTTGGCCATGGCCGAGGGCGCGGCATCGTAGGTGCCGGTGCGCAGCACTTGCAACGGAGGCGCGGTGCGGCGCGGCCGGCTCAGTCCGGTGGCCACTACCGTGACGCGCACGTCTTCGCCCAGCGAGTCGTCATAAGCGGTACCGTAGATCACATGCGCTTCGGGCGAAGCATAGGCGCGAATGGTGTTCATCGCCAGCTTGGATTCGCTCAATTTGAGCGAGCCTTTGGCTGCGGTGATCAGCACCAGCACGCCTTTGGCGCCCGACAGGTCTATGCCTTCGAGCAGCGGGCAGGCCACGGCTTGCTCAGCAGCAATGCGTGCGCGGTCCGGGCCTTTGGCCAGGGCGGTGCCCATCATGGCTTTGCCGGGCTCGCCCATCACGGTGCGTACGTCTTCAAAGTCCACGTTCACATGGCCGGGCACGTTGATGATCTCGGCAATGCCGCCTACGGCGTTTTTCAGCACGTCGTTGGCATAGGCAAAAGCCTCATCCTGGCTGATATCGTCGCCCAGCACTTCGAGCAGTTTTTCGTTGAGCACCACGATCAGCGAATCGACATTGGCTTCCAGCTCGGCCAGGCCTTCGTCGGCATTTTTCATGCGCGGGCCGCCTTCAAATTCGAAAGGCTTGGTCACCACGCCCACGGTCAAGATGCCCATTTCCTTGGCCACCCGCGCAATGATGGGTGCCGCACCGGTGCCGGTGCCGCCGCCCATGCCGGCAGTGATAAACAGCATATTGGCGCCTTCGATGGCGTTGCGAATATCCGCTTCGGCCAACTCTGCAGCAGCGCGTCCTTTATGCGGGCGGCTGCCTGCACCCAGGCCGGTTTCGCCTAGCTGAATCGTACGGTGTGCGGTGCTGCGGTTCAGTGCCTGCGCATCGGTGTTGGCGCAGATGAATTCCACACCCGTCACGTGCGACTGAATCATGTACTCGACCGCATTGCCGCCGCCGCCGCCCACGCCAATGACTTTGATGAGGGTTCCCTGGTTGAAGATTTCTTCTTCGATGAGTTCAATAGTCATGTGCAGCTCCTAATGTAGATGTGGCGATACGAAAAAATGAGAAAGGGACAGGGAAACAAAAAATAGGGTCTGGCGGTGGCCCGGCGCGTGCCATCCACAGATACAGTGAAGCGCTATGGAGCCAAGGACGGCGGCGGGTGAGCGGGGAGTTTTTCATTTAGAAAGTTCCTGCAAAAAAATCACGAATCTGGGCAAATGCGCTCTTCACGCTGCCGCCTTTTTGTGCCACTTTGATTCCGCGCAGACGCGCGATACGAGCCTCTTCCAAAAAGCCCATCACGGTGGCGGCGCGGGGTTGCGCCACCATGTCGGACAAGGCGTTGGCGTACTGGGGAATGCCCCGGCGCACGGGCTTAAGAAAAATGTCTTCGCCCAGCTCCACCATGCCCGGCATCAGGCAACTGCCACCGGTGAGCACAATGCCCGAGGACAGCACTTCTTCGTAGCCGGACTCGCGCATGACCTGGTTGACCAAGGTGAAAATTTCTTCGATGCGGGGCTCAATCACTCCGGATAGGGCCTGGCGGCTGAGCATGCGCGGGCCACGGTCGCCCAGACCGGGTACTTCCACTTGCACTTCCGGATCTACCAACACTTGCTTGGCGTGACCGCTTTCGACCTTGATTTCTTCTGCGTCCTTGGTCGGTGTGCGCAGCGCCATGGCAATGTCGCTGGTAATCAAGTCCCCGGCGATCGGGATGACCGCGGTGTGGCGGATAGCGCCGTTGGTGAAGATCGCAATGTCGGTGGTACCCGCGCCGATATCCACCAAGGCCACGCCGAGTTCGCGCTCGTCTTCGGTCAGCACCGACAGGCTGGAGGCCAGCGGGTTGAGCATGAGTTGCTCGACTTCCAGACCACAACGGCGCACGCACTTGATGATGTTTTCCGCCGCACTTTGCGCGCCGGTGACGATATGGACTTTGGCTTCCAGGCGCATGCCGCTCATGCCAATGGGTTCTTTCACATCCTGGCCGTCGATCACAAATTCCTGCGGCTCGACCAGCAG
>CAMBFO010000119.1 GCA_945865675.1 Comamonas sp. lk
GCACAGATGCGGGCCAACCCCAATATGCGCGGCGTCAATGACAACTGGAACGAGCCGGTCAAGGTGATTCGGCTGGACGTGGACCAGGCCAAGGCCCGCGCCTTGGGGGTGAGCAGCCAGTCGATTGCCCAGGCGGCCCGCACCTTGCTCTCTGGTAGCACGGTGGGCCAGTTCCGCGAGGGCGACAAGTTGATCGACATCGTGCTGCGTCAGCCCCTGTCCGAGCGCAATGCGATTTCCGATATTGGTAACGCCTACGTGCCCACGGCCAGTGGCAAGTCGATTCCGCTCACGCAAATTGCCAAACCGACCTTTGTTTGGGAGCCAGGCGTGCTTTGGCGCGAGGGGCGCGATTACGCGATTACCGTCCAGGGCGATATTGCCGAGGGCCTGCAAGGCGCGACAGTAACGGGCCAGCTGGCGCCCGAATTGCGCAAACTGGAGTCCAGCTGGGCGGCCCAAGGCGAGGGTGCTTACCGCATTCAGGTAGCAGGCGCGGTCGAAGAAAGCAGCAAGGGCTCCAGCTCTATCGCGGCGGGTATTCCGATCATGCTGTTTATTACTTTCACGCTCTTGATGCTGCAACTGCACAGTTTCAGCCGTGCCTTGTTGGTGTTTTTGACCGGGCCGCTGGGGATTGCTGGTGTGGCCGCCGCCTTGCTGAGTTTTGGGCGCCCCTTTGGCTTTGTGGCTTTGCTGGGCGTCATTGCCTTAATGGGCATGATTCAGCGCAACTCGGTCATTTTGATCGACCAGATTGAGCAAGACCGCGCCAACGGCGTACCCGCTTGGGATGCCATCGTCGAGTCGGCGGTACGCCGCTTGCGACCTATCGTGCTCACCGCGGCCGCTGCGGTGTTGGCCATGATTCCCTTGTCGCGCTCGGTGTTCTGGGGCCCGATGGCCGTGGCCATTATGGGCGGCCTTATTGTCGCGACGGCCTTGACTTTGCTGGCTTTGCCCGCCATGTACGCCGCATGGTTCAGGGTGCGGCGCGAGCCGGCGGGCGTGCAGGCTAAAATGATCGGCTAACCGATTTCCAGCGATCGGGCGCGCCGGCCAGCACTTTGAGGGTGTTGCGCAAGGGGCGGCGGGTTGCTGAATTTTTTTGCGCGGGTGGCGAAATTGGTAGACGCACCAGGTTTAGGTCCTGACGCCAGCAATGGTGTGGGGGTTCGAGTCCCCCCCCGCGCACCACCCAAAAGGTACTGAGAGTCCCCTGTGAGGCCAGACCGGTGACCGCGAGATGCGGCACTGTCCGGCCTTGAATTTTTATTTGGAGCACCTGTCATGACGGTAGTAGTTGAAACTTTGGAAAAGTTGGAGCGCAAGATCACCCTAAAGCTGCCCGTGGACGCGGTTCAAAACGAGGTGCAGGCGCGTCTGCGCAAACTGGCGCGCACCGTGAAGATGGATGGTTTTCGTCCCGGCAAGGTGCCCATGAACGTGGTTACCCAGCGCTATGGCTACTCGGTGCACTATGAAGTGATGAACGACAAAGTCGGCCAGGCTTTTGCCCAGGCCGCTAGCGAGGCGAAGCTGCGCGTTGCCGGACAACCGCGCATTAGCGAGGCCGCTGAGGCCGTGGAAGGTGCCATGGCTTTTGATGCCGTGTTCGAAGTCTTTCCAGAAGTGAAAATCGGTGACTTGGCGAGTGCCGAAGTAGAAAAAGTCGATGCCCAGGTGACCGAGGCCGCGATCGACAAGACCATTGATATTCTGCGTAAACAGCGCCGCACCTTTTCCCAGCGACCCCAGGAGGCCGCAGCCCAGGACGGCGACCGTGCCACCGTGGACTTTGAAGGCAAGATCGATGGCGAGTTGTTTGATGGCGGCAAGGCAGAGGATTTCCAGTTCATTCTGGGCGATGGCCAAATGCTCAAAGAATTTGAAGAAGCCACCCGTGGCATGAAGCTGGCCGAGAGCAAGACTTTCCCCTTGGTCTTCCCCGAGGACTACCAAGGTAAAGACGTTGCAGGCAAAACTGCCGATTTCATGGTTACGGTCAAGAAGCTGGAGGCGGCACATTTGCCCGAGGTGGACGACGCGCTGGCCCGCAGCCTGGGTATTGCAGACGCGACCGTGGCGGCATTGCGCGAAGACATCAGCAAAAACCTGCAACGTGAAGTCAAGGCCCGCCTACTTTCGCGCAACAAGCAAGGCGTCATGGAAGCGCTGATTTCCAAATCCGAGTTGGACCTGCCAAAGGCCAGCGTCCAGGCCGAGGTAGAGCGACTGGTAGCTGACGCCCGCGCGAATCTGAAGCAGCGCGGCATCAAGGATGCGGACAACGCTCCGATTCCCGAGGAACTGTTTACCGCGCAGGCCGAGCGACGTGTGCGCTTGGGCTTGGTGGTGGGTGAACTGGTGCGTGCCAAGCAATTGCAGGCAACGCCAGCCCAGATTAAGCAGCACGTAGAAGAACTGGCCTCCAGCTATGAGAACCCAGCGGAAGTGGTTCGTTGGTACTACGGCGACCAGAACCGCATGAGCGAGGTCGAGTCGGTGGTGATTGAGAACAATGTGACCGAGTTTGTCCTGTCCCAGGTCAAGGTTACCGACAGGGCCATCTCGTTTGACGAGTTAATGGGGCAGAATTGATCAGCAGCCAGGTGCCGCGCTCTGGCGGCTCGAGCCGAACTTAACAAGGGACAAACTATGAATTTTGAAATGCCGGCAAGCAACCCCACCCGCGCCCTGGGCATGGTGCCCATGGTTATTGAGCAGTCGGGGCGCGGCGAGCGCTCCTACGACATTTATTCCCGTTTGCTCAAAGAGCGGGTCATTTTTCTGGTGGGTGCAGTCAATGACCAGACGGCCAATTTGGTAGTCGCCCAGTTGTTATTTCTGGAAAGTGAAAACCCGGACAAAGATATTTCCTTTTATATCAACTCACCGGGCGGTTCGGTGAGTGCGGGCATGGCGATTTTTGACACCATGAATTTCATCAAGCCTGACGTGTCCACCCTGTGCATCGGCATGGCGGCCAGCATGGGCGCGTTTTTGCTGGCGGCCGGCACCAAGGACAAGCGCTTTTCGCTACCCAATTCCAAAGTCATGATCCACCAGCCTCTGGGCGGCACCCAGGGACAGGCCACGGAAATTGAAATCCATGCGCGTGAGATTCTCAAAACGCGCGAACAGCTCAACAAAATCTTGGCCGAGCGTACCGGTCAGCCCTTGGAAAAAATCGCCCGCGACACCGAGCGCGATTACTACCTGTCCGCTGACGAGGCCAAGGACTACGGCCTGGTGGACCAGGTGATTGCCAAGCGGCCCTGAGGTCGCGCGCTCACCGGGGCAAAACGGCGTCTTTCAGGCCGAAGGACGCCGTTTTTATTTGGTTATCATTGAGACTCACCAGCTAAAGGTAGAAAATTTACATGGCCGAAAAAAAAGGCAACTCCAGCGAGAAGAATCTGTATTGCTCGTTTTGCGGCAAAAGCCAGCACGAGGTGAAAAAGCTGATCGCAGGCCCCTCGGTTTTTGTCTGTGACGAATGTATCGACCTGTGCAACGAGATCATCCGCGATGAATTGCCTGCGGTCTCTAGCGTGTCCAGCGGCCGCAGCGGCCTGCCCACACCCTCCGAAATCAAAGCCAATCTGGACAACTATGTGATCGGGCAGGAGCCTGCCAAGCGCACCTTGTCAGTGGCGGTGTACAACCATTACAAGCGCTTGCGCCATCAAGAGCAGTCTAAAAAAGACGAGGTAGAGCTGAGCAAGAGCAATATCTTGCTGATCGGGCCCACCGGCTCAGGCAAGACACTTTTGGCGCAGACCTTGGCGCGTATGCTCGATGTCCCCTTTGTGATGGCCGATGCCACGACGCTGACGGAAGCCGGTTATGTGGGCGAGGACGTAGAAAACATTGTGCTCAAGCTGCTGCAAAGCTGCAATTACGACGTCGAGCGTGCCCAGCGCGGCATTGTGTACATCGACGAAATCGACAAAATTTCCCGCAAGTCCGATAACCCCTCTATTACGCGTGATGTATCGGGCGAGGGTGTCCAACAGGCTTTACTCAAGCTGATTGAAGGCACGATGGCTAGCGTGCCACCCCAGGGCGGACGTAAGCACCCCAACCAAGACTTTGTCCAGATCGACACCACCAATATCTTGTTTATTTGTGGTGGTGCTTTTGCCGGCTTGGAAAAAGTGATCGAAAACCGAACCCAGTCATCGGGCATCGGGTTTAGCGCTAGGGTGATGAGCAAGGCGCAGCGCAGCCTGACCGAGGTGTTTAAGGACGTGGAACCCGAGGACTTGATCAAATTCGGTTTGATTCCCGAATTGGTCGGTCGTATGCCCGTGGTGGCCACCCTGGCCGAGCTCACCGAAGACGCCATGGTGCAAATTTTGACCGAGCCTAAAAACGCCTTGGTGAAGCAGTACGCCAAATTGATCGCTATGGAGGGCGCAGAGCTAGAGATCCGGCCTGATGCGCTGCGCGCTATTGCCAAACGTGCCCTAGACCGTAAAACCGGCGCACGCGGCTTGCGCTCGATTCTGGAGCAGTCACTCATCAACACCATGTACGATTTGCCCGACTCCAATGAGGTGGAAAAAGTGGTGGTCGATGCCTCGACGATTGAAGAAAACCACCCGCCCTTGCTGGTGTACCGCGAGGTCGCCAAAAAGGCGTGAGCGTATTGCACGCGGTCCCGGGTAGCCTCCTTTTTTTGTGGGCCTAGTGCGGCTTTGGGACTGTTTGACCGTCGCCGTGCTTGAAATTTCAGAAAACCAGACCATATCCAGCAAATAGAAAAGGATTTTTATGTCCGGTTACACCCCCCTAGACGCGCTTCCTATTGACCTGCCCATGTTGCCCTTGCGCGACGTGGTGGTATTCCCCCACATGGTGATCCCGCTTTTTGTCGGGCGGCCCAAAAGCATCAAGGCCCTGGAGGCGGCCATGGAAGCGGAGCGCCGCATCATGTTGGTAGCGCAAAAGACCGCCGCCAAAGACGAGCCCCTGGTCTCGGACATGTTCGACATGGGCTGCGTGTCCACTATCTTGCAGATGCTTAAGCTGCCCGACGGCACAGTCAAGGTCTTGGTGGAGGGCCACCAGCGCGCCAAGGTAAACCGCATCGAGGACGGTGAAACCCATTTCACCGCCAATGTGCTGCCGCTCGATGCGCAAATCACCGCTGCGACCGAGGGTGAGACCCAGGCCAGCGAAATCGAGGCCTTGCGCCGCGCGGTCATGCAACAGTTTGATTTGTACGTCAAGCTGAACAAAAAAATCCCGCCCGAAATACTCACCTCCATCGCCAGCATTGATGACCCGGGCCGCTTGGCCGACACCATTGCCGCGCACATGCCCTTGAAGTTGGAAAACAAGCAAACGGTGTTGGCGCTGCCATTGGTGAAGGCGCGGCTAGAGAATTTGTTTGAGCAAATTGAGCGCGAAGTTGACATCCTGAACGTGGACAAAAAAATCCGCGGCCGTGTCAAGCGACAAATGGAAAAAAACCAACGTGATTTCTATTTGAATGAGCAAGTCAAGGCCATTCAAAAGGAATTGGGTGATGGCGAAGACGGCGCTGACATCGAGGAAATAGAGAAAAAAATCAAGGCTGCGCGTATGCCCAAAGAGGCCTTAAAAAAGGCCGAGAGCGAACTCAAAAAGCTGCGCCTGATGTCTCCCATGTCGGCCGAGGCCACGGTGGTGCGCAATTACATCGACGTGCTGGTGGGCTTGCCTTGGGCGACCAAGACCAAGATCAAACACGATCTCGGTAACGCCGAGAAAGTGCTCAATGAGGACCACTACGGCCTGGACAAAGTCAAAGACCGCATCCTTGAGTACCTTGCAGTGCAGCAACGTGTGGACAAGGTCAAAGCCCCGATTCTGTGCCTGGTCGGACCACCAGGCGTGGGTAAGACTTCGCTGGGTCAATCCATTGCCAAGGCCACTGGGCGCAAGTATGTGCGCATGGCCCTGGGCGGTATGCGCGACGAAGCCGAAATCCGCGGTCACCGGCGCACCTACATCGGCGCCATGCCGGGCAAGGTATTGCAGAGTTTGACCAAGGTCGGTACGCGCAATCCTTTGTTTTTGTTGGACGAAATAGACAAACTGGGAACGGATTTCCGGGGCGACCCGAGCAGCGCCTTGTTGGAAGTGCTGGACCCGGAACAAAACCACAAGTTTGGCGACCACTATGTGGAAGTGGACTATGACCTGAGCGACGTGATGTTTGTGGCAACGTCTAATTCCATGAAAATTCCGCCAGCCCTGCTGGATCGCATGGAAGTGATCCGTCTTTCGGGCTATACCGAAGACGAAAAAACCAGTATCGCCATGACGTATTTGCTACCCAAGCAAATGAAAAACAACGGCCTCAAAGAAACCGAACTGGCGATTGCCGAAGACGCTATTCGAGACATCGTGCGCTACTACACCCGGGAGGCTGGCGTGCGCTCGCTCGAGCGCGAACTGTCCAAAATTTGCCGCAAGGTGGTCAAAGCCTTGTTGCTTAAAAAGCGCACTCCGCAGGTGCTGGTCAATGCGGATAACCTGAACGATTACCTGGGCGTGCGCAAGTACACCTATGGTCGCGCTGAAGACCAAAACCAGGTTGGACAGGTGGCGGGCTTGGCCTATACCGAAGTGGGTGGCGACTTGCTGACCATCGAGGCCGCTTTGGTACCCGGCAAAGGCGTGATCACCCGTACCGGCTCGCTGGGCGACGTGATGAAAGAGTCCGTCGAGGCCGCCCGGACCGTGGTGCGCAGCCGCGCCAAGCGCCTGGGCATCAAGGACGAGGCCTTTGAAAAGAAAGACCTGCATATCCATGTGCCCGACGGCGCCACACCCAAGGACGGCCCGAGTGCTGGCGCGGCCATGGCCACCGCCTTTGTTTCGGCACTCACCGGTATCGCTGTCCGCGGCGACGTAGCGATGACGGGCGAAATCACCTTGCGCGGTGAGATCACCGAAATTGGCGGGCTCAAAGAGAAATTGCTAGCGGCGCTGCGCGGTGGAATCAAACTGGTTCTGATTCCCGAAGCCAATGCCAAAGACTTGCAGGAGATACCAGAAAACGTGAAAAGCGGCCTGGAAATTGTGCCGGTGCGCTGGATTGACCAGGTGCTGGAGCTGGCGCTGGTTTCGCAGCCCTTACCTTTGGCGGACGAGGAGCCTGCCGAGGCCGTTGTCGCGGTCGGCGCGGTCGTCGTGGAACCGGTAGCGCCAGAGACTTTGAAGCATTGAGCCTAGGTAAATTATCGAAAGCGCGTGGAGTTGCCGTAAATGCAGAAATTGCACGCTATAATTGACGACGTTTCGCGGGAATAGCTCAGTTGGTAGAGCGCAACCTTGCCAAGGTTGAGGTCGAGAGTTCGAGACTCTTTTCCCGCTCCACATTCCGAAAGGGAAGCCCAGTGCTTCCCTTTTTTCTTAGTCCGGAAATGCATATCCGGGCAGGTA
>CAMBFO010000120.1 GCA_945865675.1 Comamonas sp. lk
GGGGCACGCGCAAGCGCTGGCAGAGCGTACGCAAAAGCTTGACGCTGCGCATTTCATGGCCCAAATGGCGAGGCCATTGCTCGGCAGGCGTGGTGGCTTTGCCCAAGTCGTGCACCAGGCAGGCAAAGCGTACTTCCAACGGCGCTTGCGCCCGTGCAGCTGCGTCAAGCACCCTACCCAGGTGGATGCCGGTACCGATTTCCGGATGGTGCTCTGCCGGTTGCGGCACGCCCCACAGTGCATCCACTTCGGGCAGTACCACCGCCAATGCACCGCAGTCGCGCAAGAGCGCCAGCATGCGCGAGGGCTGCGGCTCCATCAGGCCTTTGGCCAGTTCCTGCCAAACGCGCTCGGCCACCAAATGCTGGACTTCCCCCGCTTGCACCATGTCCTGCAGGAGTTGCAAAGTTACGCGAGAAACAACGAAGTGCGCAAAGCGCGCTGCAAAGCGCGCCAGCCGCAATATGCGCACCGGGTCTTCGCGAAATGCCTCGGTGCAGTGGCGAAGTACACCGGCAGCCACATCGTGGGCACCGCCAAAAGGGTCGATCAGCGCAGCAAGGACAAAGCTGCCATCAGGACGCAGCGCATCGGCGGGCACCGCCATAGCGTTGATGCTGAGGTCGCGGCGCGCCAGGTCTTCTTCCAAGGTTACTGCGGGGTCGGCGTGGATGGCAAAGCCTCGGTAGCCCGGCGCGGTTTTGCGCTCGGTGCGCGCCAAGGCATATTCCTCTTTACTGCGGGGATGTAAAAACACCGGGAAGTCCCGCCCTACCGGCACAAAACCCGCGTCCACCATCGCCTGCGGCGTACTGCCGACGACCACCCAATCGCGGTCGCGCACCGGCAAGCCCATCAAGCTATCGCGAACCGCACCACCGACGAGATAAGTTTGCATGCAGCGCGCGGCGCAGCCCGCTTCAGGCTTGCAGCCGGTAGGGCTCTTCAAATACCAAAAAGTCTTTTTCGGCCAGCGCCGCCTGCACCCAGGCCAGCACGCCGGGCAGCGCTTGCACCCGCTCCATGTAGGCGCTGATGATGCTGGGCACCGGCAGGGCATAGGTGTGCAGGCGCATCACCACCGGTGCGTAAAACGCATCTGCCAGGGTGAATGCGCCGAACAACATCGGGCCGCCATGGGATTGCAGCAACTCGGTCCACAGGTCCACGATGCGCTGCACATCGGCGCGCACACCGGCGTGGTCGCGCCAGATGAGCGCGCCGCGGTTGGGCAACAAGGCTTCAATATTCATAGGGCAATGGCTGCGCAAATGGCTAAAGCCACTGTGCATTTCGGCGCAAATGCTGCGCGCACGGGCGCGGGCAGCTTTGTCTGCGGGCCAAAGTTGTTTTTCAGGAAAGCTTTCGGCCAGGTATTCGCCAATGGCCAGCGTATCCCAGATGCTCAGATCGCCATCTTGCAAGACCGGCACTTTGCCTGCGGGGTTGATACCGGCCATGCGCTGCTTGAATTGCGAATCCGGGCTGAAACTGTCGAAGCGGACATAGACCTCTTCAAAAGCAATGCCCGCCTGCGTCATCGCGACCCAGGGCCGCATGGACCAGGAGGAATAGTTTTTATTGCCGATGTAGAGCTTCAACATAGTTTTTTCCTCCTGCTTGAATACGCTTTAGGGCAGATCGAGCCCGGTTTCCGGTGCAATCGCATCCAGCGGCCCAACGCTACCTAAGCGCGCCTTGATGGACTGCGGCTGGCCGCTGATCATGGCAGCATACAGCGTGGTATTGGAGAGCACTTTTTTCACGTAATCGCGGGTTTCGTGAAATGGAATGTTCTCCGCCCAGATCGCCGCTTCCAGCACTGGCGCGCCACTGGTGCCGCGCCATGTCCGCGCCCGGCTGGGACCGGCGTTGTAGGCCGCCGCTGCCAGCGGCATAGAGCCCTGAAAGCTATCGAGCACCAGTTTGAGGTAACCCGTGCCGATCGCGATATTGGTGTCCCGGTCGGTCAATTTAGCGGGTGTGAAATCACCCATCCCGATTTTTTTTGCGGTCCATTTAGCGGTCGCTGGCATGACTTGCATCAGCCCCGAGGCGCCCACCACCGAGCGCGCGTCCATGATAAAGCGGCTCTCTTGGCGGATCAAGCCATACACATAGGCGGGCTCTAAACCAATGCTTTGGGCACGTGCCAACACAGCGGCCTTAAAAGGCATGGGAAAGCGCTGCTCCATATCTATCAGGGCTTTGCTGCGCTCGCTGGTGTTGATGCAGCGGTCCCAGACTTCGGCGTGGCAGGCTAATTCGGCGGCGGCCAGCAGGCTGCGGTCGTCCATGCCGCCTTTGGTGTGCAGGCTGATGCTGTAGTTCCATTCGCGCACGCCTTCGCTACGCAGACCCAGGGCAATCGCATGCAAGGCTCGCTGCAAGCCGGGGTTTTTGCGCGCTGCGTCTTTTTCTTCTAGCGTAGGGGGCACCGGCTTGGCCGGCAATACGCTGCGCTGGCCCAGCTCTTCGAGCGCCAGTTGTTCATAAAAACCACGGATGCCGGCGATGCTTTGCAGGCTCGCTACGGCCTGGGCGCGGGCCGCTTCGGTCGGTTTTTGGGCCAACACCGCGCGCGCATGCCAGTAAACCCAGGCCGCATCCGCGCGCAATTCTGGCGGCAAGGCGGCAATAGCGGCTTCTACCTGCGCCCACTGACCCGCACGCAGGGCGGCGCGCAGCGCCCACACCACATGGTCTTCATGCATGTGGTCCAGGCGGCCCTTTTGGTAGTAGGACAAAGCGTTGTCCTGGCTTTTTTGCGCCGCCCGCTTAGCAATCACTCCCCAAATCCAGCTGCGCTCTTCGGCTGTCAATTGCGCGCGCCAGCGCAGCTTGTCCACCTCCAGCGCCGCTTCCTGGGGCTCCAGATAGGCCAGTCGGATCAGCGCCAGCGACACGAACTCGCGGGTCTGCGGGCGCAGGGCCGTGAGTTTGTCGTTCAAATATTTGGCCGGGCTTTGGTAAATGGCAGCCACGGTTTTGACCCATTTGGTATCCAACGTGGCCACTGCCTGCGTAGTGACTTTGAGGCGGTCGTTCTCCATCCCCAGGCGCGCGCGCAGCCAAGCCGCCTGGGCCGGCATATTGCGCGCCTTGATGAGTTCTTGGGCGGCGTCGGCACAGGCTTCGTCGGGCTCGCGCTGGGCGAGCCAGAGGGCCTGTAGCTGCTTGGCGACGTCGGCGCCGCTACTCAGGTAGTCGCTCCATAAGGCATAGCATTGGATAGACCGGTCATCGGCCATGCGGTACAGAGGCAGCTGGGCGCGAAAGGTGGCCCAATCCCGGTTGCGGCCTAACTGCAGCAACCATTCGGCGCGGAGCCGATCCTCCTGGTAGCTACCGGCATAGCGCGCCAGCATGCTTTCGATCTCGGCCTTGTCGGCCTGGTCCAACCGGAGCGATATCTCCCAGTAAGCCGCCCAGGGCTCCAGCAGCGAGCCTTTGGCTTGCGGCAATAATTGCGTCAGTTGTTTGCGATCGCCGAGTTTGAAAGCCTGCGCCATGTCCAGCACGGCCTGGTCGTTGCGCGCCAGATCCACGGCTTGGGCCCGCGCAGCGTAGCTAGGCAGGGCGACTGCGACAATACAGACCCAGGCCGCGAAATTTTTTTTGATTAACCACATGGGGTGATTATGGACAACTCTATAGACCCTAAAGTCCAGGAAAAAAAGGCCTTGCGTAAGGCTTTGCTCGATGCCCGGGCCCATCTGCCGGACCGGCTGCACCGCGCAGAGTTATTGCTGCGGGTGATGCGCGTCTGGCTGGTAGGCCGCACCGATACGACGATTGGCGCCTACTGGCCCATCAAAGGCGAGTTTGACCCGCTGCCCGCACTGCACCGCTGGAAAGAGGACGGCGAGCTCAATGACATCGCGCAGCGCCGACGCATTGCTTTGCCAGTGGTCAACAAAGAGCACAAGACCATGTCTTTCCATATTTGGTACCCCGGCTGCCCGATGGAAGACGATGCCTACGGCATTCCCAAACCCAAAGACACCGAACAGGTGATGCCTAGCCTCTTGTTTGTGCCCTGCGTGGGCTATAGCGCGGGCGGCTACCGCTTGGGGTATGGCGGCGGTTTTTATGACCGTATGCTGGCCAGCCTGGAGCCCCGCCCCCATACCGTCGGCCTGGGTTTTGGCAATAGCTTTGTGCCCGATTTCGCGCCCGAAGCGCACGATATCCCGCTGGACGCGGTGCTAACCGACTATGGCATGGCCTGGCCGGTGGACCATCCGGGGCGCGTGTCGCGCGATTAGTCTTTTTGTGCGGCCAGGGCGCGCACATCGTTTTCATAGCCTTTAAGCAGGCGCACCATGTGCTTGCGCTGTTCGGCGCTAGTTTGAGCGTGCAGTCGGGCAAAGGCCTGGCAGGTATTGGCCGTCATTTGTTCATGGTACTGCCGGTAGGCCGGGTTGGAAGACTGGACATAGCGCTGCGCCAAGTCGGCCAGCGCGCTCTGTGCGGTGGGAGTATCGGCGCCGCGCAAGCGTTCCAGGGTTTGCAAAACCGCCTGCTGGCGTGCTTGCACCTCCTCGAAATAGCGCTTTTCGTCAAAGCCGGTTTGGGACATGGCATCTTGGAAGGCACGGGTTTGCTCGGCGCTTAGCTTGCCATAGAGGTCTTGCATGCGCTCCAGGCTTTTGCGCGTGCGCATGTCCATGCCCTGCGTTCTGGCGTCTTGCCATTCCTCGCGCATTTTGCGATTGTTTTTTTCATAGGCCTTGGCCAGCCCTGCCAATTGCTCCGGCTTAAGCCCAGGCACTAGCGCCGCTGCGATCGGCATGGCGCGTTGTGTGAGCGCTTCGCTGCGCTGGAACACCGACGAATAAAGCGCGCAAAAGCGCGGGCCGTCGGGGTTTTGCAGTGCCAAGGTCTGGGCCTCCTGCAAAAGTTCGGCGACCAGGGGCAATTCTTCGCCCCGGTGCCATCGGTGCAGCGTCTTTAATTCCGCGCCGACGCGGCGTGCCTGCGCGTTGTCAAAGTCCAAGTAGCTGTCCAGCCATAAATACATGAGGTCGGGCGCTACGCTATAGCCCAAGCGTGCCGCACTGCAGCCGCCAAGCGCCAACACCAAGCACAGCAGCACGAGCGTCAGAAAGCGCCTGCCACCGCCACCGATAATGGCACTCAGGCAGGCGGTACCAGGCACCGGCTGGAAAAAAGTAAAGGACATGGCAGTGAGTCTAATTGCGAGCGATGCATCCGCTTTGGGTGCTGACAAGATCAAGCCTGCTGTTGAGGTGGTCATGATGGCCGCTGGCAAGGGTACGCGCATGAAAAGCAACAAACCCAAAGTGCTGCAGATGCTAGCCCATTTACCCCTGGCAGGGCATGTGCTGGAGGCCGCGCGTTGGGTGGATGCGCGCAAAGTGGTGGTCGTAACCGGGCATGGCGCGGCACAAGTGGAGTCGGCCTTGTCGCTATTGGCAGGATCGCTCCAGCTGGAATTTGCGCGCCAGGAACCCCAGTTGGGGACCGGACATGCGGTACAAACCGCCGCCCCACATCTGGCTGACGATGCGATCGTGCTGGTCTTGTCCGGTGATGTGCCCCTCACACGTGCGGCGACTTTGCAAGCCCTGTTGCACTTAAGCGCCGGCCAGCATCTTGCCTTGCTCACAGTCAATTTGCCCGATCCCAGCGGTTACGGGCGCGTGGTGCGCAATGGCCCATCGGTCACCACCATCGTCGAACATAAGGACGCGAGCCCAGAAGAGCGCAGCATTCAAGAAATCTACGGCGGCATATTGGCAGCGCCTGCGCGACAACTTAAACACTGGTTGGGGCGGCTGGACAATCGCAACGCCCAAGGCGAGTATTACCTCACGGATGTGGTGAAGTTGGCGGTGCAAGACGGTGTGCAGGTGCTAGCCTATCGGATTGACGATCCCTTGGAGGTGGCTGGTGTGAACAGCCCGGCGCAACTGGCCGCCTTGGAGCGTGCCCACCAATTGCGCTTGGCCCAGGCATTGATGGAGCAAGGCGTGCGACTCAAGGATCCTGCCCGCATCGACGTGCGCGGCTCGCTGGTGTGCGCCAGGGATGTGGAGATCGACGTCGGTTGTGTGTTTGAAGGTCAGGTGCAACTGGGCGATGAGGTACGCATCGGGCCCCATTGCGTGCTGGCCAATTGCAGCATCGAGGCAGGCACCATCATCCAGGCATTTACCCATATAGACGGGGAAAGCCAAGGCGTGCGGGTGGGTGCAGGCGCGCGCATTGGCCCGTTTGCGCGCCTGCGCCCGGGTGCGGATCTGGGGCAGGATGTGCATATCGGCAACTTTGTAGAAGTCAAAAATGCCCGCCTGGCCCAAGGCGCAAAGGCCAACCATTTGGCGTATTTAGGCGACGCCACGGTGGGTGAGCGGGTAAATTTTGGCGCCGGCAGCATCACGGCAAATTACGACGGCGCGAACAAGCACCAGACGGTCATCGAAGACGATGTGCATGTCGGCAGCAATTGCGTGCTGATTGCGCCGCTCACACTAGGCGCAGGCGGCACCATAGGCGGCGGCTCGACAATTACCAAGGACACGCCTGCGGGTGCATTAACGGTGGCGCGGGGCAAGCAAGTGGGTGTTGCCAACTGGAAGCGCCCGGCCAAGGGCGCTAAGTAATTACTTCAGGGCCTGGGCAGCGGCAAAGCGGCGCTAAATTTTGCGCGCTTGATACTGAAAAACGCTTTGACGTTGCGCACGTTGGCATCTTGGGTGAACAAGCGGCGCGTCACTTCTAAGTAATCGGGCATGGACAGGGCCTGCACCACCAAAATGAAATCCGGGCCGGAGGCAACGCGCCAGCATTGTTGGACGGCATCGTCCGCTATCGCCTTGGCCTCGAAGGCGTCCAAATGCTCTACCCCCTGCACATCCAAGGTCACTTCCACCAGCGCGCAAACCATGTGCCCCAGCGATGCGCCCAAGCGCGCCGGGTTGAGTACCGCGATCCGCCGCTCGATCCAGCCGCCTTCGCAAAGGCGCTTGACGCGTCGCAGACAAGTCGGGGGAGAGATGCGCAGTTTTTCTGCGAGCGCTAAATTGCTCAGTGATGCATCCCGCTGGAGATAAGCCAAAAGCTCCAGGTCCAGAGCATCTAATTCATCTGAAATATTCATATGTTTTTATTAATTTTTTGAATTTAAATTATTCTATTGCATTTTATTGAATTTAAAATTCTTTATTTGTAAATTTTATAAAGTTAATTTCTCAACAGAACACATAGTATCAAGGCCTCACTTCGGAGTCTTGCTATGTGTGGCATTGTCGGCGCGGTATCCAACCGCAATATCGTCCCGGTCTTGGTACAGGGTTTGCAGCGTTTGGAATACCGGGGATATGACTCCTGCGGTGTGGCGATTCACACGGCGAGCCTGCATCCCAATAC
>CAMBFO010000121.1 GCA_945865675.1 Comamonas sp. lk
ATGCGCTTTGAATTGGCGCTGCGCGCCCTGGGGCGGCGCGATACGCATGTCGCTGCCCTGATGCGCGGCATGGATGCGCTACGCATCGCCTTGTTTAAGCGCAAATTCATACCTCTGGTGCAAAACGAAAAAACTGCGGCCGAGTTGGCTACCTTGTTCTACCTCTCGGTCGTGGGCAGTTTCCACGCCTTGATACAGCCGCAGATGCCCAGCGCCAGCAAGCAACTTTTTCTGGACATCATCGCCAAATACCTGGTGCATAAGCAAAGGCGCTAAGTGCGCTATTGCCCTTCAAGGGCCCGGCGCTTGCAAGATGGTGCGAAAGCCCAAATGGCTAACGGCTAAATCGTCCTCTTGGGCCTGGCGCGCACCGGCCCGGTAGCGCATGCAGTAGTTGGGCGCGCACAAAAACGAGCCACCCTTAATCACATGGCGCGCTAGCGGGCCGCCTCCAGGCCGCAGGCCGGCGTAGTCGGCGGTTTCCGTTTCCGGCGCTAATTTGGTGTGGTCCTCAAGGTAAAGGTCGCGGGTGATTTCCCAGACGTTGCCCAGCATGTCAAACAAACCCAGCGCATTGGGCGCATAGCAGCCCACCGGTGCCAGCCCGACAAAGCCGTCTTGCGCTGAATTGCTGACCGGAAACAAACCCTGCCAGGTATTGGCCTGCGCCGGCTGTGCATGTTCAGTCTGCGTGGGCGCTGCGGCTGCGCGGGCCGCCCATTCCCACTGGGCTTCACTGGGCAGCGTACGTCCGGCCCATTGGGCAAAGGCCAGGGCATCGCGGTAGGTGAGGTTAACTACGGGAAATGCGCCACGCCCCTCAATAGAGGTCTGTTGACCGCCAGGGTGGCGCCAATTGGCCCCTGGCAAGTAGCGCCACCATTGCGCCGGGTTACCCCCGCCCGTCAAGTCGGTCGGGCTGATAAAAACTACGGCGCCGGGCAGGCGCAAATCGGGTGGAAGTTCTGGATGGACCTTCGCATCCACCGCCTGCTCTGCCACCGTGACGTAGCCGGTGGCTTGCACAAAAGCGGCAAACTGCGCGTTGGTCACTTCGGTGCGGTCCATCCAAAAACCCTGCACAGCCACCCTACGCACCGGCAGTTCTTCAGGGTAGACGGTATCGCCCAGTTGCAGCGTGCCGCCTGGTACCCAAACCATGCCAGGATACGGCGCCGATGCCCGCTGCGCGGGCAATGCGCATTGCAAGGGCTCCCCAAGCGCATGCACTTGCGCCCTGTCTGCGGACCACCACAACCAGGCCGCTAGCGCCAGCAACAGCGCAGCCGCCGATAGCAAAATGGGTTTAGAAGGCATGGTGGTGTGCGGCGGTTGGGTCGGTATCGGACTGCGCACCATTGTCCCGCAAGCCTAGGCTCTGGCTGCGGACCTTACAAGGGCGCGTGAATCACATCGGCAATTCCAGCCGCCTGCAAAATCGCATCAGCTTGGGCCTGGCCTTTAGCATCGAGCGCCGCAAACTCTTCGCGCAGCCAGCGCAGGCATTTGCCTTGGTAGGTGACGGTGCCCTGGTTCCACCGGCCCTGGGGCAATTCAACACATACCTGTTTTTCACCACGCAACAAAGCGCGGGCATTGGCCAGCGTCACCGGCACATAGCCTTGCGCTAATTCCGCCAGCAGGTCCATCAGACTTGTCGGTAAGTGCGCCGCATCCAGCCAGGCATCATCCTGCACTTCCCAGCCCGACAAATCCTCCACCCAGCCGGTCCAGGCAAAGGTGCGTGGCGCGTGCTGCACTGCCAAATCCATGGAAGTGGGGTCAAACAAAGCCAGTTGCGACAACTGCCCGTACATTGCAAAGTCGCTAGCGCCCGGCCTGGCACCCATCAAAAACGCATGCCGCGCAAAATGCGCGTCCAAAAGCCCAAGCAAGCGCACATAGCCCGCTTCAATCAAAGGCGCCGTCGTCGCGTTCGAACCGATGACCGCGAGACGGGAAATTTGCCGTTGCGAAAAAAAGGCCTTGCCTGCGGCATACACTTTTTCATCCATTTGCATACCGCCCCAATGCAGAGGAATAGTTTTGCCGGCGCGGTCTATGTCTGGCGCGTAATGCCAGCGGTAATGGAACATGGCCTTGGTGACCCACTCATCGGCAAAGTCTTCCAGTAATGCATCGATAAAGGCCAACACTGCCTCCTGTGGCCTAGCCGCGCGGCCTGGCACTTCACGCTCAAAGCGACGTAGCAGCGGGGTGGAATCGGTTAGCGCCTGCACTTGCCCCTGCGCATCGGGCAGGTAAAACGTGGGCAGCAATTCGACCGGCGGCTTGGGCATGCCAGCGCGGTCTGCGGCCTCGCCGACCAAGTAGCGGTAGGGAATATGGCGATAGCGCATCAGCGCCATCATCTTGCGGGTGTAGGGCGAGCCGGGTGAGCCTTTGAAAACCAGGGGCGCCCGCATAAGCTAAGCGCTCGCTTAAGCGGCTGTGGCCGGCGCAGCAGTCACAGTTTTGACCGGCGTAAAAAAACGCGTGTTGTCGCGCAGCCAGGCTTGCGAGTTGCTGGCATCGTGCTGCTCGGGGTGAAAGTCATGCTGCATATAGTCGCGCCACATCGGCAGGTTGCTGCGCAGCAAACCGTCGCGCGCCAGCAGCAAACGCCAGGCACTGCGCCAGGTATTCCATTGGAACAAGCTGCGGTCATGCCACAAATTGCGCACCGTCTGGCGCAGCACATCAGTGATGAAAATCCAACTGACCAGTTTGAAAGTGCGTATGCGCCACTTGTGGCTGCCACCGGCGGCCTGGTAAATGTTGAAGGCGGTGCTGCGGTGCTCAGACTCCTCGGAGGCATGCCACAGCCACAGCGTGGCCAAGCGTTCTTCCGCGCCTTCAAAGGCCTCGGGGTGGCGCAGTGTCCAGTCGGCAAACATGGCGGTGAAGTGCTCGGTCGCAGCAGTTACCGCCAAGTGGAAGCGGGGGTCGAAATGTTCGGCTTGTTTGGCACGCTTGGCTGCGCGTACTTCGATTTCGTTGACAAAGCCCTGGCGCGTGAGTTGCGCATTAAAGAGTTCGTGGATGCGCCGATGCGTAGCCTCCTGGCCGACAAAGCCCTGCACTTCTTTGGCGTATTTTTCCTGCTCCGCGGGGGGCAGCGTTTTGTAACAAGCACGCACCGAGTCCATAAAATACTGCTCACCCCAGGGAAAGCTCATTGACAAGGCATTAAAAAAAGCCGAACGAAAAGCATCGCCCCCGTTCCAGCGCTGATCAAACGGCGTAGTCAAATCCACCAGCAAACGCCTCACTACCAAATCGGTCATACAACACTTTCTTCCATTACTGAATTTTTGACTTCGCGCAACTCGCGCCGCAAAACTTTGCCCACATTGCTTTTTGGCAACTGCGTATCAAACACGACTTTACGCGGCACCTTGTAAGCAGTCAAATGTTCGCGGCAATGGCGCACCAACATTTCCTCGGTCAGGGCCGGCGATTTTTTCACCACATGGAGGTGAACCTCTTCGCCCGTAATCTCGCTTTGGCGGCCCACGGCGGCAGCCTCTAAGACACCGGGGTGCAGCATCACTACGTTTTCGATCTCATTGGGATACACATTAAAACCGGATACCAAAATCATGTCCTTCAAACGATCCACAATTTTGAAAAAACCTCTTTCATCCATCACCGCCACATCGCCAGTGCGCAAAAAGCCATCATCGGTCATCGCCGCCTGTGTCTCGGCCGGACGGCCCCAATAGCCCTGCATCACCTGGGGGCCGCGCACGCACAACTCGCCGGGCTCGCCCGCTGGCAATACGCGCCCATGGGCATCGCGAATAGACACCTCGGTCGATGGCAGAGGCAGGCCGATGCTGCCATTAAATTGGCTAATGTCAAAAGGATTGACCGTCACCGTGGGCGCGCACTCGGTGAGGCCATAACCTTCGATCAAGGGCGCTTTGGTCAAGACCTGCCAGCGCTCGGCCACCGAGCGCTGTATGGCAGCACCGCCCCCCACCGACAAGCGCAAACTGCTGAAATCGACTTTGCCGATATCAGGATGGTTCAGCAAGCTATTAAAAAGCGTATTGACCGCCGGCAAAGACACGACGCGGTAGCGCATCAGCAGTTTCACAAAAGCATCGACATCGCGCGGGTCCGACACCAGCACATTCGTTCCGCCCAGCCCAGTAAACGCCAAGCAGGAGCCTAGTGCGAACACATGGTAGAGCGGGATGGCGGTCATGCTGATCAAGTCTTGGTCGGCCTGGATAAAAGGCGCGCACCACACTTTGGTCTGCTGCACATTAGCCATAATATTGCGATGGCTGAGCATGGCACCCTTGGCCACGCCAGTGGTGCCGCCGGTGTACTGCAAGAAAGCCAAGTCGTCAGGCTGGATATCGGGTTTGCGAAACCGCACTTGCGAGCCTCGCTGCAGCATGTACCGAAAGGCCGTCGCCCTAGGCAAGTCGTAAGCCGGAACGGCATTTTTGACTTGGTGAATCATAAAGTTCGCCACATGGCGCTTATGCCAAGGCATCATGTCTGCCAAACCGCTGACTACCACGTGCTGTACTTGGGTCTGGTCGATGATTTTGGCCAAGGTGTGGGCAAACAAATCTACCGCGATGATGGCCAGGGCACCCGAATCACGCAACTGGTGTTTCAACTCGCGCCCGGTGTACATGGGGTTGACGTTGACCACCACATAGCCTGCGCGCAGCAGGCCGAACAGGCATACCGGATACTGCAGCACATTGGGCATCATCAGCGCCACCCGGCTGCCCGGCGCCAGATGCAAGACCGACTGGAAATAGGCCGCGACCTGCAAAGACAGCGCATCTAGTTCGGAAAAACTGAGTTTGACGCCGGTGGCGCCGCTGATAAAAGCGTCGCGGTCAGCGTACAGATTGACCGCATCTTCCAGGTAATCGGCCAAAGTGCCCAAGGCGTGCTCGTCTATCCGCGCCGGAACACCGGGCGGGTAGCTTGAGATCCAGGGGGCGTGCATGGGCTGAAAGGCAAAAATTGCAGTGTAACTATACACAAGTGTATTGTCTAGGCCATGACAAAGCCAAAGGCGTACACGGCGTCTGGTCGTGCCACCCATCCTCGAACAAGGTAATCGCCCCGCCGAACAAAGCCGCGACGTGCCAAGAAACAGTGGCCAAATATTTCAAGTGGCCGTGCCAAGCCACGGTCATAAACAGACTGCTCAGCACCAACTCCTGTGCATGCCGATTATTCTTGTAAACACCGCTAAACTGATTCGTAATGCTTACCTCGCTCTCGACGCTTTACCCCTCCGTTGCACAGGCAGTTCCCGCTTTGGACCAACTCGGCGCAACTTGTCCTACCACGATGGTGGGGGCAGACACCGTCTTGTTTGATGAAAACGCCGAATGCCAAGGTTTCCCATTGGTGCTGGAAGGCGAAATCAAGGTGTCGCGCCATTCCAGCGATGGCCGCTCATTGGAGTTATACCGTGTGGTGCCTGGCGAATTGTGCTTGGTGTCCAGTGCCAGCCTGTTTCGCAGAACCCCTTTGTCGGCACAAGGGGTGTCCACGCGACCCACACGCATCATGCTGATCTCACCCGCCCTGTTTCACCACTGGCTGGCGACACCTGAGTTTCGTGATGCCATTTTGGGGTTGTTTGCCGATCGCATGGCCGACATGATGAGCCTGGTGGACGCGGTCGCCTTTCAGCGCCTGGACCAACGCTTGGCCGCGGCCCTGCTGGGCCGAGGCCCAAGCCTGGCGCTGACGCACCAACAACTGGCCAATGAACTAGGGACAGTGCGCGAAATGGTATCGCGCCTGCTGCGCCGCTTTGAACGCGACGGCTGGGTAGAACTGGCGCGCGAACGCATCCTTATTCATGACAGCAAGGCCTTGCGTGCCTTGGCAGAATCACAGATCAGCTGAACCTGATTCAGCAAGGCATTGTTGTCAAATTTATGCTTTTGGTGATTTAGGTTACAGACTGAAGTCTGACCCCAGCGTCCAATAGACCCATCAAAAACTCTTGATGAAAAAGGACTTCCTATGAAAACCAATGAAGGCGCTATCGACCGCGTATTGCGCATTGCCGTCGGCATTTTGCTCTTGGCACTCACATTCAACAACACCATTGGCGCGTGGGGCTGGATCGGCGTCGTGCCCTTGCTCACCGGCGCCATTGGTTGGTGCCCGCTGTACACCTTGCTGGGCGTCAACACCTGCCCACGCAAGCTGAACTGAGCTTCAGCGCTGGGCAGAACACTGACTAAATCCAATATCTAGCCGTCCAGTGGCAATACTGCGACTTGAATTCCCGTCTTATCGCTAAAACGCTAAATGCCCACTTAGAAGGGGCAAGGCGGTAATTGGGAAGTCAGTGTCTGGCTCCGTTTTGCGGGTTAAGGCACCACGGTCACGCTGGGTAAGGTCCCTTGAAGCTCGACCTTGTTTAAGTTTGTCAGCTCAAAGAGCACTGGATTGGCAACAGCAGAAAATTGCTTGCGTAAGTCAAACGTGCAACTAGACGTATTGGCCGGCACCACTACGGTTGCAATGAAGCTTTGTCCACCCACGCTGAGCGAAGGTGTGGTGCAGGGCGAAGAAAATGTAACCGCACTGTAGCCAACCCCACCAGCCGGGTACTTCAGCGTAAAAGATGCGGTCTGGCTTACCGTGGCAGCACTGCTCAGACTCATGCGCAAATCACCCTCCTGATCCACCGCCAAACTTGCAGGCGTCATCGTCACGGCCAGTTTGACTTTGGGTGCTTTGGCATCGCATCCGATGGTGCAGCTGCATTGCGAACAACTACCTGCGCGGCATACGTCATAGGTGGCCTGGGTGGGGCAGCTGTACGTCGTGCCTTCCAAAGTATTGGTGACAGTGAAGGTACTACTGTCACTACCACCGCCGCAAGCGGCTAGAAGTAGGACACAAAGGCAAGAAAAAGTTGTAAATAGATTTTTCATGATAATTAAATATGAAATTTTTTCATTAATAATTATTATTCTAACGTTCTCGAAGTACCCGTCGGTGCCTCCAACACACCACGCCTGACCCGTCCCCCATCGTCAATCAAGTCATTTGCATAAGCCACAGTCAAACCACTGCGGTATACCGCGATGGCCTGGTTTTGCTGGCTCTGCACAAAGCGGATACACCGCGTATCGCTAACAGCGCACACATCCCGTGGGTCCATGTACATCGACGAGGTGGCCTTGCCAAACCATTGGCCTGCTGCGCTGGCCTCGCTCGGAATGGCCGCAAACAAAGCGTCCATACTGGCCATGGCTTGCTTTTGCTGATCGTTACTGATCGCCGTCCAGCGGTTTGTTGACACCGCTGACATCACATCCAGCCGTCGCCTTGCAACTGTCGAGCTCTCGCTTGAAGTTGCCCC
>CAMBFO010000122.1 GCA_945865675.1 Comamonas sp. lk
TTCCGAAAGGGAAGCCCAGTGCTTCCCTTTTTTCTTAGTCCGGAAATGCATATCCGGGCAGGTACCGGTTAAGGCGCGGTAGCAAAGCGGTTATGCCCCGGATTGCAAATCCGGTTAGTCCGGTTCGACTCCGGACCGCGCCTCCAAAAAATTCTCGTTGTAGCCCACTCTTGCCCAGTCCACGGCGGCGTGCAAGCTGTCACCGACTTTGCACTGGGCACCTGAAGTCATCGTCCCAGGGTATTGGCGGCGCATCGTCGGCTTTGCAGATGGCATCGGTCGGCAGGCATTCCTTGCGCAACTCTTTGAATTCCAGCCGCAAGGTGACACGACGGCTTTTTTCCGGCTGATTGGCAATAGCCGAATTAAAGGACGATCCACCCACCAAAAATTGTTGGCGTATGGTCTTGCGGTCTGACAGGCTAGGCGCGTCTTGCGCGCTAGCGTCTAGCAGTACGCAGAGCACGCGCTGCGAGCGCTCCAGGCTGAGGTTCAGGTTGTGTAGGTAGCTGCCTTCCTGGCTGGCAAAGCCCTCCACCACGTAGCGGCGCAACCATTTGCTGCATTGGGGGGTACGCGCCACGTCCAGTACTTCGGGGATGAAGGCGCGCAAAAACTCCATGCGGTCTTGGGATAACTGGTTGCCGTTTTTTTTGAATTCGGCCAGCGGCCCAAAGTCGATGGTTTGGCCACTTATTTTTACGCCCCGAAATTCGGGTCGACGGGCTACCTTGTCCATATCGGCAATGCAGGCCATGATGGATTCTTCGCGGTCCTTGCGCTTGTCTTCGATCGAGCGCAGGCCTTGGGTCACCACCATCAAGGCCACCGCCATGGCGACCAAAAACAGCACCATCAAGGCCGTCATCAGGTCGGAAAACGAAATCCAAAACGGTTTTTCCGCCTCTTCTTTGGCGCGCTTGCGCCGTGGCGTTTGCAATATAAACATGGCGCGGCTATTTCATGGCCGCCAGATGACTCGAGGTCTTGCGTAACTCTTCCAGCACGTCCTGCATGAGCGCCACTTGCGCCTCGGTGGCAACCACCAGACGCTCCAGGTTTTCCTGGCCGGAACTGGCTTCGAACAGGCTGTCAATCAGGTGTTGCAGGCTCTCCACCTGGCTGTAGCGCGCACTGAGCAATGCTTTTTCCACCCAGGTAAACAGCATGGCCAGCGCGATGGCCAGAGCCGACACAAAAAACGCTTGGCCAACGGTTTGCACCAGCAAGCTGAGTTGGGCTTGGGTAGTGGCCGGGTCGGACACGTCGAAATGCACCAGTCCGTTAATCAGCCCCGAAAACGTACCAATAATCCCCAGACCGGTCAGTATGCCGGGCACGTGCTTGTAAAAGTCAGAGCGCAATGGGGAGTCCACCAGCGCATAGTCGGAAAAAAAAGTTTCTGCCAAGGCCGATGCGCGCCAGCGCCGGGCCCTGCTGCTGGCCGGATCCGGCAGCTCGTTGCGCTTGTCCAGCGCTTCGGAGTACTCGGCCCACAGGCTGGAGAGCTGTGGGTCGCCCGCTACTTTGCTTTCGATGTCAGCCAAGTCCACTACCGCGCCGCCGGACTTGGCTTTCATCGCATTAAAAAAAAGTTCCGAGAGCACACGCACGCGGTTTTGCGGTCCTGCCGCAGTTTGGCCCGCTCGGATGTCGTCCCAGGGTACATGCAGGCAATGGGCGTATTGGGCCCAAAGGTGTGCCATGCGCGGCTCGGTCATGGCCTCGCTTTCGAGCTTGTCCAGATCGATAGCGCCATTCATGGCCCCAGCTTTGTAGCCTTCCAATTTGGACAGCACCTGGGCCAGGCGGCCTTTTAATTGCAAGGCGGGTAGCACAAAGCTGCTCAGGAAATTGAGGGCAATGAGGCCTATGAGGCAGAGCACCAGCATCAAGTGCCATTGCTGCCAAAACCAGGTTTGAGTAAGGCTTGTCATGCTGGACGTTCCGTTGTTGTTTGGCTGCAGATTCAGTGTAGCGGACTTGTCTGGCGGCGCCTGCGGTGTCCGGCGCCACCAGGGAAGCGTGTAAGTTGGCGAACGCCGCCCCAAGCCTTGGGCTCATCCAAATACCCAGTGCGCCATTGGGGGCCATGCATAAGCCAGGAAATTTCTCAATATGAAATACCCATTTTCATATTGCAGAAAATGGAATTTAAGTTATTGATCTGTATAAATAAATATTCTGTCTTATATAAGACATAAGACAGGCTTTATGTCCCGTAGGCCCTTAAAATTTCTCCAACAGACCAGGTAGCGTGTGCCCCGCGCACAAAGCCTTGGGGCGACAGATTTTCAATTAGCAGGAGTTTTTTATGGCAAAGCAATTCAACATTCTCATTTTGGGCGCTTCCTACGGATCGCTGCTGGGTAGCAAACTACTGATGGCCGGGCACCGCGTCAGCCTGGTATGCCGCAGCAAGACGGCCCAGCTGATCAACGAGCAGGGCACGCGGGTGCGTATGGCCGTAAAAGGGCGTCCTGGGATGGTGGAAATCGACTCTCGAAACTACCCCGGCGCGTTAAATGCCAAAACGCCCGCGCAGGTGCAAGTGTCGGAATATGACCTGGTGTGCCTGGCCATGCAAGAGCCGCAATACAGCGACCCGGACGTGCGCCACTTGATGCAGGCGATTGCCCAAGCCAAGGTGCCATGCATGTCCATCATGAACATGCCGCCTTTGCCGTTTTTGGCGCGCATTGAAGGCATAGACACGGCCAGCTGCCGCCCCTGTTATTTGGATCCCGCCGTATGGGACGGATTTGAGCCCGGCGTCATGACGCTGTGCAGCCCCGATCCACAAGCCTTCCGTCCGCCCGAAGAGCAGCCCAACGTGCTGCAGGTTGGCTTGCCCACCAATTTCAAAGTGGCGCGTTTTGCGTCCGATGCGCACAACGCCATGCTAGCCCAGTTAGACGCCGATATCTCCGCCGCCCGCCTGGTGGTCGATGGCGAATCCTTGGACTTGCCGGTGAAACTCAAGCTCCATGATTCTTTGTTTGTGCCGCTGGCCAAGTGGAGCATGCTGATGACGGGCAATTACCGTTGCGTGCTGGCCGATACGGTGCAGCCGATTGAGCAAGCGGTCCATGCCGATGGGGAACAGTCCCGTGCCGTCTATGAATGGGTGTCGACGCTATGCCAGTCGCTGGGCGCGGCCGCTGACGACATGGTGCCGTTTGAGAAATATGCAGCAGCGGCCAAAGGCTTGCTTAAGCCATCGTCCGCAGCGCGCGCGCTGGCGGCAGGTGCAACGCATATTGAGCGGATTGATTTGCTGATCAAACTGATCGCAGATCAAAAAGGCATGCACTCGAATTGTGTTGACGAAACCGTTCGCAGGGTCAACGGCTGGCTAGAACGCAACCGCCAGGCCAGCGCTTTACCAATCGCTGCCGCGGGAGTTGCTGACACCGCCGCCTGACCCACATGGAAGCACTTTGTCGCACAGGTCTGTTGAAGGCGGGTCGTTGCTAGAATGAGCAACCAGGCATGAATTGCCTGCAGTGCATTAGACCGGATAGCCGGGCACATGCCAACGGTCGGCCACACGCCGATCGCGGGCCCGAGTGGTGAAATAGGTAGACACATCGGACTTAAAATCCGCCGCTTCGTGAATAACGGGCGTACCGGTTCGATTCCGGTCTCGGGCACCACCTAGGCTCCATAATGCCCCTAGGTTACGCGCTTGCTCTACACTGCATGCAAGCCCCTTGATAATCCAGCGCTCATGTCCCGTTACAACAATCCCTTCGAAATCCATGTCCATGGCCAGGTGCTATTGCGCCCCGAGGTGCAACTCAGTGATGTCCAGGACGCGCTCAAACCCTTGTGGAAATATGCCGGTGCCCGCTCATTGGCTGATGCGGCCAGCAGTGCCTATGAGGATGAGCCGGGAATCGAGTTTGTCCCCGCCGAACACCAGTTGCAAATGTGCTGGACAGTTTCCGGAGATGAGGATTTTCGGCAGGCCTTGGACGAACTTTGCATGAACCTCAACGAACTGGCCCAGGCCGGTGCTGCCATTGAGGTGACTTTTTACGATACCGACTTTGACGAAGAAGAGCAAAGCCCCGAAGGCGAGTCACGCGATGATTTTGTGATGCTGTTTGTTGGCCCCAATCCGGCAGCCATCATGCAGGTACAGCGCGATTTACTGGTGCAGGATTTGGTCAGCATGATGGAGCGCCATTTTGACGGCGCAGAGTTGGGCGGCGTGGTGGCCGAGGTGGACAAACTGTTTGCCCAGCGCTTTGATGCTTTAGTCAATTCGCTGGAAATCGGCAAACCGCCGCGCGGGCCGGGCGGCGGATTTGGCAGCGGGCACGGCGGCGGCCGCAAGCCGCGCCATTTGCACTAAACACCTTGGCAGGCTGCGGCCACAGGCGCGGCCCTTGGTTTAGTAGCCGCGGGTGATCGGCATCTCCACGGGTTTGGCATCTACGGCGTATTTGCCCAATTCCAATTTCGCGATGGCGTTGCGGTGTACTTCATCCGGACCATCGGCAAAGCGCAGCGTGCGGGCCATGGTGTAGCTATAAGCGAGCGGGAAGTCGTCCGACATACCACCGGCGCCATGGACTTGCATGGCCCAATCGATCACCTGGCATGCCATATTGGGCGCCACCACCTTGATCATGGCAATTTCATTTTTGGCAAATTTGTTGCCGCCCATGTCCATCATCCAGGCCGCTTTGAGCGTCAGAAGGCGGGCCATGTCGATGCGACAGCGCGCCTCGGCAATACGCTCTTGGGTGACGGTTTGTGAAGCGACGGTTTTGCCAAAGGCCACGCGTGACGATGCGCGCTTGCACATCAACTCCAATGCGCGTTCGGCCAGGCCGATCAGGCGCATGCAATGGTGAATACGCCCAGGGCCAAGGCGGCCTTGGGCAATCTCAAAGCCCCGTCCCTCGCCCAACAGGATGTTGCTCGCGGGTACCCGGACGTTTTCAAACAGCACTTCCATATGGCCGTGAGGCGCATCGTCATAACCAAACACGGTGAGCGGACGCACCCGTGTGATGCCTGGGGTGTCTGAAGGTACCAGCACCATGCTTTGCTGCGAGTGGCGCGGCGCTTGTGGGTCGGTCTTGCCCATCACAATGTAGATAGCGCAACGCGGGTCACCCGCGCCGGAGGTCCACCATTTGCGCCCATTGATGACATAGTCATCGCCATCGCGTTCGATGCTGGTCGCAATATTGGTTGCGTCGCTAGAGGCGACCTCGGGCTCGGTCATGGCGAAGGCGGAACGAATTCTTCCTTCCAGCAGGGGCTTGAGCCAGCGCGCCCGGTTGGCTTCTGATCCATAGCGTGCGATAGTTTCCATGTTGCCGGTGTCCGGCGCTGAGCAGTTGAAAACCTCGCTGGACCACATAACGCGTCCCATGAGTTCGGCCAGCGGGGCGTATTCCTGGTTGGTGAGGCCCGCGCCGTGGTAGCCCGAGGCTTCGGCGCTGTCCACCGGTAAAAACAGGTTCCACAAGCCTTGGGCCTGGGCCTTGAGCTTGAGCGATTCAATTAACTGCAAGGGCGTCCAGCGTTTGCCCGCCGCCGTGTTGGCTTCAATTTCCAGGTGGTAAGCACTCTCGGCGGGGTAGATGTGCGCATCCATGAAGGCCATGAGCTTGGCTTGTAAGGCCTTGGTTTTGTCTGAATATTCGAAGTCCATGGTGTCTCCTGTGCGGGATGAAATAAATAGATGGGTTGCTAGGTAGGTAGGTGCAGCGCGAATGGCTAGGCGTTGCCTGGGCCTTGGTATTTTTGGGCAAAGGACCAAGCGAGCTTGGCCAGTGGCCTGGCGCCGGCCGCCGAACTGAGCGCTTGTGCGCTGGAGGCGGTACCAGCCTCCACGCGCTTGGCAATGCCCTGCAAAATAGCGGCGATGCGGAACAGGTTGTAGGCCATGTAAAAGTTCCAGTCCGCGCGCAATGCTTGTGCGTCGATGTGGGGCATATGCGCACAGTACATGCGGATGTATTGGTCCTGGTCGGGTATACCCAGTTCTGCGAAGTCCAGACCGGCAATGCCGCGAAAACTGCCCGGAGGAATATTCCAAGCCATGCCGTGGTAGCTGAAATCGGCCAGCGGATGGCCAAGCGTGGACAGTTCCCAATCAAGCACTGCCAGTATGCGCGGCTCGGTGGGGTGAAAAACCAGATTGTCCAAGCGGAAATCGCCGTGCACCACACTCACCAAAGATTCGCTTTGGGCCACAGCCGGGATGTGCTGTGGCAGCCAGGCGATCAGCTGGTCCATTTCCTGGATCGGCTGCGTAACCGAGGCTTGGTATTGCTTGCTCCAGCGTCCGATTTGCCGCTCGAAATAATTACCCGGCTTGCCGTAGCTGCTGAGCCCTTGCGCGCCGACATCGACGCGGTGTAAGGCGGCGATCACGCGGTTCATTTCGGCGTAGATGGCAGCGCGTTCTTCCTTGGACATACCAGGCAAGGCTTGGTCCCACAGGATGCGGCCCTCGATGAAGTCCATGATGTAAAAAGCGCGGCCAATGACCGATTCGTCTTCACAAAGGCAGTACATAGTGGGCACCGGCACTTCGGTGCCGGCCAGCCCGCGCATAACAGCGAACTCGCGTTCAATGGCATGTGCCGATGGCAGCAGCTTGGCAACCGGGCCCGGTTTGGCGCGCATGACATAGCTGCGGTTGGGGGTTTGCAATTTATAGGTGGGGTTGCTTTGCCCGCCTTTAAAGGAGACGACCGTCAAAGGGCCTTCAAAACCGGGCAGATGCGCTTGCAGCCACAGGGACAGGGCGGCTGTATCGAAGCTGTGCTTGTCCGCAACCGGCTGCGTGCCTACGAAGTGCTCAAAGTCAGTCATTCGTGGGTTTCTTTGCTTGGTAGTGATGGGGTGTAATCCAACTTACAAATCGGCTTCTGCAATACGCATCAGGGCCTGACGGTCGCGGATAACCAAGCCACCCGGCTCAATGCGGATGAAGCTGTCTCTCTCCATGGACTTGAGCTCTTGGTTGACGCGCTGGCGCGAAGCACCCAGCAATTGCGCCAATTCTTCCTGGGCTAATTGCAGGCCGATGCGGGTTTCGCTGCCATCGCTGAGCGAAGGTATGCCGTAGCTGCGTACCAGGTGCAACAGCTGCTTGGCCAAGCGCGCCCGCAATGGCAGTGTGTTGAGGTCTTCGACCAGGCCATAAAGCTGACGAATACGCCGGGCGTGCAGGCGCAGCAAGGCCTCATAGAGCTCGACATGGGCGGACAGGATTTTTTTGAAGTCGGCCTTGGCGACGCACAAGGTGGTGGTATCGCCATG
>CAMBFO010000123.1 GCA_945865675.1 Comamonas sp. lk
AGGGGGCCGGAGCGCGACAGCAACAAATACACCACCAAACCGACCACCACCGAGGGTACGGCCAGCGCGGTGTTGAGCAGCGTGAGCACCAGGCCCCGCCCCGCAAAACGGGCCACGCCCAGCCAGGCGCCTAGCACCAGTCCCAGGCCACAAGCCAGCAGGCAGGCGCAAGCACTCACTGCCAAAGAGCGGCCCACAATAGCGAAAAACAAGGGATCCAGCGAAACCAGCAGCTGCAAGGCCACAAGCGCACTGTCGGAAAAAGATTGCATAACTGCGTTATCGTAGGGCGTTGACCAAACCCTTGCGATATGAAACACCGTGCATAGGCTAGCCTTTCATTACACCCTGAGCCGCGATGCGCAAACCAGGCCCGTGCGCAATGCGCTGATCGAACTGCTGCAAGCGGTGGCCAGCCAAGGCTCCATCAGCGCAGCAGCGCGCGCCCTGGGCCTGTCTTACCGGCATGTCTGGGGTGAACTCAAGCGCTGGGAAAACGAATTGGGCAATGAATTGCTGCAGTGGGACAAGGGCAAATCGGCGCGTCTGAGCGCCTTCGGAGAGAAGCTGATGTGGGCCGAGCGGCAGGCGCAGGCCCGCCTTGCACCGCAGATAGAAGCCTTGCGGGCCGACCTAGAGACCGCATTTGCAGTCGCTTTTGATGCGCATGCACAGGTGCTGACGCTCTATGCCAGCCATGATGATGGCCTGGCCTTGCTGCGCGAACAGGCGCTGGCGATCGGGCAGGACCTGGGCGAGCGGCTGCACCTGGACATCCGGTTTTGCGGCAGTGTCGATGCGATTCGCGCGCTCAACGAAGGGCGTTGCACCCTGGCCGGTTTTCACACCATTCAAAGCCCGGCGCCAGGCTCACTGACCGAGCGCACGTACAAGCCCCTGTTGCAGCCGGGCCAGCACAAAATTATCGGCTTTGCCACCCGTATGCAAGGCTTGATGCTGGCCCCCGGCAATCCACTGGGTATTTCCCGCCTGGCCGAGGTGCAGCAAGCCAGCGTGCGTTACGTCAACCGTGCTTTAGGCACCGGCACCCGCGTGGTCTTAGACCAATTGCTCCAACAAGCAGGCCTCGCGGGCGACTCTATCCATGGCTATCAGCGTACCGAACCGAGCCACAGCGCCGTGGCACAAGCTATCGCCTCAGGCAGTGCCGATGCCGGGCTGGGCATTGCTGCCGCCGCAAGCGCCCAAGGTTTGCATTTTTTGCCCCTGGTGCAAGAAAGTTACCACCTGGTTTGCCTGAAGTCCGCCTTGGACGAGCCGGCCTTGCAAAGCCTGCGCCAACTCTTGCAAAGCAACGCATGGACCGACTCGCTAGCGCAGCTCAGCGGCTACACCCCCGAACTAAGCGGTCAGGTGCGCGCCTTGCGCAAGGTCTTGCCATGGTGGGACTTTGCCCGCGCCAAGCGCAAACCCGCACCCAAGGGCACGACGATCAGCAAATTCGCGCAACCAAGGCCAGCGAGCGCCTAGCGCTTGTGCATTCAGACTGCCGCTTTACGCAAGGTTTCAACTACCGGGCGACTCAGCACTTCGCGCAATCCCCACCAACCGGCCATCAAGGCCAGCACCGCGCCGGCCAATGCGCCCAGCACAGGCACCCACAAAGAGACCGTCCAGGAAAACTCAAACACATAGCGCGCCAAAGCCCAACCCAGGACGCTTGCCACCACAGAGGCCAGAAAACCGGCCAACAAGCCAACGCCTGCCAGTTCCAGCCTTTGCACCTGCCGCAACAAACTGTTTTGCGCGCCCACCGCGCGCATGATGGCGAACTCGCGCGCGCGCTCTTCACGCGTGGCGCTCACCGCTGCAAACAAAACCACCAGGCCGGCAGCCAAAGTAAAGCCAAACAAAAACTCTACCGCGCGTATCACCTGGTCCAGGACGCGCTGCATCTGGTTGATCGTGGCGCTCATATCCACGTTGGTGACATTGGGAAAGCGGCGTACCAGCGCATTGTCAAAACCGGCCTGCACAGGCGCTTTGAAAGAGCCCATAAAGGTGGCGGGCACACCTTCCAAGGCGCTCACCGGATAGAGCGCATAAAAATTGGCTCGCATCGAGCCCCAATCCACTTTGCGCAGCGAGGTAATTTTGGAGTCCACCGTCACCCCCGCCATATCAAAGCGCAAGGTATCACCCACTTGCAGACCGAGCGTGGTGGCAATACCCTCTTCCATGCTGATGGCACCGGCCTCTTCGGGCGTCCATTGGCCGCCCACAATCAGATTGTTGTCCGGTTGCTTGGCGCTGTAGCTGATGTTGAATTCGCGGTCCACCAGTCGCTTGGCGAAGTCTTCGGTATAGGTCTCGGACGAGACGCTGGTGCCGTTTACAGCAACCAAGCGGCCACGGATCATGGGGTACCAGTCAAACTTTTTAACACCAGCATCTTGCAAGGTTTGCACAAAGGCAGAGGACTGCTCGGGGCTGACATTGATCACAAAACGGTTAGGTGCATCGGGCGGTGTAGCTTTGCGCCAACTGGCGATCAAATCGGTGCGCAGCAGCACCAGCAGCACCAGTGCCAGCAAGCCCACCGACAAGGCACTGACCTGCACCACAGTAAATGCGGGCCGCGCCGCTATCTGTCTGGTGGCTAGCACGAGCGCACGCGGCGCACTGCTTTCGTTCACGCTAGCGCGCAAAAGCTTGATAGCCAGCCAACTGAGCAGCGCAAACACCAGCACTGCACCGGCAAAACCGGCAACCGCAATCAACCCTAGCTTCAAATCGCTGCTAACAACCAATAACAAGGCAGCAAACCCGCTCACACCAAGGGCCAGCACGCCCAGCGAAGCGGGGCGCAAATTGCCCACTTCGCGGCGGATCACACGCAAAGGCGGCACCTGCGCCAATTGCAGTACCGGCGGCAAGCCAAAAGCAAACAAAAGCGTTAAACCCATGCCCATGCCCAGAGCCGCCGGGGCCAGACTGGCTTGCGGTAGCTGCGCGTCCACCAAACCGGCCAGAAGCAGCACAAACAAATAATGCACACCAAAGCCGATGCATACCCCTAGCGCGCTGGCAAACAAGCCCACTAACGCAAATTCCCAGGCATAGGCCCCGGCAATCGTGCGCTGGCTTTGGCCCAACACGCGCAGCATGGCGCAATCGTCCAAATGCTTGGCAGCAAACGAGCGCGCCGCCAGCGCCACCGCCACCGCGCTGAGCAAAGCGGCGAGCAAAGCCACCAGGGAAAGAAATTTCTCCGCACGGCCCAGGGTCTGCCCCATTTCGGGGCGGCCGGTTTGGGTGGACTCGATGCGCACACCGCGCAATGGTTCCGGATTGGCTGCGCCCTTATCTTGCTCACCGGCAGACGTCGCGGTGCCGTTCGCCTTATCGCTGGCAGGTGCAGCGACCGGGGCAATGGTCTCGGGCTCCACCGCATGACCTACTTTGATGCGCTGGTTGGCAGCATCCACAAAACGCTTGATTTGCGCATCCTCACCCGCAACCGCCAAACGGTAATTGATGCGGCTAGCAGGCTGCACCAGGGCGGTGGAAGCCAGGTCTTGGCTGTTGAGCATGACACGCGGCGAGAAATTCATAAAGCCCGCGCCCCGGTCCGGCTCGATCACGATGATGGCCTGCACCTGCAAGCTGCGTTCACCCAAAAGCAGGCTGTCCCCTACGCCAATGCCCAGCGCATCGAGCAATTGGGCATCCACCCAGACCGACCCTGGCGCGGGTATGCCGCGTGCGGGCCGCTCCGGCGCACCGGGCGCGTCCGCAATGCGCAAGGTGCCACGCAAGGGGTAACCCGGCTCCACCGATTTCAAGGCCACCAACTTGCTGTTACCGCCTTGTTCTTGGGTGCTGCGGGCCATAGTGGGAAAGCCTTGGGTATTGACTATCGCCAGGCCCAGAGTGCGGGCTTGTTCTGCAAAGAAAGCGGGAGCCGGGCGGTCGCTGGCAATCACGGCGTCACCACCGAGCAGCTGGCGCGCGTCGCGCTGCAAACCGGCTTGCAAACGGTCCGCAAAAAACCCCACCGCGGTGAGGGCAGCCACCGCCAGTGTGACCGCCACCACCAGCAAGCGCAATTCGCCCGATCGCACATCGCGCCACAAAGTGCGCCAGCCCAAAGACCACATCGATTGCCTCATGTCGCTGCTTTCAAAAGCCGGGGCAAGGGCTGCCCGGTCAGCCAAGCCTGCAAACATTGCAGGACGCCATCGGCAAAGGTTTGGTACACCGGCTCCACCACAAAACCCAGGTGCGGTGTGAGCAAAAGACGCGGGCAGTCGCGCAAGGCACTGTCCGCAGGCAGGGGCTCAGTATCAAACACATCCAGAGCCGCCATGCCAATGCGGCCAACGCGCAAAGCATGTACCAAAGCGCTGGTGTCTATCAAGGCAGCGCGCGAGGTATTGACCAGCAGGCTGTCGGGCCGCATCTGCGCAAGGCGTTCGGCATTGATCAGATGACGGGTCGTAGCCGAGGGCACCAGATGCAGGCTGAGCACTTTGGCACGCGCAAGCAATTCATCCAGGGAAACAGCCTGCACGTCGTGCATAGCGGCGCGCTCGGATGTCATATTCGGGCTCCAGGTCAGCACCTGCATGCCCAAAGCCTTGCCGACCAAAGCCACGCGTTTACCGATCTCGCCCAAGCCCACCAAGCCCAGTACCTCGCCGTGCAACACGCCGGGCAAGGCTTGCGGCGCGGCTGCGCGCCATTGGCCTTGTGCCAGTAAGGCGCTGTAATGGGCCAATTGGCGCATGGCCGCCAATATCAGTGCCCACGTCAGTTCGCAGGTACTGTCTTTGGAAGGGCCCCATTCGGTATGGCTTACCGGTATGCCGCGTGCCGCCAGGGCCGCTGCCTCCAGCGTGGTATTGCGCGAGCCAGTAAACACCAGGTAGCGCAGGCGCGGCAGTTGCGCAATGGTCGCCGCGTCCAATGGGATGCGGTCGCGCAACAGGACCAGCACGTCAGCCTCTTGCAGGGCCGACAACAAGGCCGCCCCTTGCAATGGCTGGTGATGCACGGTTACGCGGGCGGCCTGGTCGATGGCTTGCCAATCGCCCAAGCGGCGCAGCGCTTGCTCGGCATCGCCCAGCACCACAATATGCGGTTTGTCCATGGCAGTACGCACCGAGTTAAGAGCGCCCCCAGGTGCGTGTCGCCGGACTGGTGCCGTGGGTGGCAACATAGCCTTGCAGCCGGGTGTGGCCATCGGCAGGCGCGCGCATCGTGGCCTGGCAGGCCAGCACACCGCCGCCCCCGCCGATGTTGTCCACCACAAAACTTTGTTTTAGCACCTGGCCCCAACGTTCGGTGATGGTAGGTCGCACCATAACGCTGGTGCCCGTGGTCTGCAAAAGCGTACGTCTTTTCATCTGATATTTCCTTCAAGCGCTACCCCAACGGAGCTGTGGGCAGATTGCCTATCGAAAGCCTGACTACACAGGCGAGCGTGGCATTATCGGTGCTTGGGCATTCTCCTTTTTCGCAAGCACAAGACCTTCGCACCATGAGCCACCTCGACCCTTCGGACCGCGCCTTGCCACACGGCGAGCAAGAACTGCTGCGCCGCGCCTATGGCCTGTCCAGCGACGCAGAGTCGCAGGCCCTGTACCGCGATTGGGCCAAGACCTATGACCGCACCATGCTGGACGGCCTGCAGTACCAATCCCCCATGCTGGTAGCCGACCGCTTGGCCGCCTTGATGCCTGGGCGAGACGGTGCGGTACTGGACATCGGCTGTGGCACCGGCCTGGCCGGGCGCGAACTGGCCGCACGCGGCTTTGCCGTGATCGACGGCGTCGACATTTCGCCCGAAATGATGGCCGTGGCGCGGGAACATGGCAGCTACCGTGACCTAGTCTGCGCCGACCTGAACGCCCCCCTGCCCTGGGCGGATGGCGCTTACCAAGGTGCAATCTGCTGCGGAACTTTTACCAGCGGCCATGTGCGCGCCCACTGCCTAGATGAAATCGTGCGCGTACTTGCCGCAGGCGCAGCTTTTGCCTTTACCGTCAAGCTCGAAGTTTGGGAAAGCTTTGGTTTCAAGGGCAAGCTGGCGCAGTTGCAAGCCTCCGGTGTGCTCGACCTACTGGCCTTGGACAAGGATTGCCTGTATGCCAATTCGCCCGAGGCCGATGGCATGTTTTGCAGCGTGCGGCGTCTGTGCGCCACCGCCGCATAGGGGTTGCGCTTGACGCAGGTCAAATCCCAGCAATGAGGCGAGGCGGTCACACGCCGCGATACGCCTAAAATCCGCTCGCTCTCGCCATAGGTCACACGGGGATGTATTCCACTGCCATCCCGCGGACACTGACAAGAAGCACCAGCAGGGGGAATCTAATAAGCGCGCTCAAATTGCTGCGTCAATGTAATGCCGAGGTTTTTTTGACATGATTCCTGTTCAGCCCTTTATGGCCCATGCCGACATACCGGTGTTTGTCGCGGACCTGTCGCCTTTGCAAGCGCATTTGCAATTGGCGCGCATGGCTATTGAAGAATTGCGCGAAACGCACCCGCTCTCGCCTACTTCCAATGTCAAGGCTACGTACATGAGCCCCTGGCGCAGCCATTTGCTGACCGATAAGTTCGGACCGCTCATGCAAGTGGTGTTGCAAGTGAGCAAAGAAGCCAGCAAATTGCTGTCCGCCGATTTGGATGCGCTGAACATGGAAATGATTGTCAGCGAGTGCTGGGGCATCATCTACGAACAGGCCAGCTACACCATTCCGCACAACCATTTCCCCTCGGATTTCAGTTGCTCGATCTACCTGGAATCCCACGAAAACAGTGCCCCCATTGTGTTTGCAGGCAAATACCCGCTGCAAATCAAACCCAATATGCTGGTGATGTTTCCGGGTATCTTGACACACGAAGTACCGGCCACCGAAGGCAAACGCGTGGTAGTCGCCATGAATCTGCACAAGCACGCCACCTTTGCCAACGTGAAGGTCTAAGGCGGCAGGTGCGCTTAAGCAAACGGCACGGCGCTAAGCCGCGCGATGCAGCCAGATTCCCGCTTAATCAAAACGCAGTGTTTGAACGCCCGCGTCGGTTCCGAGCAAACAAATGTGCGCCCGCTGAAAGGCAAATACGCCTACCGTCACCACGCCGGGCCACTGGCTGACCTCGGCCTCAAAGGCTAAGGGGTCGCCGATCGACAGGCCCTGAACGTCTATCAGAAGTTGCCCGTTATCCGTCAGCAAGGGCTTTTCCCCAGCCATACGCATGGCAGCGCGGCCACCCATGGCCGCAAACTGACG
>CAMBFO010000124.1 GCA_945865675.1 Comamonas sp. lk
GCCCGCATGCATGTGCAGCGCCACCCAGACACGCCCCTTGAGCACACGTTTATGAATGGCCACGCACTCCTTGAGGATGGACGCAAAAGCCGAACCGGTAAATATGCTGTGCAGCGGCGCCTGCAATTGCGTTTTCCAACTGGCGCGCAGGCGATGGTCTTGCAATTGCGGGAATAGGGCATCGACATCGTTCAACCAGCCCTGCCATTGCGCGCGTACGCCAGCGATCAAGTCCTGCGCTTGCGCTAACCGGTCTTCCAGCAGTTCGGCCGATGAGATGCCGTTGGCATCGTCGCTCTTACCCAAAGGCACATCGCTACGCGCAAAAAATTCAGACAGCGCATCGCACAAGGCCAGCTTATTGCGCAAAGACAATTCGATATTGATGCGTTCGATGCCGTCGGTGTACTCACCCATACGCTCGAGCGGAATCACCACGTCTTCATTGATTTTGAAGGCATTGGTATGGCGGCTGATAGCGGCAGTGCGCTTGCGATCCAGCCAAAATTTGCGGCGCGCCTCGGGACTGATCGCCACGAAGCCCTCGCCGCTACGCGCATTGGCCAGGCGCACTACTTCCGAGGTGGCGCGTGCCACCGCATCCGGATCGTCACCGGCAATATCGCCCACCAACACCATCTTGGGCAGACCCGAACTGCCACCTAACTCGGCGGCGCGCTTGCTCTTGGTGGCATAGCCCACGGCCTTGAGGTAACGGTCGTCCAAATGCTCCAGACCCGCCAGCAGCACGCCGCTGCGCTTTTGCTCGGCGAACATAAAGTCCTTGATGTCCACGATGCTGGGCACCGCGTCACGCGCATTGCCAAAAAACTCGAGGCATACCGTGCGCGTATGCGCCGGCATGCGGTGCAGCACCCAAGAGGCGCTGGTAATCAGGCCGTCGCAGCCCTCTTTCTGGATGCCGGGCAGGCCACTTAAAAATTTGTCCGTTACATCCTTGCCCAGACCGGCTTTGCGAAAAGCCGGGCCCGGAATCGTCAGGGTTTCGCTGCGCAGCTGCGTTTTGCCGTCGGCCTTGAAATACTGCAGTTCAAAAACTGCCTGGTCTGCGTCATGGATCTTGCCCATGTTGTGACCGATGCGCTTGACCTCCAACCATTGCGCATCCGGCGTCACCATGCGCCAGCTGGCCAGGTTGTCCAAAGCGGTGCCCCAGAGCACGGCTTTTTTACCCCCTGCGTTCATGGCGATATTGCCGCCTATGCAGGAGGCCTCGGCCGAGGTCGGGTCCACCGCAAACACAAACCCGGCGCGCTCAGCCGCATCGGCCACGCGCTGCGTGATGACGCCCGCCTCGCTCCAGATGGTGGCTACTTCACGATCCATACCGGGCAAAGTGCGCATCTGCACCGGGCCCAAGGTTTCGAGCTTTTCGGTGTTGATGACTACGCTCCTCCAGGTCAGCGGCACCGCGCCGCCGGTGTAGCCAGTGCCGCCGCCGCGTGGAATGATGGTCAACGCCAAGTCGATACAGCCTTTGACCAGCCGCGCCATTTCCTCTTCACTGTCGGGCGTCAGCACCACAAAAGGGTATTCCACACGCCAGTCGGTGGCATCGGTCACATGCGACACCCGGCTCAGGCCATCAAACTTGATGTTGCCCGGCGCCGTCAAGCGCCCCAGCACCCGCTGCGCCTTGCGGCGCAAAGCGGCAACCTCCACAAAAGCGGCATCAAAAGCATCGACCGCCGCCTGGGCCGCATCCAGCAAAGTGCCCACCAAACCGTCGTGCCCGCCCGCGCCTTGCGGCGTGCGGCGTTTGTGAATCTCGCTCAGTCGGTGGCGCAGTGCATCGACTAGCATGCGCCGACGCTTGGGGTTGTCCAGCAAGTCGTCTTGCAAATAGGGGTTGCGCTGCACCACCCACATATCGCCCAACACCTCGTACAACATACGGGCCGAGCGCCCGGTGTTGCGCTCCTCACGCAGCAGCAGCAAAGTGTCCCAGGCCGCAGGCCCGAGCAGGCGGATGACAATTTCCCGATCCGAAAATGAGGTGTAGTTGTACGGAATCTCGCGGATGCGCTCGGTGTGGGGCGGGGCGGCGGCGGGCAGCAAATGCGACAGGGAGGTGGGGGCGTTCATCGGGGCTGGGCAAATGACGTGCCCCGCGCTGCGGAGAGGGCGGGGGCGAGAAGTGTTTTCGATATTACCGCAGTGCAGCATAGATCTTGCAGCGGGCACGCAATCGCCCTGCGCCGCGCCAGTTACAGTGGCGCTTATGAAAGATAAAAATGCCTTACCCGATTGGCCCTACCCGCGCTGGATTGCCCACCGGGGGGCGGGCACGCTGGCGCCGGAAAATACCCTGGCCGCCTTGCGCCTGGGGGCCAGTTGGGGCTACCGCATGTTTGAGTGCGACGTCAAACTCAGCAGCGACGGAGTGCCCTTTTTGCTGCACGACGACACGCTGACCCGCACCACCAGCGGCAGCGCCCTGCCCGCTGCCGCCGACCCCGTGGCCGGTCACCAAAGCTGGCACACCCTGTCGCAATTGGACGCCGGGGGCTGGCATAGCGCCGCCTACGCAGGCGAGCCGCTACCCACGCTAGAGGCGATAGCAGGTTTTTGCATTGCTAACGGTTATTTGCTCAATATCGAGATCAAACCGACCGTGGGCACCGAACGCCACACGGGTGAGGTGGTGGCGCAGCATGTAGCGAGGCTGTGGCAGGGTGCGGCAGTGCCGCCTTTGCTGACATCATTTGAAATCGCCGCGCTCGAAGGCGCTTTGGCAAAACATCCCGAGCTGCCGCGCGGCCTGTTGATCCATGCGCTGGAAGACCAAGGCTGGGCGCATTGGCTGGGTCACGCCACCCGGCTGCAATGCCAAGCCATCGTCTGTAACCATGCACTTTGGGACAACGATTCTGTCGCTCTGGCCAAAACATCGGGTTTTCGCTTGCTCAGCTATACCGTTAATGAGCAACAAGAGGCCCAGCGGCTGATGGGCTTAGGTACTGACGGGCTGATTACCGACCGGGTGAGCCATTTCGATCCGCAAAGCTGAAGCAGCACACCGTAGTACGCCCTGAGCCATGCGGGCGCCGCCGGGGGTCGGCATAAGTTTCGATTTCCACAAACCCCGCAGCGCTCATCATGCCGCCAGAGGCCAGGTTTTCCTCGTGGCGGTCTATAAACACCACCTCCGCACCGAGTTTGCCTAGTTCGACCAAGGCTTGGCGCAGCAGGCGTGTGCCCAAACCCTGCCCGGTCCGGTCGCGCCGCACCACGGCTTCGCTCACATAACCCTGGGGCGTACCACGTGCTTGCTCGGGCAGGTAGCGGTCGAAGTCGGTGCTAAGGCCAAAAGTTACCGCGCCTATCAATTGCTCCCGTTCCAGCGCCAGTACGCCGTGGGCGCGGCCTTGGGCTATGTCTTGCAGGTGTTCGCAGATGCCGACTTGCGGCAGGTAGTTCCAGATATTGGCGCCGTGGTCAAAAATTAGTTGGTGCAACGCTGGCAGGTCTTGTGCGCCAGCGGCGGCCAGGCGAATACCATTGTCGGGCGCCCCGCTCATTTGCCCGCAGGTCGCAAAAACGCCAGTTGGCTGAGCGAGCAGGCCAGCAACAGGCCGGCATAAGTGCCCATCTTGCCGTCGTTGCCGAAAAACCAGAGCCCGGCGGCCAAGGCGCAGCAGCCCACCAGGGAATTGAGAATGCCCTGCCCCAGCCAGGACCCGGCCCTGGGCCTCACGCCCAGCACCACCGGCGCCGTCAGAGCTAGAAAAAACCCGACAAATACCGCTGGTGCCACAAAATTGAGCAAGTGGTTGGCAAAGTCGAACGGGCCCATGAATTCTTTCGTAGTAGCATCAAATTTTATAATCCCGCTTATCTATGGCAGTCTGGGCACTCGGCATCAACCACAACACCGCTCCGCTGGACCTGCGCGGAAGGTTTGCCTTTGCCATCGACAAGATCGAGCCGCACCTCTTGGGCCTGCGCCAATCCATGCCCAGCGCGCCCGAAGCGGCCATTGTCTCCACCTGCAACCGCACCGAGATTTACTGCGCTGGGGACCAGACGCAAATGGAGCACACCCTGGACTGGCTGGCCCAATCGGGCGGCGTTTCCACCCACACCCTGCGCTCGCACACCTACAGCCTGAGCGACCAAGAGGCCGCGCGCCATGCCTTTAGGGTGGCCAGCGGACTGGACTCCATGGTCCTGGGCGAGCCGCAAATCCTGGGGCAGCTCAAAGACGCGGTGCGCGCCGCCGAGTCCGCCGGGGCCCTGGGTAGCACTTTGTCGCAAATGTTCCAGCGCTCGTTTGCGGTGGCCAAAGAGGTACGCAGCTCCACCGAAATCGGTGCCCACTCCATCAGCATGGCCGCCGCCGCGGTGCGCTTGGCCGGGCAATTGTTTGAGGACATGGGCCAGGTCAAGGTTTTGTTTGTCGGCGCGGGCGAGATGATTGAGCTGTGCAGCACCCACTTTGCCGCCAAAAACCCCAAGTCCATCACCATCGCCAACCGCACGCTGGAGCGCGGCGAGCAATTGGCCGGGCGCTTTGGCGCCGAAGTGATGCGCCTGTCCGACCTGCCAGACCGGCTGGCCGAGTTTGACGCGGTGATTAGTTGTACTGCCAGCACCTTGCCCATCATCGGTCTGGGTGCGGTGGAGCGGGCCCTGAAAAAACGCAAACGCCGCCCCATGTTCATGGTGGACCTGGCGGTGCCGCGTGACATCGAGCCCGAGGTGAAAAAACTGGGCGATGTGTATCTCTATACGGTGGACGATTTGGCAGGCGTGGTGCAAACCGGCCAGGCCAACCGCCAGGCCGCCGTGGCCCAGGCCGAGGCGATTGTGGACGCCGGGGTGCAAAGCTTTATGCACTGGCTGGACCAGCGCCATACCGTGCCCTTAATTCAGCAACTCAACGCCCAGGCGGACGCCTGGCGCGCCCACGAATTGGCTCGCGCGCGCAAAGCGCTGGCCAAAGGCGAGGACGTAGAGGCGGTGCTCGAAGCCTTATCCAAAGGTTTGACGCAAAAAATGCTGCACGGCGCCTTTGCCGAATTGCACGGCGCCGACACAGCGGCACGCGAACGCGCCCGCCACGCCATAGAACATCTCTTTTTGCGCAAAGAGCGTTAGCGACGCTACACGCTGGCGCAACGCCAGCCGCCGCGCTGCATGCCGTCCACCGGCTGGCACACCGGCCCTTCCCCGCTACGCCGGGCCTCTTTCAGTCTCTTTTTGTATTCCGCCATGAAACCGTTTTTACGCCAACAACTTGCACGCTACACCGACCGCCTGGGCGAGCTGGAATTTTTGCTCTCACGCGAAGACATCATGAAGGACATGACGCAGTTCTTGGCGCTCTCGCGCGAGCACACCGAGGTGGGCGCAGTGGCCAGCCGCTGGGCGCGTTACCAGGAGCGCGAGGCCGATTTATCGACCGCCACTGAGATGCTTGAAAGCGCGGACACCGATGCGGACATGGCAGCCATGGTGCAGGAAGAACTGGACAGCGCCAGCGCCGAATTGACGCAACTCGAAGCCGAACTCACGCGCATGCTGCTGCCCAAAGATCCGGATGATGCGCGCAATGCTTTTGTGGAAATCCGCGCCGGCACTGGTGGCGATGAGTCCACGCTGTTTGCCGGTGACCTGGCGCGCATGTACACCCGCTTCTGCGACAGCCTGGGCTGGAAAACCGAGATCATGAGTGAATCGGCCAGCGAGTTGGGCGGCTACAAAGAAGTGGTGCTGCGCGTGGAAGGCCATAACGTGTATGGCGCGCTAAAGTTTGAATCTGGCGGCCACCGCGTGCAACGTGTGCCCGTCACCGAAACCCAGGGTCGCATCCACACCAGCGCCTGCACCGTGGCGGTGCTGGCCGAACCGGACGAGGCCGAAGCCATCAAGATCAACCCAGCCGACTTGCGCATCGACACCTTCCGCGCCAGCGGTGCCGGTGGACAGCACATCAACAAAACCGATTCGGCGGTGCGCATTACCCACTTGCCTACCGGCATCGTCGCCGAATGCCAGGACGGGCGCAGCCAGCACAGCAACAAAGCGCAAGCCTTGCGCGTACTGACCGCGCGCATCCAAGAAAAAGACCGCTCCGAGCGCGCCGCCAAAGACGCCGCCGAGCGTAAAAGCCTGGTCGGCACGGGCGACCGCAGCGACCGCATCCGCACCTACAACTTCCCCCAAGGCCGCCTGACCGACCACCGTATCAACCTGACGCTGTACAAATTACTCACCATCATGGAAGGCGACTTGGGCGATGTAGTCGAAGCTCTGCAAGCTTTTGAAGCCGCGCAGCAAATGGCGGATTTGGAACTGGGGAAGGTTTGAAGAGGCAAGCATGGACGCCGCGCCCACCTTCGAACAGGCTTTGCAAAGCGCCATCGCGCAAGGCATCGTGCGCTTGGAAGCCCAGCTTCTATTGCTGCAAGCCCTAGGCCGCACAGCCAAAGAGCGGGCCTGGTTGGTAGCGCACGACGACGAAACACTTTCCATCACCGCCCAGCAAGTCTGGCAGGATGCGCTTAGGCGCCGACTTGCGGGCGAGCCCCTGCCCTACATCACTGGCTGGGCGGCGTTTTATGGCTTGGACCTTCAAGTCGATGCGCGTGTTCTTTGCCCGCGTGCTGACACCGAAACCCTGGTGGACTGGGCCCTGGCGATTTTGCCGCCTGCAGCCCGCGCCGTCGACCTGGGCACCGGCAGCGGCGCTATTGCCTTGGCCTTGAAACATCAGCGCCCTGATGTGCATATGCATGCTTGCGATATCAGCGCCGATGCCTTGGCTGTAGCGAAGGCCAACGCGCAGCGCTTGGGTTTGGAGGTGGCGTTTTCCCAAGGCGCATGGCTGGCGGGCTTGAGCCAAGTTTTCGATGCCGTGGTGTCCAACCCGCCCTACATCGCCGACGCCGATCCGCACCTTGCGGCGCTGGCCCACGAGCCCTTGCAAGCCCTGACCAGCGGCGCCGATGGCTTAGACGACTTGCGCGCCATCATTGCCCAAGCGCCTGCCTGCCTCAAGCCGGGCGGCTGGCTATTGCTAGAACACGGCTACGACCAGGC
>CAMBFO010000125.1 GCA_945865675.1 Comamonas sp. lk
AGCATGGCAGCGCGCAGTGCCTTGTTGACGTTCTGCACACTCACGCCTTCGTAGTACATGCGACCAAAGTCGCTGGGTTTCTTGCGCTGCAGGTACCAGCCGTTCAACACACTTGAGCAACCCAGAACCGTGCGGGCTTGGCGCAGTGCTGAGGCCTTTTTGTCCTTGGTCAGCATGGTGGCCTCGGTGGTCAGCCAAAGGATGTAGCTTTCCAATGAGCGTACGTCGACTTTCACTGGATCAAAGTGCGTACGGATGTGCTCTTCGGTCCAGCGCTCGTCGTAGTCGGGGTAGAGGAGGTCGAAGAGGGCTTGGTTGGCCGTATCGTCGCCTGTAAGGTAGGCGCTGAGCTGTCTGTCGGTCAATTGTGGAGTGATGTTTATGGGTATTTGTTCTTTTAGTTCTAGGCTGTCGGTCATGGTCACGCGGGCCGTCAATCGCACATGACTCAGGTGTCCAGTGAGGTTGGAGCCTTTGGTCACGGTCTGAATCAATTCCAGCTTGTTGTCACGCAGCCATTTGTGCACGCGAATCTTGCGGGGACCGATCTGGCCGCCTTGGTTTGCGAGTCGTTGAAGGGAGATGGCATATAGATTGAGCTTGGTTTGCTCTGGACTACGTGGCGCTTGCAAGGACAAAAACAGCAGCCGTTCCAACACGGCAATGTATTTATGCAATGCTCTTGCGGCGTCAGATGATGGGGGTGGGAACGCCTGGGTCAGTAGGGCCAGGACTTCGGGGGCGGCTTCGAGTTTGATCATGTGAATGTTTCCTTGACTCCAGTGACGAGAGCACTGGAATTCACATGTATTTAGTTCCCTTTACGAACCAGGTGTGTGATTCTGAGCGAGTCACATGCTTATAGTAAATGAAGGATCAAGGAGTCATGGTTACTACTGAGTCGCTTGTAGATTCAGTGATAGCCAAGTGGTTGCCAGTGAACTTCTCAATTCAAGCAAGTCCTTCCTTGGGCTTTTCTCTGGCTCTCTGACGGCCTTCCATCGGGCGGTGATATTTTTTCCAATCCGAGCTGATCAGGTTCGAAGACTGAGTTAGGTGTAAGCCGTTAAAAGACGGCAGTGCAGCGTTACCCGACTTACAAAAGTTTAGATTGACAGCCAGATACCGGTCATTGCCTCCAGTGGTCCAACGACTGCAGTGTGGTCGTGGACCCAGCCAAAAGGACACCCGGACCCGACCAAAAGTTGACGCTCATGCCCAGGTCGTGCATGCCAGCGTACAGGTATGACTCTTGGATATATCGGGTTACGGGCGCGGCCATGTATAGGAGGATGTTGGGCTTGGTCTAGCCCAGCATTGGTTTTCTTTAGGATGCACCCGAAGTTAAATTATCCATCCTAGTTGCGGTGTTGTTCGCCGAGCTTGACCTTCGTCTTTGGCAAAACCAGTTTCTGGGCGGCGCCTGCGCAAGGCCCCCGCGTTCAGGGCAGCAATACAGTAGCGCCCACCGTTTTGCGCGACTCCAGGGCGCGGTGTGCATCGGCAGCGTCTTCTAGGGCAAAGGTTTGCGACGCTTCGCTTTTGATCTTGCCTGCAAGCACCATGTCAAACACTTCTTGCGCCATGTCCAGCATGTGCGCGCGCGGCATGATGTAGTGCATCATGGCCGGACGGGTCAGCCATAGCGAGCCCTTGGCCGCCAGTTGCATAGTGTCGATCACCACCGGGCCCGAAGATGTGCCGTTGCTCACAAGCGTGCCGCGTGTCTGCAGGCTGTTGAGTGAGGCCTCCAGCGTGTCCTTGCCCACCGAATCAAACACCACGGGAACGCCCTTGCCGCCGGTGATTTCTTTTACCCGTTGTGCAATGTCCTCGCGCCCGGTGATGATGGTGTGGGTGCAGCCGTTTACTTTGGCTAGCGCCGCTTTTTCGTCGGTGCTGACCGTGCCAATCATGGTGACGCCCAGGGCGCGGGCCCATTGGCAGGCGATCAGGCCCACGCCACCGGCGGCGGCATGGTAGAGGATGGTTTCGCCGCCTTTTAAGGGGAATACCTGGCGAAACAGATATTGCGCAGTCATGCCCTTCATCATCAGGGTGGCCGCAGTGCTGTCGGATATGCCATCGGGCAGTTTGATCAGCACGGCAGCGGGCATCAGGCGCACATCAGAATAGGCGCCTTGCGGGCCAATAAGGTAACCCACGCGGTCGCCTACGGCGACCTCGCTCACACCTTCGCCCACCGCTTCGACCACGCCCACGGCGTCCGAACCCAAGCCGCTGGGCAGAGGCGCCGGATAGCGACCGGTGCGCACATAGATGTCAATAAAGTTGACCGCAATGCCCGTGTGGCGCACGCGTGCCTGGCCGGGGCCGGGCTCGCCCACTTCGACGGTTTCCAGGCGAAGGACCTCGGGGCCGCCGGTTTCATAAAAACGAATTGCTTTTGCCATGGTGTCAGGCCACCTTGCGCAAATAACCCTGGTGCCCTTGCTTGGGGTTGGGGGCAAAGCCGTTTTGGGCCAAAGTTTCTTCGGTGCTGTCGTAAAAAACGCCAATCTTGCAGATCTTGCGGGCCTCTTTACCGGTGGCAATAGGGCGGCTGAATTCGCGCGAGATGCGCACCAACTGCTCAATCTGGCGCACGGTGCTCATTTTGGACTGGTGGTCTTGCGTCCACAGGTTGTCTTCAATGCCGCAGCGCACATGCAAACCCATGGCAATACCCATCATGTTGATGGGCAAGACGTTGCGCATCGAGCTTTCTACCGTGAGCATGGAGCCGTCGGGAATGGCGCGCAAAAAATTGGCCAGGTTGTAGATGTTGGGCGCGTCCATGCCGCCGCTGATGGCGACCCAGTTCATGACCAGCGGGCCTTTGTAGACGCCGCGGCGCATCAGACGCTCCACCGTCTCAAAGCTGTTGATGTTGTAGAACTGAAAGGCGCTCTGGATGCCCGCAGCGCTAAGGCGGCGGATGTGCTCTTCCACCCAGCCGGGGCCGGCCGGCACGATCATTTCGCGGTAAGCCTGGTAGATCTCGGGCTCGGCCATCGACGTACCTGCGTAGTCGGCGATGTCCATGTGCTCAAGCACGTTCATCTGCGAGGTGTTGACCGTCACCGTCACTTGGTCGGGCTGCGGGTCAAGTTCGGCCAGCATGTGGCGGGTGTCGTCCGACAGCCACTTGGCGGCCGCGCCGTCGGTCTCGGGTGCAAAAGAGATGGAGCCGCCCACCTGAATCACCATGTCGGGCACGGCTTTGCGCACACCGGCAATTAGTTCATTGAACTTGGACAAGCGTTTGCTGCCCTTGCCATCCAATTCGCGCACATGCAGGTGCAGCACGGTGGCGCCTGCGTTGTAGCAGTCCACCGCTTTTTGCACCTGCTCAGCCATGGTGACCGGAATGTCCTCTGGAAAGTCCGAGGGAATCCACTCGGGGCCGTAAGGGGCGGCGGTGATGACCAAGGGGTCCTGGTTTTCTGGGAAAAGGGAGCCGTCGAGAAAGTTCATGCGAAATCCTGGTGGATAAATGGGGTTCGAAAAGCGGGTGTCGCTTTAGTAAGGCGTATCGCCCATGATGCCGGCGCGTTCCATCTTGCGGTGGCAGGGCGGGTAGTCCATTACCGCGTAGTGCTGGGTGCTGCGGTTGTCCCAGATGGCGACCGAGTTGGGCTTCCAGCGCCAACGCACCTGGTATTCGGGGATGTAGGCTTGCGAGATCAGGTAGCGCATCAGGTCGGCGGCGCCGGGCACCGCATCTTGGCCAAAGCGCACGTTGGCAGGCGTATGGAAGTTGGTGAAATGGGTGGCAAACGCGTTGACGAAGAGCACCTTTTCGCCGGTTTCGGGGTGCGTGCGCACCACCGGGTGTTCGGCGTCAGGGAACTGGGCCTTGAGGGCCAGTCGCTTTTCAATCGGCATGGCCGCACCAAAGCTGGCCTCAATACTGTGGCGCGCACGCAGCGGCGCAATTTGCGCCTTCACGTGCGCGGGCAGGTTCTCAAAGGCCAGTGCCATATTCACCCACATGGTGTCGCCACCGACCGGCGGGCATTCGATGCAGCGCAGCACACAGCCCATAGGCGGCTTGTCGCGCCAAGTGGCGTCGGTGTGCCAGGCGTTCTCGTAGCGGTCGGCGGGCGCGTCGGGCGATTTGTAAATGCGCACCAAACCGGGGTAATCGGGGTCGCTGCCTGCCACCGGATGGCCTTCCAGCTCGCCAAAACGGCGGGCAAACGCCACATGTTCGGCGCGGCTGATGTCCTGGTCGCGCAAGAACAGCACTTTGTGCTGCAGCAGCAGCGCCCGGATTTCGGCAAACAAGCCGTCGTCGCGGGCGGCTGCGCCCAGATGCACCCCGCTGATCTCGGCGCCAATGGCACAGGTCAGGGCTTCAACCCGCATGCGGGTGGCGGCAGTCAGGGCCATGGCTTATTGGTTCAACTGGATATTGAAGGCCTTGACGATGGCAGCGTTGCGTTCAAAGTCCACTTTGACCGATTGCGCCAACTGCGTAGAGCTCAGGCTGGTGTTGGGTTCAAAGCCAGCCGCAATCAAGCGGTCATTGACCTTGGGTGATGCCGCCGCCTTCAGCGTGGCCGCGTTGATTTTGTCCACGATGGCGGTCGGCACGCCACTGGCCACCGCTGTGCCCAGCCAGTTGCTGAAGTCGATGTCTGGGTACCCGAGTTCGGCCAAGGTAGGTACGTCAGGCAATTGCGCGGAACGGGCTTTTGCCGCAATTCCATAGGCCTTGAGCTTGCCGCCCTTGATTTGCGGCAGCGATGTCACCAAGCCGTCAAACATGATGCCAATGTGGCCACCCATCACCTGCACCAGTGCGGGAGGTGAGCCGGGGAAGGGCACGTGCTGCAAGTCCAGTCCGGCCTTTTGGTTAAAGATCATGCCCGCGTAGTGCGAGCTGGTGCCTGCGCTGTACGAGGCGAAACTGAGCTTGCCCGGATTGGCTTTGGCATAGCTGATCATGCCTTTGATGTCGGTGGCCGTGATGGCCGGTCCGGCGACCAGCACCATGGAGGCGCGCGCTACGGTAGCTACCGGGCGCACGTCCTTAAGCGGATCAAAACTGGTTTTCATCACATGGGGGATTTCGGTCAGGATGTTGCTGGCCGTGACCATGATGGTCTGCCCGTCCGTCGGTGCGGCCAACATGGCCTGCACCGCAATGGCGCCGCCCGCGCCGGGTTTGTTGTCCACCACCACCGGCTGGCCGATGTCGGTCGAGATTTGCTCGGCCAGAATGCGCGCCACCACGTCCATGGTGCCACCCGCAGGCGCTGGCACGATCATGCGCACAGGTTTGTCGGTCCAGGCCATGGCCGCCGTTGAACAAAGCAAGGCAAGGGTGGCGAGTGGGCGGATCAGTCGGGTTCGGATCGGGGATGCATTTGTCATTGGGAGTCTCCTGTTGTTGTGGTGAGTGGCGCTGACACGGGTTTTCATGCGCCGCTTCAGGGGCTGAATGTACCTATGCGCCATCCGTGGTGATGTATATACTGGGACATTCCATTTATTATTTGGGACATTTGCATGGCCGCTGCCACCTCTGTCGTCCGCAGTGCCAGTCTGCACGGTTACCCCGAGCTAGCGCGTCAGTTGGGACTTGACGCCAACGCGCTGATGCGCAGCGTGGGCCTGAGCCCGCGTTGCCTGGACGACCCGGAAACGCCTATCAGTGCGGTCGCCGTGCGCGACTTGCTAGAAGCCAGTGCCCGGGCGGCCCAGGTGGAAGACTTTGGGTTGCAACTCGCGCGGGGCCGGCGTCTGGCCAACCTGGGGCCCATCAGCATCGTGCTTCGGGAAGAGCCCACCGCGCGACAGGCGCTTGACACCTTGTCGCGCTACCTGCGCCTGCTTAACGCCTCGCTGCTCACACGCATTGAAGATGCGCAGGACGTGGTCATCATCCGCGAAGAGGTTTTGCTCGAAGGCGCGGTGCCGGTGCGACAGGCGATTGAGTTGGCAGTGGGCGTGATGTTCCGCATTCTGCAAGAGCTCTTGGGGCCCCAGTGGCAGCCGCGCCGGGTCTGCTTTTCGCACCGTGCGCCCGCCAAGAGCAGCAGCCACCGTGCCTTGTTTGGGGCCCATTTAGAGTTCAACAGCAGCTTTAACGGCATCGTCTGCGCGGCGCGTGATCTGCAGTTGCGCCTGCCCATGGCGGACTCGGGCATGGCGCCCTATGCGCGCCGGTTCTTGGACCAGACCTTGAGCCGCACCGGCAACAACACCGCGCAGGCCGCGCGGCAACTGGTGGCGGCCTTGCTGCCTGGCGGGCGTTGCACCGCAGACCAAGTGGCCCAGCATCTGGCCATGGACCGGCGCACCCTGCACCGCCATTTGCAGGCCGATGGAGAGACGTTTTCGACGCTGATGCAAGCGGTGCGCTCTGAATTCACGCTGCGGCAAATTAGGGACGGTGACCACGCCATGGCCGAACTCGCCGATTTACTGGGATTTAGTGGTGCCAGCGCCTTTGCGTTCTGGTTTCGCCGCCGCTTTGGATGCACAGTGTCCGTCTGGCGAAAAAACAGGCAAGAGCCAGTGGACTGTACTCGCGCTGCCACCAACCTATTTTCAGACCAGGGCACTGGTTCGCGTACATAGGTCTACCGATCCTGTGAGGCGACCAACACTGACTTCCAACACGGCGATTCGGAACTAAAGCTGTAAGCACTGAAGTTGACACCATTGGTAATGACTGAATCGCCCCGGGTTTTGAGGAGGCTCCAAACTTTGAGAAGATGGAGCCATGAACAAGAAATCAAACCGTTTTTCACCTGAAGTGCGCCAACGCGCTGTCCGTATGGTGCAGGAGCACAGAGGCGAGTACTCCTCGTTGTGGGCTTG
>CAMBFO010000126.1 GCA_945865675.1 Comamonas sp. lk
TACGTCCGCAGCAATCTGTTCTACTTTAATTTTTTCGCCGGCTGCAACCCGATATTGCTTGCCGCCGGTTTTTATGACCGCGTACATGTTGACCTCTTCGATTCAAGTCTGTGAACGGATTTCCACAGAGCCAAACATTATAGCAGTGGCTGTACCTGCGCCTTGACATTACCGGTACGGGGCCGTTGGCAGAGGGCTCGCTACCTATAATTTGCGCCCTAGAGCCCCAAGATGACCGAACCATCCCCCACTACCAGCCCGTCCCAGGCCCTTTCCCTGATCGCTGCGGACATGCAGGGCGTGGATGCCCTGATAGCGCAGCGCCTGAGCACCAGCGTGCCCCTGGTAGGCGACGTATCCCAGTACATCATCGCTGCAGGCGGCAAACGGCTGCGCCCGCAACTGCTGTTGCTGTGCTGCGGCGCACTGGGCTACACCGGTACCCACCGCCTGACCATGGCCGCCGTGGTGGAATTTATTCATACCGCCACCTTGCTGCACGACGACGTGGTGGACGATTCCACCCTGCGCCGGGGCCTGCCCACGGCCAATGCACGCTTTGGCAACCCGGCCAGCGTGTTGATCGGTGACTTTTTGTATTCGCGCGCCTTCCAAATGATGGTGCAAGTGCAGGAAATGCGCATCATGCAGGTGCTGGCTGACGCCACCAATGTGATTGCCGAGGGCGAAGTGCTGCAGTTGATGAACATGCACAACGCCGACCTGAGCGAAGCAGATTACCTGCAAGTCATACGCTCCAAAACATCGAAATTATTCGAAGCCAGCGCGCAGGTTGCGGCCATCCTGTCCAAGGCCACCCCCGCAGTGGAAAGCGCTTGCGCGACCTTTGGTCAGGCCTTGGGCACGGCTTTCCAGGTGATTGACGACGTACTGGACTATGCGGGTGACGCCAGCGTGCTGGGCAAAAATCTGGGCGACGATTTACGCGAGGGCAAGTGCACGCTGCCGCTCATTACCGCCATGCAATTAGCCCCACCGGAGGACGCCGCCACGATTCGTAACGCGATCGAAAAAGGTGATGTGGACGCACTGGAAGCAGTGGCGTCTATCGTCAAGCGCACGGGCGCCCTGGATGCCGCGATGCGCTCGGCGCAAAGCGAGATTTCCCGCGCGCTGGGAGTCGCCAAGCACCTGCCCGCCGGCCCGTATGTGGATTGCATGGTGCAGCTGGCGCAGCAGTCCTTGGTTCGGAATAATTAGTCTCAAAGCATTGCGAGAATTCGCGGGGCCTGCGGCTGGTCGCTTTGATAAACTACTTCCCCTACATGCACCACGGGGTGTAGCTTAGTCTGGTAAAGCGCTACGTTCGGGACGTAGAGACCGGAGGTTCGAATCCTCTCACCCCGACCATATGACCTTAAAGTAAACCCACTCCTTGAATTGGAATGTGGGTTTTTGATTGTCTGTTGGCGAGTCAGTCGCCGTCTTCATTCTCATTGGCAAGTTCTGACTTGAGGCGGTAGGCATCGATGTTGAAGTCGGTGCTGTCAGCGACAGCGGACAGTACCAGGGGCGCAACGCGCTCCCGCTCTTCGTCGGTCTCGAAACTCGTGAAGCCGGCAGCAAGCGCTTGGGCGAACATTTTTTCCGTCAGCCGCTTTGCCTTTGCATCGTGGCTCTCTATGTCGGGATTGGCACCGGGAGGGATGTTTTCCTCGATCCATGTTCCGACCCACCTAAGAAATCGCTTACTCATGACGACCGCCTATCTCACGTATCAACATCGACACCGGTTTCCCGACCCAAAGAGGCTTGCCCGAGACATCAAGCCAAGCGAAAAATATCTTACTATATGGAGCGAAGTGAGCCCTTAAGAAAATCCCCCTACGCAGTTGATCTCGCCAGGGTGCAGGTTTGACCGTCAATTTTTTACGCTTGGTGGTATCCAAAAAATATTCGATCATGCATAGTCGTAGCAAGACAGTTGACTATCGTTCGTACACACACCGAAACCCGATGTAAACGGCGTAAAAGTCTGCGGGTTTAAATGCCTGCACATCGGCCCTCATGTTAAATGCGCCGTACCACCAAGAGCCCCCTACTGTACGGCGTTCACGCCCCTTGCTGTCGGGACTGTCGGTGGTCCACTCCCATACATTAGCGCCCATGTCATACAGGCCATTGACGCCTTGTTTGGTAGCGCCTGCGGGCGCAGCACGCGGCCATGGATCGGCCCCACTCGTGTTGGCACCTTGCGGGCTGTCACCCGTAGCCCATGGATAGGTTCGGCCTTTCTGCCAAGGCGCTGGAGGCGACTCGCGCAACTCGGTAAAGCCCGCGGTTTGCCACTCAGCCCCTGTCGGTAACCGGCCCCCTGCCCAACGGCAATAGGCTTGCGCTTCTGCAAAATCCAAATGAACGGCAGGCATATCTGCACTCCTCGTCTCGCCATCTGGCTTTCGCCACGACCAACCGGGCCGACGCTCCCAACCGGCGCCGTATTCAAACCCACCCCCCTCTTTTTCGGCCCGCGTGGTGGTGTTCGTGGCCCGCACGTAGCGGTCGAATTGCCCGATGGTGACCTCGGTTCGGTCAATCCCAAAGCCAGGAAGCGCCACTATTTCGCCAACTTGGGCCTGCACGCTACCCATGCAGATCGTTACGCTGAAGATGGCGAATTTCATCAATATGGTTTCCAATATGAATAAGCCTTAACCATAACAAACGCCATAAAGCCCTAAGCACACACCCGCTAGCTAAAATGTCTGCATCACCCTGCTCAATATAATTTTCTAATGCAATCAGCCTCTCAACACCTGGACGAGCTGGAGTGGACCCAGTGGCCTTCTGAGCAAATTGCCACTCGTGGCAAGGCGCAATGGAAAGAACTGCTCGGCAGCCATTGCGGATGCCAAAATGACATGACGATGGGAGTCGTTCGCCTGCGGCAGGGTGAATCGCTTGAACCGCACCGCCATGCACAGCCAGAAACCTATTTCACCCTCTCAGGTCGCGGCACCGTCACCATCGAGGATGTGGTGCATAACGTAGACCCCGGACGGATGTTGTTCATTCCTGGCAACGCCCGGCACCAAATCAACAATACGAATGAAGAAGATCTGATGATTCTTTACGCGTTTGCCATTAGCGATTTCAGCAAGGTTCAGTACCACTTCTGAAGGTACTTTCCTACGAACCTGCAACTACACGCATTTGTTGTGTTCAGTGACCCATCCCATGGGTTCAGGGTGCATAAGCAAGCTGCCAAGGCCTGTAATGTGACCAGATTTGTTGCTCGAAACTTTCGGCGCTATCGCTTCAGGTACGCCAAAACGCCCGCGTGAAAATGACCACCATCGTAAATAGCTCTAAGCGTCCGAGCAGCATGGCCAGCGTACATATCCAGGTTTGGAAGTCGGTGAGTACCGCAAAGGTGGTTGCGGGGCCTACCAAATTGAGTCCAGGTCCCATGTTGTTGACAGAAGCAACGACCGCTGACAGTGCCGTCACTATGTCGCACCCGCTTGCGAGCATGAGCAAGGTGCAAACGATGATGGAGGCTCCGTACAGGAACAAAAACGCCAAAATGGAGTCGATCACCGAGGGCTCATAGACGACGCGATTTAACTTGACGACCATTGGTGATTTTGGATGCACAAGCCTGTGCAGTTCACTCACGCAGTGCTTCACCAAAAGTTGGGCGCGGATCATTTTTATGCCGCCACCAGTAGAGCCTGCGGCACACACAAAACACGCCAACAATATCATCAGCACAGGTGCAAAAGAAGGCCATAGATCGTAGTTTTGTGTGGTCAGGCCGGTGGTGGTTGCGATGGAAACGACGTTAAATGCGGAGTGGCGTAGCGCGGTAAGAAAATCCGGATACACCTGGTGCGTCCATAGAAAATAAGCGACCAAAACAACACTGACTAACAAAACAGACCAAACCAGATGGGCTTCGTTATCTTTGACGTAGGACCGTAGCGTGCGCCCAGAAAATGCCAACAAGTGGGTAGAAAAATTGATGGCAGCCAGCAACATAAACACAATGGCTACCGCTTCCATTGCGGGTGAGTTAAAGAAACCAAAGCTGGCATCATGTGAGGAAAAACCACCCAGGCCCACAATGGAGAAGGCGTGCATCAGCGCGTCTAGCGGTGGCATACCGACAGCCCACAAACTGACGGTGCAGGCTGTTGTAATCAGTACATAAACCAACCACAAGCCTTTGGCGGTCTGGGCAATACGGGGCGTGAGCTTGGCATCCTTCATCGGGCCAGGGATTTCCGCCTTAAAGGCTTGGCTGCCGCCGACCCCCAGTATCGGCAAGACAGCCACCGCCAGCACCACCACTCCCATTCCACCAAGCCAGTTCATAAAAGTACGCCACAAATTGATAGATGCAGGTAACTGGTCCAGATTTGAAATCGTAGTGGCACCGGTAGCGGTCAAGCCCGACATGGTTTCAAAATACGCATCGGTAAAGCTCAGACCGGGAATACTCAGCATCAACGGAATAGTGGCAATGGCCGGCAGCACCATCCAGGTGAGCGCAGACAGCAAAAAACCATCTCTATTGCGTAACTCTCTGCCCAGAGATGCCTTGCGCGTGAAAGTCCACATGGCCAAGCCGATCAGGCCGGCAACAAACATCCCAACAACAAAGCTCCAAATGGCGTGGTCATCCAGATACCAAGAAACCGCTATTGGAAACAACTTCGAGCCGGCAAATATCAAGGTGATGAACCCAAGAATATTCAAAACTCCCGCTACTCTTTGCATGATGTGATTCCCGTCATCCAAAAAAGCTGGCGTTAACCTGAAGGAGTTTTTCAATTTTCTGCAGCGTTTTTATCTCGGTAACAAACAAAATCAAATGGTCTTCGGATGCAAGTACCAGGTCATGGTGCGCCATCAACACCTCTTGGCCGCGCACTACAGCGCCCAATAAGGCACCCGACGGCCACGCGATGGCATCCACACGGCGTCCCACGCACTGACTGGTGGATTTGTCGCCATGGATCACGATTTCCAGGGCCTCTGCCGCACCCCGTCGCAGGCTGTGCACACGCGCCACATCGGCACGCCGAACATGGGCAAGAATGGAACCGATCGTGACATCCGCAAGCCCCACAACAACATCGATTTTGCTGTCCTCCAGGACACCGACATACACGCTTTGATGGATCAGCGACAAAACGCGGTGCGCGCCCAGTTTTTTTGCCAGCAGCGATGCGATGATGTTGCGATCGTCATCGCCTGTCGCTGCTACAAAGAGATCGACCTGGGCAATATCCTCGTTAATTAACAGTTCACTGTCGTTTTCGCTGCCTTGCAAGACCACTGTTTTGTCTAACAGCGCCACGAGCTGGTGCGCGCGCTTTTCATTGGCCTCGATCAACTTCACCAAATGGCTGCCTTCCAGGTCCTGGGCCAGCCGGTAACTGAATTCGGAGCCTCCTGCGATCATGATGCGCCTGGCCGGGCGGTCTGCTTTGCGCAACTCCTCCATGACGCGTCGCATATCGCTTGTGCGGGAGAGAAAGAATACTTCGTCGTCGTCTTCAATGACTGTATTTGCAACGGGCTGCACCGCGCTACTACCGCGGAAGATGGCTACGATTCGCGCATCTGTGGTCTTCAGGTGGTTATGCAAATTGCCTATCCGGTCACCCACCAATAGTCCACCGGCCTTGGCGCGAACGGCCACCAAGCAGACTTGGCGGTCAGCGAACTCTAAAACCTGCAGCGCCTCCGGGTAAAAAACAAGATTTTCAACATACTGTGCGAGTACCACTTCGGGCGAGATGACGTGACTGATACCAAAAACATCCTCTCCGGTAAGACGCGAATCGTCTAAATACTCGGAAGAACGTACCCGGGCAATGCGTTTGGGCACATTGAATATTTTTGCGGCAATTCTGCACGCCATCATGTTGATCTCATCGACCTCGGTTACGGCGATGAGCAAGTCACAGTCGGCAATACCCGCTTCTTTTAATACCGAAGGGTGCCCGGCATTACCCGTAACGGTGCGCAAGTCGTATTTGGAGGCCAACTCTTTGAGTTTGGCGGCATTGCGGTCGATGACAGTGATGTTGTGCTGCTCCGTAGCCAGGTTTTTTGCCACAGAAGTGCCAACCTGGCCCGCACCCAGAATGATGATATTACTCATGGATATCTTTCCAACGAACTGCTTATTTTGAACCGCATACGGGCGCGGCTTCGCCCCGATGATAGTGGTACGGCCGACCTATGGCACTAAAGGCCGTCTGCACTGGGTATGGCAAGCGACAGGCCTGAGGCTTCAGACATTTTTTGGTTTTTTTGCTGCCCGTACCCTTCAAGCCGGATAATCAAGCCCTTTTTGTTCAGGCTAGCGCTTGGTCATCGCCAAGCCCTGCCTCTTCCCTAGCCATGTATTCCACCCCGCTTGTTTTTTCTCACGCCAACAGCTTTCAGGCCAGCACCTACAGCGTCTTGTTTGCCCATTTGCACAAACGCGGTTTTGCGGTTCAGGCCATCGAAAAAATCGGTCATGATCCGCACTACCCGGTCAGCAACAACTGGAAACACTTGGTGCAACAGGTGGCCGATTTTGCGCAAGCACAGGCCGATAAGGCGGGCGGCCCAGTGTGGCTAGCGGGTCATTCGCTGGGTGGCTTTCTGAGCCTGATGGCGGCAGCGCGCCACCCCGGTTTAGCCAAAGGCGTGTTGCTGATCGACGCGCCCATATTGGGCGGCTGGCGCTCCATGGCGCTGGGCGTCATCAAAGGCGCGCAATTAGTCGGCTCGCT
>CAMBFO010000127.1 GCA_945865675.1 Comamonas sp. lk
AAGCACGGCGCGCTTAAGCGTGTGGTGATGGGTGAGGACGAAGGCACGCTGGTGCATGTTTGAATTTTTGGAGTGACGAGTATGACGATCGCAGACATCCGGGGCCACATGGAAGGCAAGATGGACCAGTCCATCGCTAATTTCAAAAATACCTTGACCAAAGTGCGCACCGGGCGCGCCAACCCGGCCTTGCTCGACACGGTCCAGGTGGAGTACTACGGCTCCATGGTGCCTCTGAGTCAAGTGGCCAACCTGAATTTGATCGATGCCCGCACGATTGGTATTCAGCCCTGGGAAAAGGGTATGGGCGCCAAAATTGAAAAAGCGATTCGCGAGAGTGATCTCGGTTTGAACCCGGCTTCCATGGGCGACTTGATCCGCGTGCCCATGCCGATGATGACCGAGGAGCGCCGCAAGGAATTGACCAAGGTTGTCAGGAGCGAAGGTGAAAACGCAAAAATTGCCATCCGCAATTTGCGCCGTGAAGCCAATGACGCAGTCAAAAAATTGGAAAAAGACAAAGAGGTTTCTGAAGACGACCAAAAGCGTTCCGAGGCGGATATCCAAAAATTGACCGACCGCTACATTGCCGACGTCGACAAGTTGGTTGCCGCTAAAGAGCAAGAGATCATGGCCGTATAGGTGCCGTGTTGATGGCCACCAACGCGCTCACCGGCCTATACGCCAAAGCGCAGGCCGTGTGCGCCGCAGTGATGGGCGCTTCTTGCTGCCTCGCAAGCCCATGCTAAAGCAGCGCATCATTACCGCCGTGTTGCTTTTGGCGGTTTTGATTCCAGCGGTTTGGGCCGATGATCCCTTGGCCTTTGTGCTGCTGACCGCTTTGATGATGGGCGCGGCCGGCTGGGAATGGGCGCGCTTATGCGCCTGGTCTAGCGGGAGCGCGCGCGCCAGTGGTTTGGGCTTTGCGTTGCTGTGCTTTATTTTCTGGCGCGAAGGCGGCACTGCCCAGTCCTGGCCCTGGTTGTGGTGGGCCGTCGGTTCGGCCTGGGTCTTGCTGGCTGCAGGTCTTTTGCATGGTGGGGTAGGGGCATGGCAGCGCGTGCCAGCAACGCTTCGCTGGGGCGCGGGCATGGTGGCCTTGTTTGCCGCCTGGGTGGCCCTGGTGCAAGCGCGCGCCCTGGGCGTTAACTTTTTGTTTTCGGTGTTTGTATTGGTTTGGGGCGCCGATGTCGCGGCGTATTTTTGCGGTCGCCTGTGGGGTGGTCGCTGGATTACACGCAAACTGGCGGTGGCGATCAGTCCCGGCAAGACCTGGGAGGGCGCTTTAGGTGGCTTGGTGCTGGTGATGCTTGTGGCATTTGCCTGGCGCCAATGGGAGGTTGCTAGCCAATGGGGCGCTTTGAGCCTTTACGGGCGACTCGCCGAGGGCGGCCCTGTATTTATGGCGGTATCGGTCGCGTTTTTAACGACTATGAGTGTGGCGGGGGATTTGCTAGAGTCGCTGTTTAAGCGCGCAGCCGGTGTGAAAGACAGCAGCGGCTTGTTGCCGGGCCATGGCGGCGTGCTTGACCGCATCGACGCCTTGTTGCCCGTGCTGCCGTTGGCTATGTTGTTGTGTGTCCGCTAAGGGGATATTGCGCATGGAGGCAGCGATGCAAACCGTCAGTATTTTGGGCTCTACGGGCTCTATTGGTGTCAACACCTTAGATGTGATTGCGCGCCAACCAGACCGCTACCGGGTTTTTGCCCTCAGCGCCCATAGCCGGGTTGACACCATGGCTGCCCAATGCATGCAATATAAGCCGCGCTATGCGGTGATGGTCAGCGAGCCCCACGCCAGCGAACTTAGGCGCGCTCTGGCCGATCGGGGTTCGCGTACCGAAGTGCTGTCGGGCCCCCAAGCCCTGCAATGGGTAGCTGCGCACGATGAGGTCACTACCGTGATGGCCGCTATCGTGGGCGCTGCGGGCTTGGCTTCTTGCATCGCCGCCGCTTTGGCGGGCAAGCGTCTGCTTTTGGCCAACAAAGAGGCTTTGGTGGTGGGGGGCGCATTCTTTATGGACGCCGTCCAGCGCGGCGGGGCCACGCTCTTGCCGATTGACAGCGAGCACTCCGCCATTTTTCAGTCTTTGCCGGAAAACCCACAGGCCTGGCCTTCGGTGATCGACAAAATTATTCTGACCGCTTCGGGCGGGCCGTTTCGAACGCGTGATCCAGCCACCTTGCGTGATGTCACCCCGCAGCAGGCCTGTGCCCACCCTAATTGGGTGATGGGCCGCAAGATTTCGGTGGATTCGGCCACCATGATGAACAAAGCGCTGGAGGTAATCGAGGCCAAGTTTTTGTTTGGCGTGGCTCCGAAAACGGTGGAGGTGATCATCCATCCGCAAAGCGTGATTCATTCCATGGTGCAATTTGTGGACCATTCGGTTGTAGCCCAGCTGGGGACACCGGATATGCGCGGGCCCATTGCCTACGGTCTGGCGTGGCCGTCCCGCCATGTTTCGGGCGCCAGTGCCATCGACTTTGCTAGCCTTTCGGCCTTGACCTTCGAAACCTTTTCCCATCCGGACCACCAGCAACGTTTTCCCGGGCTGAAGCTGGCCTGGGAGGCGCTTGACGCGGTGCCCGGAACGACGGCGGTACTCAACGCCGCCAATGAGGTGGCCGTTGCGGCCTTCCTGGAGGGGCAAATCCGCTTTGACCAGATTCATGCGGTCAACCTGGAGACCTTGGCGCGTTTTGTTCCTGCGGCCCCAGTTTCCCTGCAAGACCTTTTAGCGATCGACCAGGAGGCCCGCTCCCAAGCAAGTGGCCAAGTTTGCGCTCTGCGGGCCGCATCCTGAGGCCGTTATGATGGGGCTTACCGTCATTTGCCGCCCAGGCCTGTTTTTGGCTTGGCGCAGCACACTCGCACTTTCTTTCACTATGAAACACCCATTCGCGCACCTTTTTCGCACTTTCGCTGTGCTGGTCTTTGCCTTGTCCGCCCAGGTGGCCATGGCGCTGACCCCTTTTGTAATCCAAGACATTCGCGTGGAAGGCTTGCAGCGGGTCGAAGCGGGCACCGTGTTTGCCTCCCTGCCGGTGCGTATTGGTGATAGTTATTCTGATGAGATGGCGTCGACTTCGATCAAGGCTTTGTACGCTTTGGGCTTGTTTAACGATGTGCGCATCCGCGTGGATGGCGCGGTCTTGATGGTGATCGTTGCCGAGCGACCGATTGTCGGTTCGGTCACCTTCACAGGCACCAAAGAGTTCGACAAAGAGGTGCTGGTCAAGGCGCTCAAAGATATCGGCCTGGCCGAGGGGCGTCCATTTGACAAGGCCCTGGCAGACAAAGCAGAGCAGGAACTCAAGCGCCAGTACATCAACCGCAGCATGTATGCCGCCGAAATGGTCACCACGGTGACCCCCGTCGAAGGTAACCGCGTCAATTTGAGCTTTGCCGTCAGCGAAGGCGATACCGCAAAAATCAGGCTGATCAAAATCGTCGGCAACCAGACCTTCTCCGAAAGCACTTTGCTGGGCTTGTTTGATTTGGATACGGGGGGCTGGCTTAGCTGGTACACCAAGTCCGATCGCTACGCGCGCCCCAAGCTCAATGCCGATATCGAGTCACTGCGTTCTTATTACCTGTCGCGCGGCTACCTGGAGTTCACAGTGGACTCGACCCAGGTCACCATCGCGCCCAACAAACAGGATATCGGCATCACCATCAACATTACCGAAGGTGAGCGCTTTGTAGTATCTAAAGTCAGTTTGGCCGGTAATTTTCTGGAAAAAGAGGCGCAGTTCCAAGCCTTGGTGGCCATTAGTGCCGGCGAACCCTATAACGTGAACGAAGTGGCACAGACCACCAAAGCCTTTACTGATTTTTATGCCAACTTCGGCTACGCATTTGCGCAAGTGGAGGCGCAAACCACGATTGACCGCAGCACTAACCGCGTGGAGATCACACTCAAGGCGGACCCCTCGCGCCGGGTGTATGTACGGCGCATCAATATCGGAGGCAATGACACGACCCGCGACGAAGTAGTGCGGCGCGAGTTTCGCCAAATGGAATCGGCTTGGTACGATGGTGAAAAAATCCGCGCCTCACGCAACCGGGTGGACCGTTTAGGCTACTTCAAAGAGGTTAACCTGGATACCTTGGAAGTACCCGGCTTTCCTGACCAGGCCGATTTGCTCGTTACCGTGGTTGAAAAGCCCACTGGCAGCCTGTCCTTGGGGGCCGGCTACTCGAGTGCCGATGGACTTGGCCTGAATTTTGGTTTCAAGCAGGACAATGCTTTTGGCTCCGGCAGTTCCATCGGTATCGAGGTCAATACCAGCAAGCTCAATACCACCTACGTGTTCAGCACCACCGATCCGTATTTCACCCAGGATGGCGTTTCCCGCAGCTTTGACCTCTACTACCGAACCACGCGACCCTATGCCGACGTCAATAGCTATGCCTTAAAAAACGTTGGCACCAGCCTGCGCTTCGGAGTTCCCTTCTCCGAAACAGACACCGTGTACTTTGGTGCCGGCTATGACCTGACGACGATCGAACCGGGCACATTGCTTCCCCAAGCATTTGAGGATTTTGCCAACATATTTGGATATACCGCCTCGGCGCTGCCTTTGACCGTTGGCTGGGGCCGCGACACGCGCGACAGCAGCGTGGTTCCCAGTAGCGGGCGTTTGCTCAAAGCGAATGCGGAGTGGAGCGTGGCCGGGGACTTGACTTATTTACGTGCCACCACGCAGGCGCAAGAGTTTTTTGCGCTCAGCAAGCGGGTAACCCTGGCCTTCAATGGAGAACTGTCAGTGGGTACGCCCACCAATGGCCAGGTCTATCCTTTGTTTAAAAACTACTATTCGGGTGGTATCGGATCCGTTCGCGGTTTTGAGCCGGGTAGTCTGACCACCGCTGCGCAGCGGGCACTGGGTGCGGTGGCCACGGGTGGAACTAAAAAGTTGACCATGAACGCTGAAATTTTGTCACCACTTCCCGGCGGTGGCACGGACCGAACCTTGCGCATGTATGCATTTTTAGATGCCGGTGGCCTGTATGGCCCCGATGAGGGCCTCGCCCTCGGGGATTTGCGCTCGTCCGTGGGTGTGGGCATTAGCTGGATATCGCCGGTCGGTCCGTTGCGCCTTTCCTATGCCAAACCGATCTCTCAGTTCGATAGCGATAAAATCCAGTATCTTCAATTCACAATTGGAACCACTTTCTGATGAAACTGCTCAATCAAATTTCTGTTTTTGCGCTTTGCGCTAGCGCACTGCTGTCCTCCTCATTTGCGCAGGAATCGCGCTTGGCTTATGTCAATACCCAACGCATCACGACCGAGTCTGCGATTGCCAAGGCGGCGCAGACTAAACTGGAACAAGAGTTCTCCAAGCGCGGCAAGGAATTGGCCGATTTGCAGGCAGGCTTAAAGTCCTTTGGCGAGAAGTTTGACCGCGATGCGCCGACCTTGACCGAATCGCAGCGCGTCGCCCGCCAAAAGGAAGGCGCTGACCTGAACCGCGATTTGCAACGCAAGCAGCGTGAGTACCAGGAAGACCTCAACGGTCGGCGCAATGAAGAGTTGCAGCAAGTCCTGGAAAAAGCCAATAAAGCGGTGCGCAAAGTGGCCGATGACGAAAAATACGATTTAGTTGTGCAGGAAGTCGTCTACAGCAATGGGCGCCATGACATCACGGACAAGGTTCTCAAGCTCCTCAATACTCCGGGCGCCAAGTAAGCTCGAACTCGCGACCTGCGTGCCTGACGTCCGCCTGCACGACATCATCGCTGCACTCGGTGGCGAGTTGCATGGCGACGGCAACACGCTGATCGATGCGCTGGCACCCCTGGATAGTGCGGGCCCGGGCGCCCTCAGTTTTGTCAGCCACCCCAAGTACCGCCAAGCGCTGACCAGTTCCCGAGCCGCTTGCCTTATCGTCGCGCCCGACTTGAAAGACATGGCCCTAGCGCGGGGGGCCTGTATTGTTTCTGAGGCACCCTATCTCTATTTCGCGCGACTGACCCAATGGTGGCGCAAGGCCTTGGATGCGCAGCGCGCCCTAGCCGTTTCGCAGGGTGGCGTACATCCCAGCGCGGTGGTGGATGCTTTGGCCCAGGTGCATCCCAGTGCCACGATAGGGCCTTTGTGCGTCATCGAGCGGGGCGCGCATATCGGCGCACACACCCGTTTGCGCGCCAGAGTGACGGTGGGCGAAGACTGCACCATAGGCCAACGCTGCCTTTTGCATTCGGGCGTGGTTATCGGCGCGGACGGCTTTGGCTTTGCACCCGATGGTGACCGCTGGGAAAAAATTGAACAGTTAGGTGCGGTGTCTATTGGCGACGATGTGGAAATTGGTGCCAATACCTGCGTGGATCGCGGTGCATTGCAAGACACGGTGATCGAAGACGGAGTCAAGCTGGACAACCTGATACAGGTAGGGCACAACGTTCGTATCGGGCGCAACACTGCGATTGCCGGCTGCGCCGGCATCGCCGGCAGCGCCATCATCGGCCCGCAATGCACGATTGGCGGTGGCGCAATTGTCTTGGGGCATTTGGAAATCGCCGCCCATGTGCATATTTCTGCGGGCACGCTGGTCAGCAAGTCGATCAGCAAGCCTGGCCATTACACCGGCATATTCCCGCTCGATGACAATGCCAGTTGGGAGCGTAATGCTGCCTCGCTCAAACAACTGCACCGCTTGCGCGAGCGCATTAAACAACTCGAAAGTGACGCCAAAAAATGATGGATATCCACCAGATT
>CAMBFO010000128.1 GCA_945865675.1 Comamonas sp. lk
GGCATGTTTGTCGGAATGACCTGGGGCATGGTGGTGAGCGTGGCCTTGTACCGCGCTTTTTTCGCCTGGCGCCTGCGCGCGCAGCCCTGGGAGTAGTGCATGGATAGTCTGGATTTACGGGTGCTCAGCGATGCACTCGATTGGCACCGTGTCGGCCATGCGGTGACGCTGGTCACCGTGGTGCAAACCTGGGGTAGCGCTCCGCGTCCGCCCGGCGCCCTTTTGGCGGTGCGCGATGACGGACGGGTGAGCGGCTCGGTCTCGGGCGGTTGCGTGGAAGAAGACCTGATTGCGCGTGCCAAAGCAGCCTTTGGCGCGCTGGCCGCCGCTACCGTGCCCAGCGGCGCCAGCGCGGCCCTGCCCACTGAAATTGTCTATGGCGTAAGCAAAGAAGAGGCGGCGCGCTTTGGCCTGCCTTGCGGCGGCACCCTGCTCTTGGTGCACGAGCCCTTGCGAGACAGCGCCTGGATTGCCGACTTGCTAGACCGCACCGCGCGCCATCAGTTGGTCACGCGCAGCCTGAGCATGAGCAGCGGCGTGGTGACGCTGTCCGGCGCCCAGCGCGGCCAGGTGCTGGCTTACGACAGCGCGGTTTTGCGCACCGTGTTCGGTCCCAAATGGCGTTTGCTGCTGATCGGTGCCGGGCAGTTGTCCCAGGCGGTGGCGCAGATGGCGGGCATGCTGGACTTTGAAGTGCTGGTCTGCGACCCGCGCGAGGAATACAGCGCGGGGCTGGACATGGTGGGCGTGCAGCGCCTCATGGGCATGCCCGACGATGTAGTGCGTGAGATGCTGCCCGATGCCCACACCGCCATCGTCGCCTTGACCCACGACCCCAAGCTGGACGATATGGCCCTCTTGGAGGCGCTCAAGTCGGATGCGTTTTATGTCGGCGCGCTCGGCTCCTCGCGTACCCAGGCCACGCGCAAGCAGCGCCTGGCCGAACACTTTGAGATGACCCAAGACGAGCTGGCCCGCTTGCATGGTCCGGTGGGTTTGAAGCTAGGCGCCAAAACCCCGGCCGAAATTGCCGTCTCCATCGTGGCCGAAATCGTGCAGCTCAAAAACGCCGAACTTGTCAGCAACAACAGCGCATCCTCCTGCGCTGTTCCGGGTGCTGCGGCTGGCTAAGGCGCCCCCGCCATCCCCTGCCCCATGCGCACCGGGCCACCGGGCTGCCAGTCTGGGTTCCAGCCGGGTAGCGCTTCGGGCAGTAGCAGTACCACCGTGGAGCCCAGCAAAAAGCGGCCCATTTCCTCGCCTTGGGCCAGTTGTATTTGACCGGCTGGGTAATCATGGCGGCTGATACGTCCGGTGCGCGGCGGGTTCACCACGCCATGCCAAACCGTGGCCATGCTGCCCACAATAGTGGCGCCCACCAGCACCAGCACCATGGGCCCCTGCGCGGTGTCAAACACACAGACTACGCGCTCATTGCGCGCAAAAAGCCCCGGGACGCCGCGCGCAGTCGTCGGGTTGACCGAGAACAAATCGCCTGGCACATAGACCATCTGGCGCAGCGTGGCGGCGCAAGGCATATGGATGCGGTGGTAGTCGCGCGGGCTCAGGTACAAAGTGGCAAAACTGCCTTGGGCGAACTGCGCTGCCAGCGCGCTGTCGCCGCCCACAAGGGCCGTAGCGCTGTAGCTATGGCCTTTGGCCTGGAATATCTGCCCCTTGTCGATGGCGCCATACTGGCTGATAGCCCCGTCCACCGGGCACAGCCAGCGCGCCGTTGCCAGAGGGCGGGCGTCATTGCGCAGTGCGCGGGTGAAAAAATCGTTAAAGCAGGCGTAGCTGGCGATATCCGCTTGCGCCGCTTGCGCCATGTCCACCTGGTATTTGCCGACGAACCAGGCAATCAAGCGCGTGGTGGCCTGGCCCCAGCGCCGGGTGGCGACCCAGCCGGCGAAAGCTGTCAGGGCTTGCTTGGGCAGAAAGTATTGCGGCCACACCGCTATGCGCGCTGCCCATCGCTGTGCCATCGGCTCTCCCGGTTGGATGAAAATTTTGCCCAGTGCCGCAAGTTGTCAGCCCTGTGTAAAGCGGCGGATTATAGTGAGCGACCCCTATGAGCACCGCGCGCATCCCCCCCATCCAATGCTTGCTGACTTTCGAGGCCCTGGCCCGCTTGCGCAGCGTCACTCAAGCCTCTGAAGAACTTTGCGTTACGCCCAGCGCCGTCAGCCATCGGGTGCGCCAGTTGGAACAAATCATCGGCACCAAGCTGTTTGGCCGCGCCGATTTTTCTCTCACTACCGAAGGCAGTGAATACCTGGCCCATGTGCGCGAAGGCCTGTCTACCCTTCAAAAATTCCCCAGCTCCAGCTCCAGCGCCGCGCCGGGTAAGCGCAAACTGCGCTTGGCGCTGACCCCCACGTTTGCGCGTTCAGTGGTGATTCCGCGCCTGCGTGAATTTACCGAGGCCTACCCGGAAATCGACCTGACTATGCAGGTCACCATCCCGCTCTTGGACGTAGTAGCCGAAGACGCCGACCTGACGGTGCGTTTTGGCGCCGGTCGCTATGCTGACCTGGAATATGTTTGTCTGGCCAAAGACGTGGTCACCCCGATGGCCTCGCCGGCCTTTGTGCGCGAGCACGGCCCTTTTGAAGTCGCGCAGGACCTGGTCAGCCAACCCCTGCTGCGCAGCCCCTTGGAGCCTTGGCGCACCTGGTTTGCAGCGCACCGGCTGGACTGGCCCGAGCCGGTCGATGGTTCGCAGTTCAACGACATCGGCCTGATGTGCGATGCCGCCGCAGCCGGTATGGGTATTGCCCTGGTACGGCTCAAGCTGGGTGCGCCCTGGCTGGAAAACGGTTCACTCGTGCGCCTAGGCTCTAGCGAGGTCTTTACCGGCAACGTGCCCAGCCCGCACGCCCATTACCTGTGCTGGCGCACCGGCATGATGGACCGCTGGGAATGCGCCGCCTTTGCCGAGTGGCTCAAGCAGGTGCTGGCCTAGACCGCTGATTCCCCGCGCCTTGGCAAACCGTGGCGGCGCTGCCGCCTTGAATTCACAGTGCCTTGCAAGTTTCTTCATGGCCGGCTCTGCCGCCCTGCGCTAGAGTGCGGTCCATGAATGCCCCCTTGAATGCCAGCTCGCAGGACGCCGTCGCCCGTGCTGCCTTGCAGGCGCGCGTGGTGCAGGCATTGGCCCAGCACCTGCCTGCGCATGCCTTGCTCTACCAAACTGAAGACACCACGCCTTACGAATGCGACGGCCTGACCGCCTACCGCCAGCGCCCGCTGGTGGTCGCCTTGCCCGAGACCGAGGCGCAGGTGCAGGCGGTGCTGCGCAGCTGCCATGCGCTGGGCGTGCCGGTGGTGGCGCGCGGGGCGGGCACCGGCCTGTCCGGCGGCGCGATGCCACATGCCCTTGGCGTCACGCTGTCTTTGGCTAAGTTCAACAAAATCCTGAAAATAGACCCGCTGGCGCGTACCGCCCGCGTGCAATGCGGCGTGCGCAACCTGGCCATCAGCGAAGCGGCGGCGCCACTGGGCCTGTATTACGCACCCGACCCGAGCAGCCAGATCGCCTGCACGATTGGCGGCAATGTCGCCGAAAACTCCGGCGGCGTGCATTGCCTGAAATACGGCCTTACGCTGCATAACGTCTTGCAAGTGCGCGGCTTTACCGCCCAGGGCGAGCCCATCAGCTTTGGTGCAGAAGCGCTGGACGCGCCGGGCTACGATTTGCTCAGCCTGGCCGTAGGCAGCGAAGGTATGCTGGCCGTTACCACCGAAGTGCTGGTCAAGCTGGTGCCCAAGCCGCAACTGGCGCGCTGCATCATGGCCAGCTTTGACGATGTGCGCAAAGCCGGCGACGCGGTAGCTGCTGTGATTGCCGCAGGCATTATTCCGGCTGGCCTGGAAATGATGGACAAGCCCATGACCGCTGCGGTGGAAGACTTTGTGCATGCCGGTTACGACCTGAGTGCGCAGGCTATTTTGCTGTGCGAGAGCGACGGCACACCCGAGGAGGTGGAGGAAGAGATCGCCCGCATGAGCGAGGTGCTGAGCCGCCATGGCGCGACCGCGATTGCAGTGAGCCAAAGCGAGGCCGAGCGCCTGCGTTTTTGGAGTGGCCGCAAAAACGCTTTCCCCGCCAGTGGCCGCATCAGCCCGGACTACATGTGCATGGACAGCACCATTCCGCGCAAGCGCCTGGCCGACATCCTGCTGGCCATTGCCGAGATGGAAAAAAAATACCAGCTGCGCTGCGCCAATGTGTTCCACGCGGGCGATGGCAATTTGCACCCGCTGATTCTGTTTGATGCCAACGACCCGGACCAGTTGCGCCGCTGCGAGCTTTTTGGCGCCGACATCCTGGAGACCAGCGTCGCCATGGGCGGTACCGTCACTGGCGAGCATGGCGTGGGCGCAGAAAAACTCAACTCTATGTGCGTGCAGTTCAGCGCCGCTGAAAACGCACAAATGTTCGCCGTTAAGCGCGCGTTTGACCCGCAAGGCCTGCTCAACCCCGGCAAAGTCATCCCTACGCTGCAGCGCTGCGCCGAATACGGCAAAGAGCTGGTGCGCGGCGGCAATCGCAAACATCCAGACCTGCCGCGCTTTTAAAAGTGGCGCGACCGGTGCTGTATGGGTGCAAATGCAAGGCAAAACAGCGCGTCGCGCTGGGGTAGAAAGGCCTGGCGGCGGCGGCCCGCAGTGTTTGCGTGACAATTGCGCCTCGGTTTGGCTCAGGCATAGTCCCACAGGCTGCGCCGAGCCCGTATCCGGATCTAACAAAAAGGAGACCCCACTGTGACCCATTTGCCAACCCGTTTCCCTCAGCCTTTGGGCCGCCGTACCCTGCTGCAAGCTGCTGCCGCAGGCGCAGCAGGTCTGGCTTTTCCAGCCTGGTCGCAATCGGCCTGGCCGGCCAAACCCGTGACCTTGGTCGTGCCTTTTCCCGCTGGCGGCGGAACCGACGCCTTTGCGCGTCCGATGTCCGCACAGTTTGCGCGGCTGACCGAAAAACAGCTCATCATCGACAACAAAGGCGGCGCCGGTGGCACGCTGGGCGCTGCCGTCGCGTCCAAAGCTGCGCCAGATGGCTACACCTTGTTCATGGGGGCGGTACACCACACCATCGCGCCCAGCATGTATTCCAAGCTGGACTATGACCTGGAGCGAGACTTTGTGCCTTTGGTCATGGTGGCGAGCGTGCCGCAGGTCTTGGTGGTGAATCCGAAAAAAGTCCCTGCTGCCAACTATGCGGAATTTTTGGCCTTTGTCCGCAAAAACCCCGGCAAGCTCAACTACGGCTCGGCCGGTGGCGGCACCTCGCACCACCTGGCTGGTGAGTTGTTTAAATTGCAGACCAGTACTTTCATTACCCACATCCCTTACCGGGGCGCCGGTCCCGCGCTTCAAGACCTGATTGCCGGCAATGTGGACATGATGTTCGACGGCCTGGGCTCTTCGGCGGCGCACATCAAGGGCGGACGCATCAAGGCCTTGATGGTCTCTGGCACCAAGCGCAACCCGGCTTTCACCGATGTGCCGTGCTCCACCGAACTAGGCCTGCCCGACTACACCGTGAGCACTTGGTATGGCCTCTGGGCGCCCAAAGGCACACCGGCCGACATCCAGGCGCGGGCCATAGAAGAAATCCGCCGTGCCTGCCAGACCGACGAAGCCAAGACCACCTGGGCCAACCAGGGTGCCGATTTCCCCAATCTGGCTGGTGCGCAGTTCGATGGTTTTATCAAAGGCGAACTGGCAAAGTGGTCCAAGGTGGTCAAGGCCTCCGGCGCAAAGCTCGATTAGGCATTTTTGCCATGGCAGCCGCAGCGGGCGGCTGCCTGGTTGGAGCCGGCATCCGGTCTAGCACGCGTTTTTCCATGTCTCAAAACAATCTTTTTTCTGCGCTGCGCGCGGCTTTTCCGCGCGATCTGGACCAGACGGCAGTGCAGACCGAAACCGGCCTGTGCTACTCCTGGCGCGACCTGGATCGCGCTACTGCGATGTTGGCCAATTTGTTGCAGTCGCTGGGTTTGCCCGCCGGCAGCCGGATCGCCGCGCATGTGGACAAATCAGTCGAAGCCATGTTGCTTTACTTGGCAACCTTGCGCGCCGGCTATGTGTACCTGCCGCTCAATGTGGCTTACCAAAGCGCTGAGCTGCAGTACTTTTTAGGCAATGCCGAACCGGCGGTGCTGGTCTGTTGCCCCTGCGATTTTGGTTGGGCTAGCAAGCTGGCGTTTCAGGCTGGTACGCACTATGTTTTTACCCTGGACGACCAGCGCCAGGGTAGCTTGCTCGAACGCGCTGCGCAGCACAGTGATGTGCACACCGTCGCCGCCCGCAAAGCGGACGATCTGGCGGCCATGGTCTACACCAGTGGCACCACCGGCCGCAGCAAAGGCGCCATGCTCAGCCATGGCAATTTGCTTTCCAATGCCAAGGTGCTGAAGGACTACTGGGGTTGGCGACAGGGTGA
>CAMBFO010000129.1 GCA_945865675.1 Comamonas sp. lk
AACCGTGTTGCCGGATGTGTCGGCCTACCAGCCGCCCGCCCGCCCCGAAGCCCGCCCGAGTACCCTCGGTGGGCTTTTTTTCATTGCGCCCCGCATCCTCTTGGAGAACACCATGTCCCTGAAAGACCAAATTACCGAAGACATGAAAACCGCCATGCGCGCCAAAGACAGCGAGCGCCTGGGCACCATCCGTTTGCTGCTGGCCGCGTGCAAGCAAAAAGAAGTGGATGAGCGCGTCGTTTTGGACGATACCGCCGTGATCGGACTGGTGGACAAGCTGATCAAGCAGCGCAAGGATTCAGTCGCCGCGTATGAAAAAGCCGAGCGTCAAGACCTGGCGGACAAGGAAGCCTCCGAAATCGTGGTGCTGCAAGCCTATTTGCCCCAACGCATGTCCGCCGATGAAGTGCTGGCTGCAGTGCGCGCCATCGTGGCCGAATCTGGCGCCAGCGGCCCTGGCGACATGGGCAAAGTCATGGGCCTGGCAAAGGCGCAGCTTTCGGGCAAAGCAGAAATGTCTGCGGTGTCGACGGCGGTGAAAGCGGCTTTAAGCGCATAAGGACGGGCTGCGCAAGCCCGACCCATCGTTGCGAGGCCGCAACGAAGCAGCGCTTACTTATGAGCCGGCCACCATCATCCGGTTGACCAAGATGGAGCCTACGGTTTTGGCGCCGTAGTTGTAGGTATCAGCACCAACGGCTTCGATGCCTTTGAAGATGTCTTTCATATTCCCGGCGATGGTGATTTCATGCACCGGGTAGGCGATCTCGCCGTTTTCTACCCAAAAGCCACTTGCGCCGCGCGAGTAGTCGCCCGTCACATAGTTCACGCCCTGCCCCATCAATTCGGTGACCAAAAGGCCGCGCCCGAGTTTGCGGATCATGGCGGGCAAATCGTCGCTGGGGCGGGTGTGGCGCGAGCTGAGCACCAGGTTGTGCGAGCCACCGGCATTGCCCGTGGTGCGCATGCCCAGTTTGCGCGCGGTGTAGCTGCTTAGAAAATAGCCCATCACGCGGCCACGCTCGACCACTTGGCGGGCGCGCACGCGCACGCCTTCGTCGTCAAAGGGCGAACTGCCTTTGCCGCCGCGCACAAAGGGGTCTTCAAAAATATCCAGGTGCGCAGGGAATACGCGCTTGTCCAGGCTGTCGAGCAAGAAAGTGCTTTTGCGGTAGAGCGCGCCGCCGCTGACGGCTTGCACAAAAGTGCCCAATAGGCCTGCGGCCATGGGGGATTCAAAAAGCACCGGGCATTCGGTAGTGGCGATTTTGCGGGCCTTCAAGCGGCTGAGCGCGCGCTCGGCGGCGTAGCGGCCCACCGCTTCGGGCGAAGCCAGTTCCGAGGCTTTGCGCATAGAGCTGTACCAACCGTCGCGCTGCATGTCTTTGCCTTTGCCGGCGATGGGGGAGACCGATAGCGAATGGCGCGAGCTGGCGTAGCCGCCGCGAAAGCCATTGGTGTGTGCGGTAAAAAAGTGTGATTGCTGCGCCGACACCGCCGCGCCTTCGCTGTTGCTGATGCGCTTATCGACCGTCATGGCGGCCGATTCGCAAGCCAGGGCGATTTGCGCGGCCTCGTCGCTTTGCACGTTCCAGGGGTGGAATAAATCCAGGTCGCGGCCGCGTTGGCTTTCCGGGCAGACGTCACGCGATTCGGGCAGGCGGGCAAACGGGTCTTCGGCAGTGAAACGCGCTATGTCGTAGGCGGCGCGCACGGTTTGCGCGATGGCGGCATCGGAAAAATCAGAGGTGCTGGCATTGCCCCGGCGCTGGCCTAGGTAGACGGTGACGCCCAGCGATTTGTCGCGGTTGCGTTCTACGTTTTCTAGCTCGCCGTTGCGCACCGATACGCTCAGGCCGCAGGACTCGGAGACTTCGGCAGCGGAGTCGCTAGCGCCGAGTTTTTTAGCAGTTTTGAGGCTGAGATCAACGCGGGATTCAAAGAAATCGCGGCTGTAAGCAAACCCGGGAAGCGGGGTGTCAGTGCGATGGCGGGGGGAGTGTTTGGCGTTCTTCATGCGGCGGCTATGATACTTGGCTATGTCAAGAAAACTAAAAAAAGGCTATTTCGTCAAAGGTCAGTTTGTTGCGGAGGGCAGCGCGCTGGACTTGGAATACAAGCGCGAGCTCAAAGGCACCGAGGACGCCACCCGCACCGACCTCAAACGCGAAAGCACCGAATTGCAAAAGCTGGGCGAGGATTTGCTCACCCTGCGCGCCGAATTGATGACCCGCTTGCAATTGCCCGACAATCTGGTGGAAGCAGTGGTCGAGGCCAAGCGCATCACTAATTTCGAGGGCAAACGGCGGCAAATGCAATTTATCGGCAAGCTAATGCGCAAGCTCGAAGCGCCGATGCTGGACGCAATACGAACGGCCTTGGTAGCGCAGCACACGCCCTCGGCGCTGGAAACCCAGACCCTGCACCAGACCGAAATGTGGCGCGACCGCCTGCTGGCCGATGACGATGCGCTGGGCCATTGGATCAACTTAAGCCCGAAAACGGACAGCCAGCAATTGCGCGCCCTAATCCGCCAAGCGCGCAAAGACGCACTGCCCGAAAAGCCCGGCATGGCGCCGCGCCATGGTCGTCCTTACCGCGAAATTTTCCAACTGGTACGCGCCCAACTCGCAGGCGAAAACGCAAGCGATGATGCCGCGCTGCCACCCACCAACCCCGGAACAGATGTATGAGTGATAGGGATAGCGGCCCCGAGGCTGTGCGTATCGGATTGGTATCCATTAGCGATCGCGCCAGCGCGGGCGTTTACCAGGACTTGGGCTTGCCCGCGCTCAAGGATTGGTTGCAAAGTGCGCTGCACAACCCCATTACCTTTGTAGAGCGTCTGATACCGGATGAAGAAGCCCTTATCAGCGCCGCGCTGATTGAGTTGGTGGACGCCGATTGCAGCCTGGTGCTGACCACCGGCGGCACCGGCCCCGCCCTGCGCGATGTGACGCCCGAAGCCACGCTGGCCGTGTCGCACAAGGTGATGCCCGGCTTTGGCGAGCAAATGCGCCAGATCAGCCTGCACTTTGTGCCCACCGCGATTTTGTCGCGCCAGGTGGCGGTGATACGGGGCAAAAGCCTGATCATCAACCTGCCGGGCCAGCCTAAGTCGATTGCGCAAACGCTAGAGGGCCTCAAAGACGACAGCGGTGCGGTAAAGGTACCCGGCATTTTTGCGGCAGTGCCCTATTGCGTGGACTTGATTGGCGGCCCGTATATGGAAACCGTTGACAGTGTGTGCAAAGGGTTCCGCCCCAAAACTGCGCAACGCCCGCCGTGCACGGACAGCTAAATACCGTTTACTTGCCGACCAGCTGGTTGAGGCGCTCGGCCTCAAAGCACTCGCCGCGCTCGCCTTCGGGTATTTGCATTTGTTGCTGCTGACAGATTTTTTCCAATGCCTGCCACAAGCGGGCAATTTGCTGGTCTTGGGTGGAGGCGCTGTCAATCAAGCCGCGCAAGGCCTGGCTTACCGGGTCATCCTCATTGGTTATTCCGTAGGCGCTGAATTTCGGCTGCGCGCCCGCCACATCGGCACTTTCGCCGACCTTGCTTGGCAGGATGCGCGCAGGAATACCAACTGCAGTGGCCCCGGCGGGCACCGGCTTGATGACGACTGCGTTGCTACCGATCTTGGCGCCATCGCCCACCTCAAAACCACCCAGCACTTTAGCCCCTGCACTGACGACCACGTCTTTTCCTAAAGTGGGATGGCGCTTGGCGCCTTTGTACAGCGACGTACCGCCCAAAGTGACGCCCTGGTAAATCGTGCAGCCGTCGCCAATTTCGGCGGTCTCGCCCACTACGGTGCCCATGGCATGGTCAAAGAACACGCGCTCGCCGATGATGGCGCCCGGGTGGATTTCTATGCCCGTGAGAAAGCGCGAGATATGGGAAGTGAAGCGCCCCAGCCATTTGAAACCATGCGTCCAAAACCAGTGCGCCGGACGGTGCAAGATGACGGCGTGCAGGCCGGGATAGCAAGTAATGACTTCCCAGGTGTTGCGGGCTGCCGGGTCGCGGTCCAAAATGCATTGGATATCAGAACGGATTTTGGAAAACATGGCGTCTAGTCTAGCTTCTGGTCTGGCGACGCGCTGGCGACGCCCTCAATAGCCTGTGCGCTCGCGTGCACACGCGCTGATTGCTGCAGCACCGCTTTGGCTATGCCGCGCAGGATATGGATCTCTTCCTGCGTGACCGATGCGCGATTGAACAACTGGTTGAGGCGTGGCATCAGCTTCTTAGGGGCCTGCGGGTCTAGGAACCCCAGCGCCTCCAATGATTCCTGCAAATGCGCCAGCATGCCCGCCACCTGGGCCGCGTCGGCTGGCGCGCTATGCGGCGTAGCCCCAGGCAAAGGAAAGCTACCTAATGCCAGACGCCATTCATAAGCGATAACCTGCAAGGCCGCGCCGATATTGAGTGAGCCAAATTGTGGATTGGTCGCAATACTGAGGCAAACATGGCAGCGGTACACGTCTTCATTGCGCATGCCAAAGCGCTCCGAGCCGAATAAAAACGCCATGCCTTGGGGTAGGTTTTCTGCCGCGCTCGGCGCCAGAGCAGGCTGCGTTGGGCCCCTAAAGCGGCTGAAGTGCTCGCGCGGGGTACGCGTGGGTGGCCCGAAATCGCGCGGCGTCATGGCCGTGGCGCAGAGGTGGTCCATGCCATCGAGCGCTTCATCCAGCGTTTCAACGATGCGCGCATTGGCCAGCACATCGAGCGCGCCGCTGGCCCTTTGGATGGTTTCCTCGCGCCGCAGCACGTTGGGCCAACGCGGCGCCACCAGTACCAAATCGTCAAAACCCATGGTTTTTATGGCCCGCGCGGCTGCGCCCACATTGCCGGCATGGCTGGTCTGGATCAGTACAAAACGGGTGCGAACGGTCACGAGAAAGCGCCAACGGTAAAATCGCCCTATTGTCGCCGCCCCGGCGCCAGTTGCCGCCCGCATTGTTCGGGCGGGCCATCCCCGTTCTTCCCCCCAAAATCCGATGTCGCTTAATCTGCACCCCATGATCAATGTGGCCGTCAAGGCCGCCCGCGCTGCCGGGTCCATCATCAACCGCGCCGCCCTCGATATTGAGTCCGTGCGGGTGTCGCAAAAATTGGCCAATGACTTCGTCACCGAAGTGGACCATGCCTCCGAACAAGCGATCATCGAAACCCTGCTGACTGCCTACCCCGGCCACGGCATTCGCGCGGAAGAATCGGGCTCCACCCATGGCGCCAAAGACTCGGAATTTGTCTGGATCATCGACCCGCTCGACGGCACCACCAACTTCATCCACGGCCTGCCCATGTATTGCGTGAGCATCGCGCTGTCGGTACGCGGCAAGATTGAGCAAGCCGTGGTCTATGACCCGACGCGCAATGATTTATTCACCGCCACCAAAGGGCGCGGCGCTTTTCTCAATGACCGGCGCCTGCGCGTTTCCAAACGTACCGAGCTGACCGGTTGCCTGATTTCGACCGGCTTTCCCTTCCGCCAGGGCGACGACTTTGAGGGCTACCTGGCCATGCTCAGCGAAGTAATGCAGCGCACCGCCGGCATACGCCGCCCCGGCGCCGCAGCGCTGGACCTGGCCTATGTGGCCGCCGGTTATTGCGATGGATTTTTTGAACGCGGCCTGCAACCTTGGGACATGGCCGCAGGCTCATTGCTGGTCACCGAAGCTGGCGGCCTAGTGGGCAACTTCACCGGCGAGCCCGATTTTCTCGAACACCAAGAATGCCTGGCCGGCGCGCCCCGTATTTACGGGCAGCTGGTCAGCATTTTGGGTAAATACAGCAAATTTGCGGGCGCAGAAGACAAAGCGGTAGCGCGGGAAGTGGCGACGACTTTGTCCAAGCCCGCCAAGCGCCGCAGTTAAAATGCTTTTTGTCAGGCTTGCGCCGGTTGCTGAAAAACGCGGATGCGGGCGGCGATTTTGTCGAAGCCCGTGCGCGCGGCAATACGCATATCGTATTCAGTCTGCAAATTCAGCCAAAAGCGCGGCTCCATGCTAAAGAACAAGCCCAAGCGCAGGGCCGTATCGGCGGTGATGGGGCGCTGACCGTTCACCACCTCGCTGATTCTGCTAGGCGAGACATCGATGTCCGCTGCCAGCTGACGCGCGGAGATGCCCATGGGCTTCATAAAGTCTTCCAGCAATATTTCGCCAGGGTGTATTTCGTCTAAGCGTTCTGCCATAGTGACCTCTCAGTGGTAGTCCACAATTTCGACCTGGTGGGCGCCGTCTTCGCGCCACACAAAACATAAGCGCCATTGCGCGTTGATTCGGATGCTGTGCTGCCCGCGCCGGTCGCCTCTGAGTAGCTCCAGTTGATTGCCCGGAGGAATTCGCAAAGTTGCCAATTCGCTGGCAGCATGCAATTGCAAAAGTTTTCGCCGCGCCACCCGTTCCACATTCTTGAAC
>CAMBFO010000130.1 GCA_945865675.1 Comamonas sp. lk
TTCGCTGCCAAAGCGTTGTTGCAAGGCCTCGGGATGCGACAGGGCAATAGCGTCAAAGTCCTGCGGCAGGCGTTCACTACCGCTTTCAAACACCGTCATGGTGTCGGTGCGTAAATTGATGATGCCGCCAAACAATTTGCCCTGGCCCACTGGCCAGGTCATGGGCACACAAGGCATGCCTAGCTCGCGCTCGATCTCATCCAAAATATCCAAAGGCTCGCGTACTTCGCGGTCCATTTTGTTGACGAAGGTGATGATGGGTGTATCGCGCTGGCGGCAGACCTCTATCAGGCGCCGGGTTTGCGCCTCTACGCCATTGGCCGCATCAATCACCATCAGCGCCGCATCCACGGCGGTCAGCACGCGGTAGGTATCTTCCGAAAAGTCTTTGTGTCCTGGCGTGTCCAAAAGATTAATCACATGGTCGCGGTACACCATTTGCATCACGCTGGACGCCACCGAAATGCCGCGCTGCTTTTCAATCTCCATCCAGTCCGATGTCGCATGGCGCGAAGCCTTGCGCGCCTTGACCGAACCGGCAATCTGAATCGCGCCGGAAAACAGCAAGAGCTTTTCAGTCAAGGTGGTTTTACCGGCGTCGGGGTGGGAAATGATCGCAAAGGTGCGACGGCGGCGGGTTTCGGAGGCGAAGGACAAAGCGGGGGATTCCAAAAAGGCGGCGCTGAACGCGCGAAGTGGACTATTTTAAGATGGCCCCTCTCGTTACCTAGGGGAGCGTCGCGCATGCTGTTTGCAGGTCTATTCACCGACATGCGCGGACAGGTCGCCTTAGGTGCCGCGCAACTGGCAGCGCATATTGCCTGGGTGGATGCATGGCTTACAGCAGGCGGATCCTTTTTACAACTGTGGTTTGCGACAAAGTGGCTGCCAGCTCCGAGCTCGTCAGTTGGCATAGTCGTTGCTTGGGTTTAGGGTGAGATGTCGCTTTTGGCACCCTTGGCTGCGCCGGGCTTGCGGTGCGGTGCAGTTTGGCGCGGGTCGATAAAACGACTGCTCATTGGGTAAGCGCAATCTCTTGATGCGTCATGCGGTGCCTGGGCCTCAAGTAGGGCGACGGATATGTCGATATACAGACATACGGGACTCGGTATGGGCTTATTTTTGGAAATTGTTGCGATGAAGCGTGTTTGCTGGCTGGCCTTGTGCTTGTTGCTGAGCTCCTGCGGTGGCGGGAGCGCGGGTGCGCTTGTCGATAACTTGCTGGCGGCGCTGAGCCCTGGCGGTAATGCGCTGCGCGGCACGGCGGCGGTGGGTTTGGCCTTGGCCGACTCGGAGGTGAAGGTGCGCTGTCACAGCACCAACCGCTTGCGCTATTCCATCACCATCAGCGCTGCCAATGCGGCCCTGGTGACGGTGCTGGACACCACGAAGTTTTCCGATGCCCAGATTTTTGATGGCCAGGTGGTCACGTTGGAGAGTACGGGCAAGTTGCCGCCGCCGCTCAACGGCTACCAAAACTACTTTATTGTCAACACGGTAAAGCCAGGCAACAGTGCCGCGCAATTCAATTTGTCCGACTCGCCCAGCGGAGTGCCCATCCTGAGCACCAATGGCGCCAAGCAAGAAGGCAGTCACACCCTGGTGCCCAGTAGCATTATTGAAAGAACGGTGAAAACCGATGCCAAGGGCACTTTTGAGATCGACGCCTTGGGCGACTTCAAGGCGCTCGCCCCTTGTGTCCTGCAAATTTCGCCCAAAGACGGCGCCAAGCTGCACTCCATCGCTTTGTCCCTGTTTGGCGTGGCCAATATCACGCCTTTGACCGACGCCCTGCTGGCCACACTCGTCGAGGTCAGTGATTTGACGAGCTACTTCAGGACCTTTAATGAAGCCGATGCTTCTGCGCTCAGTCAGCTTGCCACCACCAACAATATTCAGGTGGCCTGGGAAAAAATCAAAACCGGCTTGATTGCCAATGGTTTTGATGTCAGTGCTATTCAAAGTGAGCCTATGACCCAACCCCTGTATGCGGCTTACAACTGTGGCGGCGAGGTGGAAATCACCTTGGACGATCCGGCAGTATTCAAGTTCACCAAGGTGGGTATAACCAGCAATGACCAGGAGGTCAGCTTAAAAACCTCGGGCGCGCTGCCGCAGAGGCTGAGCGAGACCAAGACCTACTACGTTGTGGGGGCGAACGCTAAAGGTAGTGAATTCAAGCTGTCAGAGGTCAAAGGCGGTACGCCTGTAAGTACCAAAGACAATGCCCAGAGCGGAGTGCAATTAGCCTATGTGGGCAATAAGCTGTGCACCAACGTCGGCAATGCCTATGACAAATTGTTGGACAACATCAAAGTCATGGATACCGACGCGCTGGTGTACGCGAGCTTGTTGGCCGGCAAAGAAAAACTCATTACGCTGGTGAAACTGGACAGCAATGGCGTGGCTCTAAAAAACCAGTTCGCGAAATGGCAAGACAACGGCAGCGAACAGGCGGGCACGCAGTGGGACTGTGTCCATGACACCGCCAACCGCGTGTATTGGGAAGTCAAACGCAATGACCCCAACCATCAGCGCCATAAAGGGCATAAATACACCTGGTTTGACAGCAGCACCACGGCGGTGGAGACCACAGATGCGATAACTAAAAAAACGAGTACGGTGAACTTCAAGTTAAACGGTGGGTCGGACGGCGTCGAAATGAATACCACCTGTAAGGGCGTGGGTGATCCCGGCAAATGCAATACCGAGGCTTACGCCAAATCGGTGAACAACAACAAGCTGTGTGGTTTTGATACCTGGGTGGTGCCCAGCGTCGACGAATTGCAAAAATTTCCCTTGAATTACGCCGCCTCCGTATTGGCCAACCTGGATTACTTTCCCGACGTGTCATCCGAGCCGATAGCCAGCACCGCGTTTTGGACGCGAACGCCTAGCGCTAACAACCCACTTGGCACTTACGCCTGGACCTTTAACTTTGGTAACGGCAAGGTGGCCGATGGCCTGAAGTCCAGCGCGCGCCCGGTGCGCCTGATGCTGCCGGTGCAGTCGTATGCAGCCAAAGTCACGACAACGACCAAGGCCGACGCCAGCAAAGTGACCGACTACGGAATCACCGAGGCCAGCAAAGGGGTGGTGACGCTGGACAGCAGCCCCAAACCACCTATCGCTTCCGACCAACTGATCAGTTTGCGCACGGCTGGGTTTTTGCCGCAAACGCTCAGCCAGTTCGAAAGCTATTACACCGTCGGTGCCGATGCGACAACGAGCACATTTCAGCTTTCTAAGGCCCAGTCCGGCTTGCCGATTAACACCTTGGCGATCGATAAGGATTGGAAGGTGGTAGGCCCGCATTTTGTCGTGGTCGGTGGTAAGCCAACGGCCAAACAAAGAGGTGCAGATACCTGCATTCCCAGCATCGAGGTGACGCGTCCTGACGCGCGATTTACCGCTGCTGCTGGGGAAGTGACGGACAGCCAAACCAAGTTGATATGGCGCCAATGCGTAGAGGGACTGAGCGGCGCGAGCTGCAGTACCGGCCAAGCCAAAGCCGCGACCCAGGCCGAAGCCGTAGCATTGGCCACAACAGCTGCCGGCGCCGACAACAAACCCTGGCGCTTGCCTAGCAAGCAGGAGCTGGCCGGCCTGGTAGACCGCAAATGCACCGGCGTGTGGAAATACAAAACCGCAGCCAGCGGTTTGTGGATGACTTCGCGCCTGTTTACAGTGACCGCTGGCTGGGAGCAAGAGGCGAGTTGGAGCAATCCAGTGCTGGTGGATACGCAAGGCCTGGAATTTAGTGCAGACACTAAAACATGGCACGATGCCGCGGCCAACACGGATGTCTATATGCGCAAAAAAACGCCCCCGGGAACCGCCATCCGCGTCGCCGGAGAAACGGGCAATGGCTGGACTGATGGCATACCGCCGGATCCGTTGGACAGCGACCCGACGCCGCACGAAGCTACGCCACTTTGGTACACCAAGCGCTTGTTCACCGCCAACGGCGCAGGCACGCAGGAGGCCGCTTGGTCCAAGCCCGTGCAAATCAAAGACGATAGCAAATTGGAATTCAGCGCTGACAATTTGAGCTGGCACTTCCCGCCCAAGAGCAACGATGTCTATATGCGTGAGGGCCCCACTTCTCCATCGATCATCATGCGCGGCGAAGTCGGTGGGGTATCAAGTTCTAAACCCGAGGTAACTGGCGTGGCCTTTTTCCGGGGCCAGTACGTCGAAGGCCTGGATCCCTTTCCCAAGGGCGGCAGCTTTACTAAACCTTTGCCAGACTACCCCTTGCTCACGATCAGTTCCAAGCAGGGCATGGTGACGGGTTATGCTTTTTTTCGAGGCGACCTACCGCCAGGCACGCCCAAAGGCGGCTCTTTTGCCTACCCGGCACCTGAAAGTACCGGCTGGAGCGATGGCATACCCAAAGAAGTGATCACCAGCGAGGTGGTCTCGGCGGCGAATGAAGCGCGCGCCATGAACCAAAAAACGTTCCCGCAGGGCAGCACATCGCCCTTCCCGCAGGCGATCTGGACGGGGACGCTGGTACCCAATAGCTCGGCTGTCTGGATCGTCAATTTTTACGATGGCAGCGAAACCACGGTGGACGGCGCTAGCAAAGGTGTATTCGTTCGCTTGGTACGCAGCCCCTAGCCGCTTAGCCTGTGCCCAAGCGCTGACGCGCTGGTGCGCAGTGGGCACCTTGGTTCGGTGCCACCATGCACAAGTTGCCTTGGCTGCGAAAAGCACACGCCTTGTTTTGGTATCATTCGCGCACCCCGAGGAGCGATGCAGTTCACGCAAAGTGAATGAGGCTCGGGGTACAGGGGCTCTGACCCCTGCTTGTTTCAACTGCGCTCACCCACTGATGTCTGCGGGGTGAGTCCACTTTCTCCCCTTTCGTCAGTGGTTTTCAAAATGTACTTTTTGGAGCCTTTGTCATGAACGCTGTATTGAAACCCATCAAAAACCAGGACTACGAAATTGCCGACTTAAGCCTTGCCGCTTGGGGCCGCAAAGAACTCAACATTGCCCAGACCGAAATGCCCGGCCTCATGGCGATTCGCGAAGAATTCGCTAAAGCCCAGCCCCTCAAAGGCGCGCGTATTACCGGTTCCTTGCATATGACCATCCAGACCGGTGTGCTGGTCGAAACCCTGCAAGCGCTGGGCGCGCAAGTGCGCTGGGCTTCGTGCAACATCTATTCCACACAAGACCATGCGGCTGCGGCCTTGGTAGCTGCCGGCACACCGGTGTTTGCCTACAAAGGCGAGTCGCTAGCCGACTACTGGGACTACACCCACCGCATTTTTGAATTCGGCGGCAAAAAGGGTTCGGCGGCTGAAGGCCCGAACATGATTTTGGACGACGGCGGCGACGCTACGCTCTTGATGCATCTGGGCGCTAAGGCTGAGAAAGACCTCAAAGTGCTGGCCAAACCCGGCAGCGAAGAAGAGATTTGCCTGTTCAACGCGATCAAAGCCAAACTCAAGGTCGACCCCACTTGGTACAGCCGCCGCCTGAAAAACATCGTCGGAGTGACCGAAGAGACCACCACGGGCGTACTGCGCTTGAACGAAATGGCCGCCCGCGGCGATTTGGCTTTCCGCGCCATCAACGTCAATGATTCGGTGACCAAGAGCAAGTTTGACAACCTGTACGGTTGCCGCGAATCATTGGTCGATGCCATCAAGCGCGCCACCGACGTCATGATCGCCGGCAAAGTCGCTCTGGTGGCCGGTTACGGCGACGTGGGCAAGGGCTCGGCCCAGGCTTTACGCGCCCTGTCGGCCCAAGTATGGGTCACTGAGATCGACCCGATCAACGCCTTGCAAGCGGCTATGGAAGGCTATAAAGTCGTCACCATGGAATACGCAGCCGACAAGGCCGACATTTTTGTGTCCGCCACCGGCAACAAAAACGTCATCACCTACAAGCATATGGAGGCCATGAAAGACCAGGCCATCGTCTGCAACATCGGCCACTTTGACAACGAAATTGACGTGGAATCACTGGCCAAGTGCAAGTGGGAAGAGATCAAGCCCCAGGTGGACCATGTGATCTTCCCGGCCAAAGGCAAAGCCCCTGGCAAGCGCATTATCTTGCTGGCTAAAGGCCGTTTGGTAAACCTGGGTTGCGGCACTGGCCATCCCAGCTTTGTGATGTCTTCGAGCTTTGCCAACCAGACGATCGCCCAGATCGAGCTGTTCACCAAGCCCAAGGAATACAAAAACGGCAAGGTCTATGTGCTGCCCAAGCACCTGGACGAAAAAGTGGCCCGCCTGCACCTGAAGAAAGTCGGCGCCATGCTCACTGAGCTGACCAAAGAGCAGGCCGATTACATCGGCGTGAGCAAGGCCGGCCCCTACAAAGCGGACAGCTACCGGTATTGATGCGCCACTGAATGCGCATTGACCAA
>CAMBFO010000131.1 GCA_945865675.1 Comamonas sp. lk
TTGCCTAAGTTGGGGTCCATCAGCATGGCCATAGACAAACCCACGGCGGTAGAGATGGACTGCCCTGCCAACAAGATGGCGGCGGTAATGACTTGCAGCGACAAGCCCATGATCAAGCCAATCGAGACTTGGTTGAACACTTCCACCAACCCTGCGGGTGAAACCGGGTCGATAGCCGGCCAGTCAAACAGGGGGTAAATCATCCAGGTCAGCGCCACACCCAAAAGCACGCGCATGCGCACGTTGAGCGCCCGCAAAGAAAAAATCGGTGCCGACAAGAGCAGCGCCGAGATGCGCAGCATAGGCCACAAAAAGGTATAAAACCTTTCAATGAGGTCGGCGGCCAGCAGATTCATGGTGCGATAAGTCCCGGTGTCCAGCGTTCAGGCAAATAGCGTGGGAATTCGCTGAAACAGGGCGCGCGTGTAGTCCACCAGCGTGGCCAGTTGCCAGCCGCCTACCAAGGCCAGCGTGATAGCCAATGCCGCCAGTTTGGGGATGAAGCTCAGCGTCTGCTCATTGATCGAGGTGGCAGCCTGGATGATGCCGATCACCAGGCCCACGGCCAGCGAAACACCGAGCAAGGGCGCAGAAATCAGCACCACCATCCACAAAGCCTGGTGCCCTATGTCTACGACCGCTGCGATATCCATGCTATTTCTCCCGCTGTGATTTAGGTAACAAAGCTGGCCGCCAGCGAACCCATGATCAGGCTCCAGCCATCCACTAGCACAAACAACATAAGTTTGAAGGGCATGGAAATCATCATGGGCGACAGCATCGCCATACCCATGGACATCAGCACGCTGGCGACAATCAGGTCAATCACCACAAACGGGATGTAAATCAGAAAACCGATAGTGAATGCGCTTTTGAGTTCGGAGGTGATAAAGGCCGGCACCAGAGTGGTAAAGGGCACGGCATCGGCGCTGGCCACGTCTTTGTTGCGGGCCATTTGCATAAACATGCCGATATCTTCCTCACGCGTTTGCTTGGTCATGAAACTGCGCAGCGGAGCCTCGGCGGCCGCCAGGGCTTTATCAAACTTCATGCCTTGCTCCATATACGGAACGGCAGCGTTTTGGTACACCGCTTCTAGGGTCGGCGCCATGATGAACAGCGTTAAAAATAAGGCAATGCCGACCAGCACGTTATTGGGCGGCGTTTGCCCTGTACCCAGAGCCTGGCGCAAAATAGACATGACGATGATGATGCGCACAAACGATGTCATCATCAAAAGCAGCGAAGGCAGCAGCGTGAGCACCGTCATCAGTGCCAGCAATTGCAAAGACAGGCTGTACTGCGTGTCTTTGCCGGTGCCGGTCACATTGACCATAGGAATGCCCTGCGCCAATGAATAGGCGGGCACTGCCAGCAAAAGCAGCAGCACAATGCCCACACCGTATTTAGCTTTCACTACGCGTTCCTTCCGTGCTGGAAAAGGCTTGTACTTCACCGAGCGCAACGAGTTGTTGCGGGCTGATGCCAACCAGTATGTGTTTGTCGCCCACGCGCAGCAGCGCCACTTTCTGGCGGGGACCGACGTGAATGGTTTCGCATAATTCGAGCCGCGCCGGGCCTTTGTGGCGTAGCTGTATGTCTTTCATGCGGCGCAATAACCACAGCATGCCACCGAGCAGCAGCAATACCAATACAAAGCTGCCGCTGACCCGTAGCCAATCGACTCCGATAGCGCCGGCCGTGCCCATGCTGTGCCTACAGGTTTTTCATCCGCTCAGATGCCGGCACCACGCGCGTCAGGCGGATGCCGTAGCGCTCGTTGACCAGCACCACTTCGCCTTGTGCGACTACGGTGTTGTTGATTAAAAGATCCAGCGGTTCGCCGGCAATGCGGTCGAGCTCGACCACGCTGCCTTGGGTCAAGCGCATCAGGTCTTTGATTTTGATCATGGCGCGGCCTACCTCAATACTCAGCGTGACGCTGATGTTTTGCAGGACTTCGGGGTTGATCTGGTTTTCCGCGTCGTGGCTGGAGGAGCTCTCGTCGGTCAGTGCTTCGGTCATGGGGTGTTTCCTCAATCGTTAGGATTTGCCGGGGACAACGGCACGGTCGACCTGAACTGCCACCTGGGCGCCCAGCGTGCCCACATGCACATCAAAGGCCGGAATTTCATTGGCTTCGAGCACCGCAAACTCGGGCTTCTTGAAATACAAAATATCGCCCGCTTGCATGGACTCGACCACGCGCAGGGTGGAATTGATGTAGCCCAGTACCACGCGGGCTTGCATGCAGGCGCCGCCCACGGCATCTTCGAGTTCGCCGCGCCACTGGCGGTCGGAGTCTTCATTGCCGTCTCCCGACTGCACCCGGCTGCGCAACAATTCACGCACCGGTTTGAGTGAGGTATAGGGATGCACCACATCAAAGAAGCCGACGTTTTGGGTGGCGGTTTCCGTTTCGAAGCGGCTCAAAATGACCAGGTCGTTTTCGTCGGCGATCTGCGCGAATTGCGGGTTGATTTCGGAGCTGACGAACTCGAAGTCCACCGGCATCAGCGGGCTCCAGGCTTCTTTCAGGTTGCGGAAAGTCACGTCCAAAATCATATTGATGATGCGCGTCTCCATGGGCGTGAACAGGCGGCCAGGCGAGAGTTGCCCCAGCGTTCCTTTGCCGAATCCGCCAAAAAAGCTGTCTAGCGAGCTAAACACAATCGTCGGGTCCATCACCACCAGCGTGAAACCGCGCAGCGGGTTCATGCGGATGACATTGACCGAAAGCGGCGCACGCAAGTCTTTGACATAGTCGCCAAATTTGACGATTTGCACCTTGGTCGGATTGATACGCGGGCTGGTGCGTAGCACATCCATCAGCTGCGGGCGGAACAAGCGGATAAAGCGCTCGTTAATCATGTCGATCGAGCCGACATTGACGCCCAGGCTGCTGTCTTCGCTGGCTAAGTCGTGTTTTTTTACGCGCGCCGCGGTATTAAAGCCAGTATCCACCGCAATCGAACCGTCATTGACCCCTTCGGCCAAGGCAGAGAGTTCGTCGGCGGAAAGCAGGTTATCGGCCATGGTGCAAAGCGCTTTGTCGGTGAGGCCGGTGTTTTACTGGACGATAAAGTTGGTGAAATTGATTTCCTCGACCCCGCCGAAGTCCTCGTATTTTTCCAATATCGTGTTCATCACGTCGGCGACTTTTTTGGCCAGATCGCGCCGGAAATCGGGTTTAGCCAGATCAGCCTCGGTCGTCTGGCGCATGGTGTCCATGACGGCCGAGCGCAGCGCAAACTCGTGCTTTTTCACGTTCTCGATCACGCGCTCGTCGTAGCGGGTCATCAAGGCGATCTGCACCGACATGACTTTTTTCGAGCCGGTCAGATTGACCAAGAACTCACGTTCCAACTGGAAGTAGGTGTATTCAAAGCGCGGGCTGTCAGGAGATTTTTTATTCAATTTGGGCGGGCCATCGGCATCTTTGCCGTCCCCTTTTTTGTCACCGCCATGCGCATCTGCAGGCGCACCATGTCCATCGGCTTTTTTATCGCCGTGGCCGTCGGCCGCTTTTTCACCGTGGCCATCGCCTGCTTCGCCTTCGAGCATGGCCTCTGGGTTGGGCGGAGGCGCAAAAAATCCGGTTTGTTTGGCAAGCAAAAGCGTACCCACCACCGTGCCGGCGATCAGCACAACGATTCCGACGATAACGCCAATAATCAGCCCGATGGGCTTTTTGGGCTTGGCTTCGCCTTCCGCTTCCGGTTCTGCTGCTGCTGCGTCTGCCATAAGTTACCTCTTAATCAGGATTCTTTAAATGCTTATCTGCGTGGGGACCAAGCTTACGCCAACACATTGAGGCCATCGCCTTGCCCTGGGGCCGACCTGGCGGCCGCAATTGCGGGCGCTGCGGTATCGGACTTATTGCTCTTTTCGCCTTGCTCTCCTTTGGACTTTCGACCGGGTGTCGAATTTCCGCCGGATTGACGGCCTGCATCCCCATTCACTACAACTGAAGCAACTGTTGTGCCAGTTTGTGTCAGCGTGTCGCGTAGGCGGGCCGAGCCTTGGGCCATTAATTCTCGGGTCACAGCATTATCCGAAGTGAATGTGGCATCTAGCCCCCTGGCGTGCATGTCCAGTTCAACATCGATACGCCCCAGCGCAGCGGGTTGCATACGCAGTTGCATCTTCCATTGGCCGCGTTCAATTTGGGCCATCAAGCGCTTGGCCATGGCCTCGCCCAGTTGGTCGGCTACTTCTTGGTACTGGGCAGCGCGTTGTTCGGCCAGGGCTTGGGGGGTGCTCACTTGCGCTTTGTCGGCGGCCAGGCTGTGCGACAGGTTGCTTGCCGAGCCGGCTGCTGCGCTGAGCGGCACGGTCGGCTCAGCATCTGATTTTTGGGCCTGTTGTTCTTGTAGGGCTTCCAGAACCAGTCCCGATGGCACCTCGATGCGCACACTTTCCCATAGGCTTTGGGGACGTGCCTGGAGCATTGCTTGCGCGGCGCCAGCCCCTTGCGCAGCCAGGGCGCTTGCCGCAGATGGCGTCGTGTCCTTCGTCGGGAGCACTGTCGCGGCGCCTGTGCTTTGGCTTGCCAATGGCGCCATACCGGTAGCGAGTTGCTGCTGCGTGGCGCTTGCCAAAGCAGGGCTTGCAGGCTGCGCGCTGAGCCCAGCGGGGGCGGTACCGGCGCTTGCGGCTTGGATTTGCAACCTGGACAGCAGGGCATTGCGCGCCTCGTCGCCGGACTCGGGCAATTGGCCATTGGCTTGCATTTGCGCGACCAATTTGGCTTGCGCATCGCTCAGGGCTGGCGTGGGGCTTTGCGCCAGGCCTGCTAGCGTGTCGGAGACTTTTTGCCCGGCCAGCAGGGCAGACCAATCCATGGACTTGGATTTGCCTGCCATCTGGGCCAGGCGCTGGGTAATAGCCTGGTCTGGCGGCAAGAGGCGGATGTGCAAGTCAGCTTGCGGCTGTGTGGGTACTTCTTCTTCGGTTGCGACCGCGATCAGGGGCGCGCTGGTGTGGCGGATTACTTGCGCGCCTGCAAGCGCTGCCGCCTTGGCTTCGATCAGGCTGGCCGCTGGGCTGCTGCCAGGTTTTTCGATGCTCAGACTGGTCAGGGTCACAGCAGGCTCGCCTGGCTCGAAATCTTGCTGCACCACCGCCATGCCCAGACCCGCTTGGACGGCTGCGGCAAGGGCTGCGGCAGCCAGGGCGTCCGGACTGAGCGCGGAGGGCGCAAGCTGCGTGCTGCGCAATGCGAGCGGGATTGCGCTGCCCACGGCCACCGGGGCCGCCTCAGTGCCTTGCAGCTCAAGCCGGTTTGCGCGGTCCACTGCCGATGAGGCTGTTTCTGTGCCTTGGAGCTCAAGCCGGTTTGCGCTGCCCACGGCTGCGGGGGCCGTCTCGTTGGCCAGACCACGGCTGCGCAGCGCATGCAGGGCGCTCCAGGGGTTTAAGGTGTCCGTAGCCAGGGCCGGTAGGGCGGGCATCTCCGCTGTACCGCCTGACACCACAGCGCTCGTCTGGGCTTTCAAGGCATCGGCTGCATCCGCAGTCCCCGTGGCCGGGCTGCGCTGCCCCAGCCAGTTTTCACCCGTCACGGCACCCGCTTGGGTAGCAGTAAGCGCTAACTGTATTAAGGAGGTCGCGGCACTTTGGGCCAGGGCCTGGGCCGCTTGCGGGTTGCCACTGTCTGGCAGCTCAGTGCCCTGCGCGGGCCCACCCGTGCCAACCGAGAGGGCGGCGCTGATGCTGGCGGGGCCACTGCCGACCGAGCCAAACAAGGCCTGTACTGCCGATTCACCCAAACCCTGGGCACGGGCGAAATCGGCCAGGCTGGCCAGGTCGGGCAAAGGCGCGTCGGTGGTGATGACGTTGAGCTTATTGCCCAGGCGCAACACCTGTAAATCGGCCGATTCCGCGGCCGGTGAGGCAAGGGCTTGCCGTTCGAGCTTGAGCATTTGCCCATTGAGCACCCCGGCAAATTGCGCCCCCGAGGCGCTGGCCTCGCCCCCTGAGGGCTCAACTAAAACATCGTTTCCCCTCTGGGCCGGGGCCGGAGCGGTCAAAAAATCGGTTCTTGCGTCCATGGAAATTTCCATCCTTCAGCGCGCCACTGGATGTGGCAATGCCATGTGTAATGCAAGAAACGTGACTGGTAAGGGTTTGCCGCAGGTGCAGGCCGCGATGCGTGGCTCAAAGTCAGTGGCATAGAGCTTGCTTCAAGACTTTGCAAACCGAAAAAACCCAAGCCTGCACACCACTTCAACCTGCCGATATCTACCGAATACTGACTATGAGCACGCTGACCCTGTCGACAATCCGACAAAATTTATCCAAGTTCAACTTCAATGACCTGAGCATTCCGGGCTTGGTTTTGTTGATCATGGG
>CAMBFO010000132.1 GCA_945865675.1 Comamonas sp. lk
GCTCGCCGGCAGGAACACGGACCGATTGAAACAACCACCGAGCTTGCCCAACTCGTGGCTGACACAGTCAAGACCCGCGAGCCGGGTCAGAACCCTGCAACGCGCACCTTCCAGGCTTTTCGGATTTTCATCAATGCCGAACTGGAAGAACTCGAACAAGCCCTAGATGCCGCGCTGGAAGTACTTGCTCCGGGCGGGCGCCTAGTGGTGATCAGCTTTCACTCTTTAGAAGACCGCATCGTCAAACAATTTATCGCGCGCCACTCCAAGGACGAATACGACCGGCGCCGTCCATTTGCGGCGCCGCGCGCCATGCGACTTCGGGCGCTGGGCCGCAATCGCCCCGGCGCTGCCGAGGTGGCGGCCAATCCGCGCGCCCGCAGCGCCATCATGCGCGTGGCGGTTCGCAATGACACCATGCAGGGGCTGGCGGCATGACGCGCATCAGCCTTTTGCTGATTTTGGCAACGCTGGCCAGCGCCATGTATTTGGTGAGCGTGCAGTATGAGTCGCGTCGCCTGTTTACCGAACTTGAGCGCGCCCAGCGCGAAGGGCGGCGCTTGAAAACCGAGTTTGAACGGCTGGAAGTAGAAAAACGCAGCCAAGCCACACCCGCACGCGTAGAACGTGTGGCGCGCGAAAAACTACAAATGCACCAGGTCACGCCGGGTATCACGGTGTATATGGGTCAGGCCCACAACGCAGAGCAGCATCCGTGAGCCGCAGCATCCGCTACACCGCCAGCCCCTTGCTGACCAGCCGCACGCCGGTATGGCGCAGCAAGCTGGTGGTATCGGCGCTGGCGCTGGGCTTTGTGGGCCTGGGCGCGCGCGCCGCCTACATCCAGGTGTTTAACAATGACTTTTTCCAACGCCAGGGCGAAGTGCGCTACAGCCGTACCCTGGAACTTCCGGCCAACCGCGGCCGCATCCTGGACCGCAACGGCTTGATACTGGCTTCCAGTGTCCCCTCGCCCAGCATCTGGGCGATACCGGAAGATGTGGAGTTAGATGAGGCCCAACGGGCAAATCTGGCCAAGCTGCTGGAGCTGCCGCTGGCCGAACTGAATAAAAAATTGACCGACGAAGACAAAAGCTTTGTCTGGCTCAAGCGCCATGTCGAACCGGAAAGGGGCAAACAAATCGCCCAAGCCGGTTTTAAAGGCATCTACCAGCGCACCGAGTTCAAACGGCAATACCCCGAAGGCGAAGCCGCAGCGCATGTGGTGGGCTTTACCAATGTGGAAGACAAGGGGCAAGAAGGCATTGAACTGCTCTACAACAGCACCTTGCTGGGTCGCGCCGGTTCGCGCCATGTGATTAAAGACCGCTTGGGCCAGTCGGTCGAGCAAGTGGGCGAAAGCGTGCCGCCGGTGGCCGGCAAAGATGTGCAACTGAGCATCGACACCAAGGTGCAGTTTTTTGCCTACCAAAAATTGCGCGACGCGGTGCTGAACAACCGGGCCCAAGCGGGCAGTGTTGTGGTCTTGGATGCCAATACCGGCGAAGTGCTGGCCCTGGCCAATTACCCCAGCTACAACCCGGAAAAGCGCCTCAACCTGAACGGCTCGCAACTGCGTAACCGGGCCCTGACAGACACCTTTGAGCCCGGCTCGGTGATGAAGCCTTTCACCATCGGCCTGGCCCTGGACACCGGGCGTGTCAAAACCTCTACCATCATCGACACCGCGCCCGGTTCGGTGACGATTACCGGCGCCACTATCCGCGATTCGCATCCCCATGGTGCCTTGAGTGTGGAGCAAGTGATTCAGGTGTCCAGCAATGTGGGCACCACCAAAATCGCAATGCAAATGCCGGCCAGCGAGATGTGGGAAACCTTCTCCGGCGCGGGCTTTGGCCAAAAGCCGCAAATCGAATTCCCCGGCGCGGTGCCGGGCAAGCTGCGCCCCTACAAAACATGGCGCCCGATTGAGCAGGCCACGGCCTCCTATGGCTATGGTTTGTCGGCCTCTTTGTTCCAGATGGTGCGCTCTTACACGGTGTTCTCGCATGAGGGGAAAATCATCCGCGCCACCTTGCTCAAAAATGATGAGCCAGCCGTTGGCATCCCCGTGTTTTCCAGTGATACCGCCGCCAAAGTGCGCAAGATGCTGCAAATGGCCGCGGGGCCCGGCGGCACCAGCCAGAAGGCGCAGACCGCTGGGTATTCGGTGGGCGGCAAATCGGGCACGGCCTACAAGCAAATCGGCAAAGGCTATGGCAGCGAGGGCAACCGCAAATACCGCAGCTGGTTTGTTGGCATGGCGCCGGTTGACAAGCCGCGCATCATTGTCGGCGTCATGCTCGATGAGCCTAGTGCTGGCAAATACTACGGCGGCGAAGTGGCCGCACCGGTGTTCAGCGAGACGGTGCAGCAAACCCTGCGCGTCATGGGTGTGCAACCGGATATCGACATCCGCCCGCAAATCGTGGCCAACGCAGTAGAAGAAAGCTTTTGATGCAAGCGCAATTGCACACTCCCCAACAAGCAGCGGCCTGGCTGCGTGAACGGGTGACCGGCCAATTACAAACCGACCACCGCAAGCTACACGCAGGCGATGGTTTTATCGCCATGCCTGGCCTGTCGGTCGATGCACGGCAATTTGTACCGCAGGCACTGCACGACGGCGCTGCCGCCTGCCTGGTCGATGCCCAGGATGCGGCACCGTGGAGCCTGGAGGATGCGCACGTCGCGCCCTATGCCAGGCTCAAACGCGACTGCGCACACATTGCCGCCGCTTTTTATGAGCACCCCTCGCGCCGCGTGCAGGTGCTGGCAATTACCGGTACCAATGGCAAAACCTCTAGCGCTTGGTGGCTGTCCCAGGCACTCAATGCCATGGGCACCCAACCGGTATGCGCCCTGATAGGCACGCTGGGTATCGGCATCGCCCCTGTCAACCCGGCCAAGCCCAGTGCGCTGAGTCCAAGTGGGCTGACCACGCCGGACAGCGTGCTGCTGCAACACAGCTTGCGCAGCTTTGTCGACCAGGGCTTGGACTATTGCGCCTTGGAAGCGTCCTCCATCGGTATCGAAGAGGGTCGCTTGGACGGCACACGCATACGGCTTGCGTTGTTTACCAATTTCACCCAGGACCATCTGGACTACCACGGCACGATGCAAGCCTACTGGGCTGCCAAACGGCGCCTGTTCACCTGGCCCGGTCTGCAAGCGGCGGTGCTCAATATCGACGACGACCAGGGCGCGGCATTGGCGAGCGAACTGGCCGCGCAAGCGCCGGAAATCGATTTATGGACCGTGTCCACCCATTTGGCAGCCCGCTTGCAAGCGCGCGATATCCAGCAAGGTCCGCTGGGCTTGCAATTTGCCGTCGTGGAAGGCGCGCAGCGCTGCCTGTTGCGCACCCGCATCATCGGCGGCTACAACGTTGCTAACTTGCTGGGCGTGATAGCCAGCCTGCGCGCGCTGGGCATAGACCTGTCCACTGCGGTGCAGGCCTGCGGCAACCTGCCGCCGGTGCCAGGCCGCTTGCAATGCCTGGGTGGGCAGGACGCACCACTGGCCGTGGTGGACTATGCACACACGCCGGACGCTTTGCAAAAAACCCTGGAAGCGCTGCGTCCGGTGGCACAGCAGCGCGGTGGCGCCCTATGGTGCGTCTTTGGTTGCGGCGGCGACCGCGACAGCGCCAAGCGTCCACTGATGGGCGCTATTGCCGCTAGCAAGGCGGACCATATTGTGCTGACCAGCGACAACCCGCGCATGGAAAACCCTGCCAACATCATCAGCCACATCCTGGCCGGCATGGGCGGTCAGTCGCACATCCAAGTGCAAACGGACCGCGCCCTGGCGATCGCCCAGTCGCTAAGGCAAGCGGGCACTAGCGACGTGGTGCTGATCGCCGGCAAAGGCCATGAGGCGGCGCAGGAAGTGGCTGGACAAAAATTCATTTTTTCCGATGTCGACCATGCCGATATCGCCCTGGCCCTGCGGGCGCAATGGGCTGCCGCATGAGCGCCGTACTCATGAACCTGGGCCAGGTACAGCAATGGCTGCAGACAGCAAGCGAGCACTTGCCGGTCGCGCTGCATGGCACACCCGATACCGGCATCCTGCGCGTGCACACCGACAGCCGCAGCCTGGAACCTGGCGATTTATTTGTCGCGCTGCGCGGCGATACCTACGACGCAAACAACTTTTTGCACCAGGCCAAGGAACGCGGCGCCAGCGCCCTGCTTTGCCACAGCGGTTTGCCCGCCAGCCAGTACCCGCCAGGCCTGCCGCGCATTGAGGTGGCAGATAGTACGCAATCCTTAGGCCAACTGGCACACGCCTGGCGCAAACAATTTTCTTTACCCCTGATCGCCGTGACCGGCAGTAATGGCAAGACTACGGTCACGCAAATGATCGCCGCCATCTTGCAGCAGCACGCCCCAGACGGCGCGACGCTGGCCACACAAGGTAATTTGAACAATGCGATTGGGGTACCCCTGACCTTGCTGCGTCTGCGGGCGAAGCACCGCATCGCGGTGGTGGAATTGGGTATGAACCATCCGGGCGAAATTGCCCAACTCGCCGCTATGGCCCAGCCCACGGTGGCCCTGGTGAATAACGCCCAACGCGAGCATTTGGAGTTTATGCACACCGTTGATGCGGTGGCCGCGGAAAACGGCGCGGTGCTGCAGGCGCTGCCCGCAAGCGGCTGCGCAGTATTTGGGCTGGACGATAGCTATACCGGCCAGTGGATGGCGCAAAACAAGGCCAAGCAACTGCTGGGTTTTGCCGCAGCGGCGGTAGCAGAAAACGATGGCGTTTATGGCGAACAAGCCTTGTGGCAAGACGGCAGCTGGTCGGTACGCGCGCGCTGGCGCCAAGGCACTGCCAGCGGGGTTTTGCAATACCGCTTGGATATCGCAGGTAAGCACAATGTACGCAACTCCTGGGCAGCGGCTGCCTGCGCCTTGGCCGCCGGCGTCAGCCCAGCAGCCATCGAGCGCGGTTTGCAAGCTTTCGTACCGGTTAAGGGCCGCTCGCGTGCACTCAGCCTGGTCTGGCGCGGGCGCCGCATCAGCCTGGTCGATGACAGCTACAACGCCAACCCCGACTCGGTGCAGGCTGCTATCGATGTGCTGCGCGAGCTGCCCGCGCCGCGCCTGTTGGTACTGGGCGATATGGGCGAGGTCGGCGACCAGGGCCCGATGCTGCACGCACAAGCCGGCCTGTATGCCCACAGCCAGGGCATTGAATACTTGCTGGCCACAGGAAGCTTGAGCCAAGCTAGCGTCCAAGCCTTTGTCCAGGCCGGTGGGCAGGCGCAGCATTGTCTCGATACGGCCGCGCTAACGCACGCAGTAGCCCAGGCCTTGGCGCACAGTGCCAGCGTGCTGGTCAAAGGTTCGCGCTTTATGCGCATGGAAAAAATCATAGAAGCCCTGCAGGACAGCGCCACCACCCACCACACTTCAGGGGAGACTGCACATGCAGCCTGAGCACTTGAAAGAGGCCACAACATGCTGCTAAGCCTGACGCAATGGCTGCAAGGTCTTTACCCCGAGTGGGGTTTTTTGCGGGTGTTCCAGTACCTGACATTGCGTGCTGTCATGGCCGCTGCCACGGCGCTGGTGATTGGCTTGGCCGCAGGCCCCGCAGTGATACGGCGTTTACAGTCGCTCAAGATCGGCCAGCCCATCCGGGGCTACGGCATGGAGTCGCACTTAAGCAAAAGCGGCACCCCTACCATGGGTGGCGTGCTGATCTTGATTGCGATTGCCAGTTCGACGCTGTTGTGGGTGGACCTGTCCAACCGCTTCGTCTGGATTTGCCTGATCGTCACCCTGGGCTTTGGTGCGATCGGCTGGGTCGATGACTGGCGCAAAGTGGTCCACAAAGACCCCGAAGGCATGCCCTCGGGCGAGAAATATATGTGGCAATCCATCATCGGGGTGGTGGCCGCCTTGTGCCTGGTTTTCAGTATCTCGGAAAACTCCAATGGCCGGGTGCTGGAGTTGTTTGTCAACTGGGTTAGCTCCGGTTTTGACGTTAGCTTGCCACCCAAAGCGGGCCTGCTGCTGCCCTTTTTCAAGCAGGTGAGCTATCCGCTGGGCGTGCTGGGCTTTGTGGTGCTGACCTATTTGGTGATTGTGGGCTCGAGCAATGCGGTGAATTTGACCGATGGCCTGGACGGCCTGGCCATCATGCCGGTGGTGATGGTGGGTTCAGC
>CAMBFO010000133.1 GCA_945865675.1 Comamonas sp. lk
AGGCCCGTATCCATACCGGCCTTTTCTTTCACCGCCAACTCGGCTTCGGTAGTACCACCGGCTTTGCATTCCTCGATAAACGCTGCCAATACCGGGTTGCTTGAAGCCGCATGCTGCGCCAAGGGATGCTCAGGCGCCACCGCGCAAAAGGTCACACCCATGATGGTGTCGGCCCGCGTGGTGAACACATACATGCGGCCGTCACCGATCAATGCGCCACTGGCATCTTGGATAGTGTGGGGAAAGGCAAAGCGCACGCCTTCGCTCTTGCCGATCCAGTTTTCTTGCATCAGCTTGACGCGCTCGGGCCAGCCGGGCAGCCCGGTTTGCACATGGTCGAGCAGCTCTTGCGCGTAGTCGCTAATCTTCAGGTAATAGCCCGGAATCTCGCGCTTTTCCACCAGTGCGCCGGTGCGCCAGCCGCGTCCGTCAATCACTTGCTCATTGGCCAGCACCGTCTGGTCCACCGGGTCCCAATTCACCACCTGGGTCTTGCGGTAGGCCACGCCACTATCGAGCATCTTCAAAAACAGCCACTGGTTCCACTTGTAATAACTCGGGTCGCAGGTGGCCACTTCGCGGCTCCAGTCGATAGCCAGGCCCATGGCCTGCATCTGCTGCTTCATGTGGGCAATATTGTCGTAAGTCCACTTAGCCGGTGGTACGCCGTTTTTCAGCGCTGCATTTTCGGCCGGCAGACCAAACGCATCCCAACCCATGGGCATCAAAACGTTGTAGCCCTTCATGCGCAAATAGCGCGTCAGCATGTCATTGATGGTGTAGTTGCGCACATGGCCCATGTGCAGCTTGCCGCTGGGGTAAGGCAGCATGGAGCAGGCGTAAAACTTATTTTTGCCGGCGTCTTCGCTCACGCGGTAGGCCTCGTGGCCGTTCCACAAAGGCTGCGCCCAATGGTCACGGGCGGCTTGCTCTATGGCTGTGTGTTGGTACTTGTCTTGCATTGGGGGGCGGTGGGGAAGGCAAGCACCATTTTAGGCGTGCACGGCGCCAAGCCTGCGGAATGGGGCCCAAGGTGCACACAAGCCAGGGCCCGCAGCCCCTCAGCCCTTAGCGCGGCTTTTCAATCACAAAGCCAATGCGGCTCAAACCGGCTGCATTGGCCAGCGCCATGAACTCCACCACCCGCCCATAGGGAACGGCAGCGTCGGCACGCAGCTGCACCTCGGTGGTCGGGTTGCGCTGGGCGGCTTGCTGCAAGGCCTGTTGCAAAGCCGCACCCTGCACGCGCTGCTCCTGCACATAGACCACACCCGCCTGATCGATGGTCACCGCCAGAGGTTGGGCATCGCTTTGGCTGCTGGCAGCGGCGCTGACCTTGGGCAGGTCCACCTTGACCGCGCTGAGCATCATGGGCGCGGTGATGATGAAGATCACCAGCAGCACCAGCATCACGTCGATCAGGGGCGTCATATTGATGTCGCTCATAGGCGCATCGCTGCGCTTGGCTTGAAGGCGACCGAAGGCCATGGCTGGAGCCTTAGTCCAAGGCGCCGTCCGGCGGATAGGCAGTCGCCTGGCTTTGGTACACCAGCAACTCACGCACATCGCGGGCAAAGCCCTCCAGATCGGCTTCAATACGCCCGATCAGCCGCCCCAGCAGGTTGTAGCCCAGCACCGCCGGAATGGCCACCGCCAAGCCCGCAGCCGTCATGATCAAGGACTCGCCCACCGGGCCGGCCACTTGCGCAATGCTGATTTGCCCAGCCTGCGCAATCGTCGCCAAAGCCCCGTACATACCCCACACCGTGCCCAGCAGCCCGACAAACGGCGCCATCGAGCCCACACTGGCCAAAATGACCTGTCCCGCCTGCAAACGCCGCACGCCCGCTTGCAAGGCATCGCGCAGCACGCGCGTCAATTGCTGGGCACTAGCGCCTTGGGCCGCCAGCCGGGGCTGCGCGTCCTGGCGCATCTGGCGCCGCCCCGCTTCAATCAAGGGTGTCAGCAGCGCGGCGCGGTCAAAAGTGGGCACACTGTGCAGCGCCTGCTCCACATCGGGCGCCTGCCAAAAGGCCGCGATGCCGCGCTCCAAGCCCGCCAGCGCGCTGCGCAGGAAAAAGCTTTTCCACACAATGATCGACCAACTGGCCAAGGACATGAGCAGCAGCAGCCCCGCTACCGCTTTATGCACTGCGTCGCCTTCGAACATGCGCAACCCTGCTTAGCGCAGACCCAGCACGTCGAACATATCGAACATGCCGTTTTGCTTGCCCGCCAAAAAACGCACCGCGCGCAAGCTGCCCTGGGCATAGGTGGCGCGGCTCGATGATTTGTGGCTGATCTCGATACGCTCGCCGGTACCGGCAAACAACACCGTGTGGTCGCCCACGATATCGCCACCGCGAATCGTGGCAAAACCGATGCTCGATGGGTCGCGCTCGCCGGTAATGCCCTCGCGGGTGTACACCGCGCAGTCGGCCAAGTTGCGCCCCTGCGCCTGGGCGATCACCTCGCCCATTTTGAGGGCCGTGCCCGAAGGGGCGTCCACTTTGTGGCGGTGGTGCGCTTCGATGATTTCGATGTCATAACCCGTGGCCATGGCCTTGGCGGCCAACTCCAGCAACTTCAGGGTCACGTTCACACCCACGCTCATATTGGGCGCCAGCATGATGGGAATGTCTTGGGCCGCCTGGGCGATCTCTGCTTTTTGCGCCTCGCTAAAGCCGGTGGTGCCAATCACCATCGCCACGCCCATGCGGCGGCACACAGCCAAATGCGCCATCGTCCCTTCGGGGCGGGTAAAGTCGATCAAGAATTTGCTGTGCGCCAGGCCCGCTTGCATATCCGGGGAAATCAGCACACCGGTGCTTTGCCCGCCAAAGGCGCCGGCGTCCTGGCCAATCGCCGGGCTGTCCGCGCGGTCCAGCGCGGCGGCCAAGTGGCAATCGGCGCTAGCGCGCACCGCCTCCACCAGCATCTGGCCCATGCGCCCGGAGGCACCGGCAATAGCTATCGCGTGCGTCATGCGTGCGCTCTTTATCACTATATATGACGGCGAGCCTAAGGCTCCAGCGGCGGGTAATTAGTGCGTGCCGGTGGCAGCGCAGGCGCTGCTGCCTTGGGCGCTGGCGCCGGGAACTTGGCCAGGGCCTCGGCGCTGGCTTGCATGGGTTTGGGTGCGGGTAGCTGCACCGTAGTGCGCAAACTGCTTACAAACTCAGACTCAGTAGGCAGCGCATCGGCTTCGATACGCTCCATAGTGTCACCCTTAAAAAACACGGTGGCTTGGCGCAACTGACCAGGCTGGCCCTGCTGGTACAGGCTAAAGGCATACACCCAGCGGTCGGCATGAAACACGCTGGTGAGCAAAGGCGTGCCCAACACGGCCGCCACCTGGGCCCGGCTGGCCCCCTTGGGAATGGCGGCAATTTGTTCGCGGCTGACCACATTGCCCTGGACAATTTCCATGCGGTAGGGCGCCAAAACGCCGGCTACCGAATTACTGGCTTTGTCCAAACTGCTGCAGCCCGCTGCCAAACACAGCACCCCGGCCAGCGCAAACAGGGCCGCTAAACGGCGCAAAGTGGGTAGAAAAATCATGGTTTGCATGCGGCAGTAAGATCACGTCATTGTAGCCCCGCCCCTGTAAGGCCTACTTTACGCATGAGCAACATCGACGAACTCAAAAGCACCGGCCTCAAGGCCACGCTGCCGCGCCTGAAGATATTGGAAGTTTTCCAGCGCAGCTTGCAGCGCCATATGTCGGCCGAAGACATCTTTCGGGTGCTGCTACAAGAACGCGCCGATGTGGGCCTGGCCACGGTGTACCGGGTGCTAACGCAATTTGAGCAAGCCGGCATCTTAAAGCGCAGCCAGTTTGAGGGCGGTAAATCGGTGTTTGAGCTGGACCAGGGCGAACACCACGACCATCTGGTCTGCCTGGACTGCGGCCAAGTCGAAGAGTTTTACGACGCCGAAATCGAAAAACGCCAACACGCGGTTGCAAAAGCCAAAGGCTTTGCCATCACCGACCACGCCCTTAGCCTCTACGCCAGCTGCACCAAGCCGGACTGCGCCAACCGCAAAACTGCGCGTACCTAAACCCTATGCGCATGGGTGGCGCACACCCTTTCGCGCAAAGGGCTTCCAAGCCAATACGCCGTCGCTAGGGGTAGGCCTGTTTGTTGTAAAAATGTTACGCATTAGGCTTTAGTTATCTAATTTATAAGTTTTCCATTGCCCGCTTGGGATCAGCCGTGGTCGAATGCACCATGTTCTTTTTAGAGAACATGTTTTGTTTAACAATTTTCAGGGATTTGATATGAAAAAAACATTGATTGCCATTGCTGCCATTGCAGCCATGGGCGCCGCTTCTGCTGAAGTGACTTTGTATGGTAAGTTGGACGCAGGCGTGTCTTCAAGCACAAAAGACGGCGAGACCAACCAAGGCGCTGTGTTCGGCGCGAGCAACTACGAAACCAGCCGCATTGGCGTCAAAGGCTCTTCCGTTATCGCCGACGGCATCAAAGGCATGTTCCAACTCGAAGGCAAATTGGGCGCGACCGATGGCTCTTTCTCCAACTTTGGCCGTCAAGCTTACTTGGGTTTATCTGGCAACTTCGGTACGGTGGCCGTGGGCCGCATGTGGACGCCTTACGACAGCGCCTTCAATGACGCTCTGGAGTACAACGGCTTTAGCGCAATGGGCAAGGCCTTCTACAAGGGCGCACATGGCGACAACGGCATGGACGGCTCCGGCGCTTCCAAAAATGGCATCCAGTACACCAGCCCTAGCTTTAGCGGCTTTAACGCGGTGGTCATGTACGCCAATAACGCCGACGCTACGAGCAGCATGAGCGCTACAAACTATATGAGCTTGGGTTTGAATTACGCCAACGGCCCCTTTAGCGTGAACCTGGCAACTGAAAAAGTGCTGACCAGTCTGCACAATGTCGCAAGCCCTGCGGCGGGTCTCGGTTTGGCGAGCACCAGCGGTAGCTACACCAATGCGTGGATCTTGGCCGGCTCTTACGACCTAGGCGTAGCCAAAGTCTTTGCTGCGGCTGAAGGCGCTACCGCCGACGGCTTTGTTGCTGGCTCTGCCAAAGACACCGGTTATTCCGTTGGCGTGTCGGTGCCCCTGAACAAGGCAACCACCGTGGGTCTGGGCTACGCCCAAGAGACAACTACCTTGGCTAGTTTGGCAGACGGAAAATCGAGCTCGATTGGCATCCAAGCGGTTTACGCATGGAATGCAGCAACCGCCATTTATGGTGGCTACCTGAGTGCTGACAACACCGCCTTGGGTTCTTCGACTGCGGTAAAAGAGTCCAAGATCGCCGCTGGCGTTCGCTACAACTTCTAATTCCAGCGCTGGTCTAGTGCCAGCGTGAGGATATGAGGATTGAAAAAGCCCCGCTGTATCGCTACAGCGGGGCTTTTGAACTTAAAGATTCTCACACTGGCGCAAGGCCAGCGAGGGAATTAGAAGTCGATGCGTGTACCGATTTTGAAAGTGTTAGCACTGTCGATCGATTTAACGCCAGCGTAAGCAACCGTCTTCGCGGTAACTGGCATGATGTACTGAGCGCCCCAACCAGTTTTGGTGGTGTCTTTACCAGAAACAGTTGCTGTGTTGGAAGCGAAACCAACTGACACAGAATCTTTAGCCACTGGCACTTTCACACCAAAGGTGTAACCGGTTTCTTTGGACGTAGCAGAGTACTCTGTGCTAACCATTCCACCGTACAGGTTGGCTGCGCCAACGTTGTAGTTGATAGCAAACACGTTGGTTTTCGTGGATGCTGTGGAACCTTGCGCTGTGCCATTGAAAGAGCCGTCAAAAGCTTGGTAAGCGTAGTTGATAACCAGAGGGCCGGCGCCGTAGTTCAAACCTAAGCCGGTGTAGTTGGTAGCGCCTTGGGTGTTACCGGTCACATTATTGGCGACCAAAACGAAACCTTGGAAACCGCTCATGGTGGGCGTTGCGTACTGGATAGAGCTCTTTGCATTACCCATTCCGGTATTGCCTACGTCCGCATTCCAAAGGCCAGCAGCCAAAGGCGTGAAGCCGTTGTACTCAAGCGCGTCCGTAGTCCAGATGGCATTGTCAACGGGGGTCCACTGGTTACCGATGGTCACGGCGCCGAAACTGCCAGCCAAGCCAATGGTGGCCGTACGG
>CAMBFO010000134.1 GCA_945865675.1 Comamonas sp. lk
CTGCGCAGCCGCACCACATGGGCGCCGGGGGCAAGTTGCGTTTCAAAAAGCAGGCTCACGTGGTAAATCTGGCGCTTGATGGTGTTGCGGGTGACGGCGCGTTTGGCCCAGCGTTTGGGTACCAGCGCGCCGACGGCGGGGCGCTCTAGTGCGAGGCCTTTGTCAAAAACGGTGCTTCCAGGCGATGGGCTCTGGGGGGGCGGGGCTGCATCAAAGCTGCAAAAGTGCAGCACGAAATGATGGCTACGGGCTTGCACCGTGCCGGCCATCGCCGCCTGGAATTGGGCGCGGGTGCGCAGTCCTTGCACTTGTCAGCCCGGCGCCGTGGCGCGTACCGCTTAGACAGCCAGGCGTTTACGGCCTTTGGCGCGACGGGCGTTGATCACGGCGCGGCCGCCACGGGTTTTCATGCGGACCAAGAAGCCATGGGTGCGGGCGCGGCGGATTTTGGAGGGCTGGTAAGTGCGTTTCATTTGGATTTCCTGACAGAACGAACCCGGCACTTGCGTCTTTACTTCAAGGAGACCAACTCTCCAAAGCAGACTCGCCGGCAAAATTCCCCAAGGGATTTTTAGGGAAAGCCTAGGATTATCGCAAATTTTCGGCGCCGAGCCAAGTGCGTGCCCTGAGCTTGCCCTGCGCGAGCGCAAGAGGAGCCTGCCCAAGATATTGTTTTCAACTGCAAATTTTGCAAAATTCACGGCCCAAGGCGCTTGCTTGCGGTTAGCATAAGGGCGCTGCCAAGGCGATCCACTTTTGTGGATAAGTGTTTGATAATTCGCTCGCCTAGCCTCACACTCCCGTTTTTATCCACAGACTGACAGCGTTCATGACCGAAGAATATTTGCCTTATGGCGATGCCGCGCCCACAGGCGATGCGGGTCAGGCCTTGTGGCATGCGTGCATGGACAAAATGGCCATGGACATGCCCGAGCAGCAGTTCAATACCTGGCTTAAGCCCTTGACGGCCCAGGTATCAGAAGACTTCAGCAAAGTTCAGGTCATTGTGGCCAACCGCTTTAAGCTGGACTGGGTGCGCGCCCAGTACTTGGCCCCTATGGCCGCCGTGCTCGAGCGCCTGTGCGGCCAGCCGGTGCAGGTGGAGTTGATGATCAGCCAGCGCGAGGCGCCGCCCCGCCAGGAGCTTTCTGCGCGCAGCCCTTCGGTGCGCGCCCAGGGCGGCGACAGTCCGGCTGGCGCCGCCCCGCCCGAGGCGCCCAAAAACCGCCTCAACAGCATGCTTAACTTTGACAACCTGGTCGAAGGCAGCGCTAACCGCATGGCGCGTGCCGCGGCCATGCACGTCGCCACGGCGCCGGGCCACCTCTACAACCCTTTGTTCATCTATGGCGGCGTGGGCCTAGGCAAGACGCATTTAATGCACGCTGCAGGCAATCGTTTGCTCGCCGACAAGCCGGCGGCCAAGGTCCTGTACATCCATGCCGAGCAATTTGTGTCTGACGTGGTCAAGGCCTACCAGCGCAAAACCTTTGAGGAATTCAAGGACAAATACCATTCTCTGGACTTGTTGCTCATCGACGACGTGCAGTTTTTCGCCAATAAAGAGCGCACCCAGGAAGAGTTTTTCAACGCTTTTGAGGCTTTGCTGGCCAAAAAATCCCACATCGTGATGACCAGCGACACCTATCCCAAGGGCCTGACCGACATCCACGAACGCCTGGTTTCGCGTTTTGATTCCGGCCTGACGGTGGCGATTGAGCCGCCCGAGTTGGAGATGCGGGTGGCGATTTTGATCAACAAAGCGCGCGCCGAGGGCGCGGAAATGCCCGAGGAAGTGGCCTTTTTCGTCGCCAAAAATGTGCGCTCCAATGTCCGCGAGCTCGAGGGCGCTTTGCGCAAATGTCTGGCCTATTCGCGCTTTAACCAAAAGGAAATTTCCATCCCGCTGGCCCGCGAAGCCCTAAGAGACCTGCTTTCCATACAAAACCGGCAGATATCTGTGGAAAACATCCAAAAAACCGTGGCTGACTACTACAAAATCAAGGTCGCGGACATGTATTCCAAGAAACGCCCCGCCAGTATTGCCCGGCCGCGCCAGATCGCCATGTACCTGGCCAAAGAGCTGACGCAGAAAAGCCTGCCCGAAATCGGCGAGCTATTTGGCGGGCGGGATCACACCACGGTACTGCACGCGGTGCGCAAAATCAGCCTAGAACGCCAGCAGGCGACAGAATTGAACCAGCAGCTGCACGTTTTGGAGCAAACCCTCAAAGGCTGAGATAAAAGTGCCTTTCTCGACGGAAAACAGGTCAATAAGCAGCGAAAATAGCGGGTGCTGCATGTTTGCGCCTGCCAGCGGTAAATAGATAGAAATTTGGAGTCCTACATGATTGTTTTGAAAGCCACGCAAGACCAAGTGTTGTCCGTGTTGCAATCGGTGGCCGGCATCGTCGAACGTCGCCACACCTTACCCATTCTTGCCAATGTGCTGGTGCGCAAAACCGGCTCTAGTCTGCAATGGACCACCAGCGACCTGGAAATCCAGATCCGCACCAGTGCCGAGCTTGGTGGCGATGCCGCTGATTTCAGCACCACCATAGGCGCACGCAAGCTGATCGATATTCTGCGTACCATGCCCGCCGACCAGTCGGTGTCCCTGGAAGCGAGCCAAAGCAAAATCATCCTCAAAGGCGGCAAAAGCAAATTCACCTTGCAAACCCTGCCCGCGGAAGACTTTCCGCTGGTGCAAGAGTCGCCTAGTTTTGGCCCGGTTTTCAGCGTGCCGCAAAAAACCCTCAAAAACCTGCTGGGCCAAGTTTCGTTTGCCATGGCCGTGCACGATATCCGCTACTACCTCAACGGCATTTTGTTTGTGGCCGAAGGCAAGCAGCTGAGCTTGGTCGCCACAGACGGCCACCGTTTGGCTTTTGCCTCGGCTACGCTGGACGTGGAAGTGCCCAAGCAGGAAGTCATCTTGCCGCGCAAAACCGTAATCGAGTTGCAGCGCCTGCTCTCGGACGCCGAAGGCGCCATCGACATGCAATTTGCCACCAACCAGGCGCGCTTTAGCTTTGAGGGCATGCAGTTTGTGACCAAGCTGGTCGAGGGCAAGTTCCCTGACTACAACCGCGTCATCCCTAAAAACCACAAAAACCGTATCGTGCTGGGCCGCGCAACCCTGCTGTCTACCTTGCAGCGCACCGCGATTCTGACCAGCGACAAGTTCAAAGGCGTACGCTTAAATATCGACCCTGGCACTTTGCGCATGGCGGCCAACAACGCCGAGCAGGAAGAGGCGGTGGACGAAATCGATATCGACTACGAAGGCGACAGCATCGAGATCGGCTTTAACGTCACTTACCTGATCGACGCACTATCCAATATGAGCCAGGAAATGGTCACCCTCGAGTTCTCGGACGGCAACAGCTCGGCGCTGATGACGATCCCCGACAACGCCACCTTCAAATACGTGGTGATGCCCATGCGGATTTGACCGCGCCCCATTCGGTGCCCCAAGCCAAACCCCCGCAGTCCGGGGGTTTGGACATTCAAGAACAGCAGATTTTTTGAGCGGCAACGCACAACCTACAAGTTGGCGATGCCCGAATTGATAACCAGAAGACTTCTCCATGACCCAAGACAAGCAGCCCGACGCCACCCCTAATGACTCCATCGAAGGCGTCAACACCGGCGAAAGCGGCGCGGACAGCTCCAACTTCCAGCCCACCATCGACACCAACCAGGCCGGCGCGACCGATGCCTATGGCGAAGGTTCTATCCAAATTCTGGAAGGCCTAGAGGCTGTGCGCAAGCGTCCGGGTATGTACATCGGCGATACCTCGGACGGCACCGGTTTGCACCATTTGGTGTTTGAGGTGGTGGACAACTCCATCGACGAATCGCTGGCCGGGCATTGCGACGACATCGTGGTCACCATCCACTCGGACAACTCGATTAGCGTGACCGACAACGGTCGCGGCATTCCCACCGGCGTGAAGATGGACGACAAGCACGAGCCCAAGCGCAGCGCCGCAGAGATTGCGCTGACCGAGCTGCATGCGGGTGGCAAGTTCAACCAAAACAGCTACAAAGTCTCGGGCGGCCTGCACGGCGTGGGCGTGAGCTGCGTGAATGCGCTGTCCAAAATGCTGCGCCTGACGATACGGCGCGACGGCAAAGTGCATGTCATGGAGTTCAGCAAAGGCTTTGTGCAAAACCGCATCACCGAGATGCAAGACGGCGTGGAAGTCTCGCCCATGAAGATTGCGGGCGATACCGAAAAGCGCGGCACCGAAGTGCACTTTTTGCCCGACACCGACATCTTCAAAGAAAACAATGTTTTCCATTACGAAATTTTGAGCAAGCGCCTGCGCGAGCTGAGCTTTTTGAACAACGGTGTGCGCATCCGCCTCAAAGACGAGCGCACCGGCAAAGAAGACGACTTCTCGGGCGCGGGCGGCGTGAAGGGCTTTGTGAACTTCATCAACAAAGGCAAGAGCGTACTCAATCCCAATATCTTCCACGCCACCGGCGATCGCCAGAGCGACCAAAACACCAACATCGGTGTGGAAGTGGCGATGCAGTGGAACAGCGGCTACAACGAGCAAGTGCTCTGCTTTACCAACAACATTCCCCAGCGCGACGGTGGCACGCACCTGACCGGTTTGCGCGCAGCCATGACGCGTGTCATCAACAAATACATTGACGAATCAGAGCTGGCCAAAAAAGCCAAAGTCGAAGTGACCGGCGACGATATGCGCGAAGGCCTGTGCTGCGTGCTCTCGGTGAAAGTGCCCGAGCCCAAATTTAGCAGCCAGACCAAAGACAAGCTGGTTTCCAGCGAAGTGCGCGGCCCGGTGGAAGATATCGTCAGCAAACTGCTGGCCGACTACCTGCAAGAGCGGCCTAACGATGCCAAGATCATCGTCGGCAAAATCATCGAAGCGGCGCGTGCCCGCGAAGCCGCCCGCAAAGCGCGTGATATGACACGCCGCAAAGGCGTGCTCGACGGCATGGGCCTGCCCGGCAAGCTGGCCGACTGCCAGGAAAAAGACCCGGCGATGTGCGAGATCTACATCGTCGAGGGTGACTCCGCCGGTGGCAGCGCCAAGCAAGGCCGCGACCGTAAATTCCAAGCCATCCTGCCTTTGCGCGGCAAGATCCTGAACGTGGAAAAAGCGCGCTACGAAAAGCTGCTGACCAGTAATGAAATCTTGACGCTGATTACCGCTTTGGGCACCGGTATCGGTAAAGCCGGTGGCAGCACCGGCAACGACGACTTCAATGTCGCCAAGCTGCGTTATCACCGCATCATCATCATGACCGATGCCGACGTGGACGGCGCGCATATCCGCACGCTCTTGCTCACCTTCTTCTATCGGCAAATGCCCGAGTTGGTCGAGCGTGGCCACATTTACATTGCGCAACCGCCGCTCTATAAAGTGAAGGCTGGTAAAGAAGAGTTGTACCTGAAAGACGCCTCGGCACTTGACAGCTTTTTGATGCGCATTGCGCTGATCAACGCCTCGGTGTTTACCGGCGGCCCCAATGGCAGCACGCTGCAAGGCGACACCCTGGCCGAGCTGGCGCGCAAGCACCAGGTGGCGCAAAGCGTGATCGCGCGCCTGCAAAACTTTATGGACGCCGAAGCCCTGCGCGCCGTAGCCGATGGCGTAGCGCTGAACCTAGACACCGTGGCCGATGCCGAACTGTCCGCCGCCGCCTTGCAAGCGCGCCTGCCCGATGCTGAAGTGGCTGGCGAGTTTGACGTGCGCAGCGACAAACCTATTCTGCGCATCAGCCGCCGCCACCACGGCAACGTAAAAAGCAGCGTGCTCACGCAAGACTTTGTGCACGGCGCAGATTACGGCGCACTGGCCGAAGCGGCCAGCACCTTCAAAGACTTGCTGGCCGAGGGCGCCCGCGTGATGCGCGGCGAAGGCGAGCGCGCCAAGGAAGAAAAAGTGAGCGACTTCCGCCAAGCCATGGCCTGGCTCATCACCCAAGCGGAAAACGGCACCGCCCGCCAGCGCTACAAAGGCCTGGGCGAAATGAACCCCGCGCAACTCTGGGAAACCACCATGGACCCCACCGT
>CAMBFO010000135.1 GCA_945865675.1 Comamonas sp. lk
GTGGGCAAGAAGGTGAGGTTGACGCCAAAAGGTTTGTCCGTCATGTCGCGGCAGCGCCGGATTTCAGCGGCCAGTGCTTCGGGGCTGCGCTGCGTCAAACCGGTGATCACGCCCAGTCCGCCGGCATTGGACACAGCGGCGGCGAGTTCGGCAAAACCGACATAGTGCATACCGCCTTGGATGATAGGGTGTTCGATGCCGAACATTTCAGTGATTTTGGTTTTCATGACGGTGCTCCTCTGGGTTATTTAGCATGGCAAAAATAGATAGCGCAGCATTATCAATCGCCAATCCGTGCGGCACTGCGCTTGGCGCAAGTCGCACTGTCCGCTATGCATCAGTGGCGCTCGGGTGCGGCTGATCGCTGTGGCACACTCAAAGTTCTTTGCAGGGAACGACGATCCAGCCGTGCGCATGCGCACTTGTCAGCGGTAGGTTTGCATGCGCTTTGCGCGATACGGGGCATACATAAATGGCTACTTCGGGTTTTCATGGCGCTTGGTGGGTATGGCCGCTGGCATTGGCTTTATACGGAATTTTTCGGGCCTGGTACGACAACTGGCGCGGCCCTTTGCGCATAGCGGAAATAGATGCCTTTATGGTCCGTGCCGAGCAGTCCCCTGGCGCACGGCATACGGATTTGCAAGTCTTGCGCCGCTTCATGGAAACCGATGACGGCAAAGAATTTGTGATGTGTAATTTGGTACGCTTGTTCCCACACGAGGTGGCGCACCCGGTGACCGGAAAAATTTACAGCGCGCGCAATATGGTGCAAATGTATTTCAGTGGCTTTGTGCCAACGCTGATTCGTGCTGGCGGCCATCCGATGATGATGATGCGTCAGGCCGGTGGTTATGTAGATGCCTGGAACACGCCGCCCGATCCGGGCTGGTCAATTGTCGGCATGGTGCGCTACCGCAGCAGGCGCGACATGATGGTCCTGGCCACCGACCAGCGTTTTTTTGATGTGCATCCATTAAAGATCGCAGCGATCGCGCAGACTTTCTCGCTGCCAACGCAGCATGTCTTTGGTATGGCGATACGCCCGCGCACTGGCGTCGCCTTGATCCTGGTGCTGGTCGCTGCGCTGGCGCATCTGGCTTCGCTGCTGGCTTAGCAGCCCCGCCGGCGGCGGCCCGTTCGGGCTTGCCCATAACTATCGTTGTTATTTGACAACACCCTAGCCCGTTCGCCCGAGCCTGGCGGCCAGCCCGGCGCGCGTGCGGGCGCGTGCCCGCGCGGCCGAGGGTGTGGGCCTAGGCCCAAACCTCCTTGCTCCTTATCTGGCTCGAAACGTGCTTATCTTCATGGATTGCGCGGACAAGCCGTTTTCCGCGGCAAATCTATTTATTCCTGTGACTTCGCCGACACCGAAAGTGGTTTGATGACATCGCATTGCCTGCAAACCGACGATTTTTCCCGCCAACTCGGACGGGTTAGGGGTGGTTTTGTCTGCTTTTCGCCATCGGGGTATCGCTAAATGAGCACGGAAACCCTGTTTTCCCATACCGGCGTGCAATGCCTGACGGCTATTGCGCAGCACCATGGGCTGCAGGTCAACCCTGAGCGCCTGATTTCTGACTACGCCTTAGGCAAGGAAGAGCCGGGCACTTTGGTCATGCTGCGCATGGCGACCGACATTGGGCTCAAAGCCAAGATCGAGGCGCTATCCTGGGACGGCTTGCGCGTACAGGATGGTGTTTTCCCCTTTATCGCCTACACCCGTTCGGGCGGCATGGTGATCGTGGTGGGCATCAGTCGGCAAGCTTCTGGGGCCGATCAGGTTGCCATTCTCGATCCGGCCAGCGCACAAGCGGCCGTCCAGCTGCTGGATGAATCCAGTTTTGCAGACTTGTGGAGCGGGCAGGTCATTTTGCTCAAACGCGAGCACAAGCTGACCGATCCTGAGCAGAAATTCGGTTTTTCCTGGTTTATCCCTGAGATTTGGAAGCAGAAAGAAGCTTTTAGAGACATTTTCATTGCTGCGGCGGTCATGCAGCTGCTGGCCATGGCCTCGCCGATATTCTTCCAACTGGTCATCGATAAAGTGCTGACCCACCAGAGCGAGACCACCTTGTGGGTGCTTGCGGTGGGCATTGTGATTGCCATTTCCTTTGATTCGATTTTTGGCTATTTGCGCCAAATGCTGACGCTGGCAGCCAGTAACAAAATCGATATGCGCCTGACACGGCGCACCTTTGCGCACCTGTTGTCCTTGCCGATTGATTATTTCGAAACCACCTCCGCAGGCGTGGTGACCCGGCACATGCAGCAGCTGGAAAAAATCCGTAACTTTCTGACGGGACGCCTGTTTTTTACCGGCCTGGACATTCTTTCCCTGTTGATTTTTATACCGATTCTGTTTTCATATTCGGTGCAACTGGCGCTCATTGTGCTGATGTTCACCCTGATCATCGGTGCGGTCATCGGTGCCATGGTGCCTACTTATCAGCGGCGCCTCAATGCCTTGTACACCGCAGAAGGTCAGCGCCAGTCCATGCTGGTCGAGACCATCCACGGCATCCGCACCGTGAAGGCCCTGGCGATTGAGCCGAGCTTGCGGCGGGTGTGGGACCAGCGCTCGGCTGAGGCTATCACCATGCATTTCCGGGTGGGGCGGGTGTCGCAGACCGGCAATGCGATCACCGATTTTTTGGGCAAACTGCTGCCAGTGGTCATTATTGTGATTGGCGCTCAGCAAGTCTTTGACCAAACACTTTCCGTAGGTGCGCTGATTGCGTTTCAGATGATTTCGGGCCGCGTGTCCCAGCCGCTGATCGCCATGGTCGGCCTGGTCAATGAATACCAGGAGACGGTTTTGTCGGTGCGCATGCTGGGCGAAGTGATGAACCGCCAGCCCGAAGGGCGTAGCGCCGCCGGCGGTTTGCGTCCCCAACTAGAGGGGGAAATCCGCTTTGAGCAAGTGAGTTTTCGCTACCCCGGCGCGACCAATATGGCGCTGAACCGGGCCACGTTCACGATTCCCACTGGTGCAGTGGTGGGTATTGTGGGGCGCAGCGGATCGGGCAAAACCACTTTGACCAAGCTGATCCAGGGTTTGTACCCGCTGCAAGAAGGTGTGGTGCGTTTTGACGGGGTGGATGCCCGCGAAATTGAGCTATCGCATTTGCGCCGTCAAATCGGCGTGGTATTGCAAGAAAACTTTTTGTTCCGGGGCACGGTGCGCGAAAACCTGATGATCGCCAAGGCAGACGCGTCTTTTGAGGAAATCGTCGCTGCCGCCCAGGCCGCCGGTGCCGATGAGTTCATTGAGCGCATGGCCCAGGGCTACGACACCATGTTGGAGGAAAACGCCTCTAATTTGTCGGGCGGTCAAAAACAGCGCCTCTCCATTGCCCGGTCTTTGCTGACGCGGCCCCGCATTCTGGTCCTGGACGAGGCGGCCAGTGCGCTGGATCCGGAAAGCGAGAGCATTTTTATCAACAACCTGTCCAGGATTGCCGTCGGTCGTACCGTGATCATGATTTCCCACCGGTTATCCACCCTCGTCAACGCCCACACGATATTGGTGATGCAAAACGGGCAACTCATGGACAGCGGGCGCCACAGTGAATTGCTGACCCGCTGCGAAACCTACCAAACCTTATGGAACCAGCAGACCAGTCACATTTAAAGCCTAAGCTTGAGAAAGCCAAGGACGCGACGGCGGTGGAGTTTCTTCCCGACGCGGATGCGATCGAGCGCACACCGCTGCCCTGGGTCTTGCGCGTCACCACCCATATGTTGGCTCTGGCCTTTTTGGCCTTTATCGTCTGGGCGACTTTTTCCGAGGTGGAGCGCATCGTGGTGGCGCAAGGGCGGCTGGTGAACCCGCTGCCCAATATCGTGGTGCAGCCGCTGGAAACGTCCATCATCCAAAAAATCCACGTCCGTGTGGGGCAGATTGTGAAAAAGGGCGAGATTTTGGCGACCCTGGATCCGACTTTCGCCCAGGCCGATGAGGCGCAGCTCCGTACGCGCTTGCACAGCTTAGACACCCAGACGCGGGGCCTCAATGCGGAATTGCTGGTCCCCGGCACGCCGTCCAAGGCGCGGCCCAATGACAAAACCAAGGGAAAGCCCAAAGAAAAAGAGCCGGAAAAAGATAGCGATGCCAATTTGCAGGCCCAGCTATCCGCTGAGCGCCAGGCCAATTACTCCGCGCAGCTCAACAAGTTAGAGCAAAACATTGCGCGCGTCAAAGCCACCATGGACACCAATCGCCGCGACCAGCAGGTCATGGCCCAGCGCATGAAGTCTTTGGTTGAACTCGAAGCCATGCAGGAAACCCTGATGGCGCAAAACTTTGGCGCCCGCATGCAACTCTTGGAGGCGCGTGACCGACGCCTGGGCGCGGAGCGCGAGATGGAAATGGCGCGCAGCAAGGAAATCGAGCTAAGAAGCGAGTTATCCACACTAGAGGCTGAAAAGATCGCATTTACGCGCAGTTGGCGACAAAAGACCATGGAAGAGTTACTCAACACGGCACGTGACCGCGATGGCATCAAAGAACAGTTGCAAAAAGCCGATAAGCGCAGGCAGTTGGTATCACTGGTCTCGCCAGTCGATGCGGTCGTGCTGGACATGGCTAAATTGTCCGAGGGTTCGGTAGTGCAGGGCGCTGAGCAGATGTTCACCCTGGTTCCGTTGGGCGCCGAATTGGAAGCCGAAGTGCGGATTGACTCGATGGATATTGGCTATATCAAGACCAGTGATGCCACCCACCTCAAGCTGGACGCCTTCCCGTTTCAAAAGCACGGCGCCTTGGAAGGCCACATCCGCACCATTAGCGAAGACGCCTTTAGGCGGGATGCCGCGGGTAATTCGGGAGGTTTAGACGCGTATTACCTCAGCCGGATTAGTTTTAGCGGCTCCAAGCTGCGCAATATGAACGAAAAAATGCGTTTATTACCCGGAATGACGCTCTCAGCCGAGATTGTGGTGGGTAAGCGCTCGGTAATGTCCTACCTCTTATGGCCGCTGACCAAAGCCATGAATGAATCTATTCGCGAACCCTAATTATTAATTCACCCGAAATATCCGCCAGCCATTTTCCATTTTACGGATACTGAATTTCCAGCCTAAATCATGACGCTTGATGTAGTTAATCGCAGAAACCCTGGCACTTTGGGCCAGTCGGAAATCATCGATGAGTATGGAATCGCCCACGCCCATGCGGTTAAAGGGGTATCGGCGCAGCGGCGGCATTTCAATGCCCGATGCGGGGGAATCAATCGTAAAGGTCGGGTTCAGCATGGCAGGTCTCCGGCAGTGGCTTTCCATGTGTATCGGCAGCAAAGTGTGCAACTTGAGCCCATTTATCCTTTTTTATTTAAAAACCCCATGGGTATTTCCAATGCTGAATTAAATGATTTTTACAAAGATTGCACGAATTACACATAGAAATCATGAATTTAACGAATTAGAGGCAAAAAACATAGAAAATGTCTGATGCATGGCAATCCACATGGTTTGCAAGCGCTATCGCGCACATTGCGTAGCAGATTCCTGTATTTTTTGGTTGCTGTTTTCAAAACCTATATGAGAAATTAAGTGGCGTTTAGTTCCAATGACTTACTAATGCTTGATGCCGCCGGAGTGGCAGGGCTAAGTACGTCTGAGGTCGCCGCGCTGACTGCGGCGCAGGTCGCCTACATTCAGGACACCTCTTTTGCTGGGTTAAGCACCGCGCAGGTGACAGCGCTTAGCAACTTGGCGGTGAAAGCGCTCACGGGCGATCAATTGCTAGGCTTGAGCACCGCAACCTTAGCGGCTCTGCCAGTCGCGAATTTCAAACTCCTCACTGCAACCCAGATATCGTCGCTGTCTGCGGACCAGGTGGCAGGTCTTTCATCGGAGCAGGTACAGGCTTTTAGTGCCAGCACGATTCGCTATTTGACTGCGGACCAAATTGTTTCCTTAACGACCGCAAATTTGGCAGCCGTCGCACCGACCACGATTAATGGGTTAACGGCTGCACAGACTGCATCGCTTACGACAGCGCAAATTGCTGGACTTATCACCGACCAGTACCAAGC
>CAMBFO010000136.1 GCA_945865675.1 Comamonas sp. lk
TTGTCGCTGCAAGTCATTACCGCCGCCATCTTGTTGGCAGGGCAGTCCATCTCTACCGCCGTGGGTTTGTCTATGGCCATGCTGATGGACCCCAACTTAGGCAATGTGCCGGTAGTCGCGCAATTTGTGCTCATCTTGTCCACGCTGATATTTGTCGGTCTGGGCGGACACACCATGCTGCTGGCGCTGCTCGTCGATAGCTTTAACAGCCTGCCGATTGGCAAAGGCCTGCTCACTGCCACAGCTTGGGCGCATTTTGTGAAATGGAGCTCCATGATTTTTCTGGGCTCCGTGCTGTTGGCCTTGCCGATCATGGTGACCATGCTGTTCATCAATATCGGCCTGGGCGTGGCCACCCGCGCCGCGCCCAGCCTGAACCTTTTTTCACTGGGCTTGCCGGTCATGATTGTGGCCGGCTTTGCCGTCATGATGGTCGCTCTGCCCAGCATGGGCGCACGCATTGAATGGCTCTGGCTGCAGGGCTTTATGGAAATACGGGGCCAGATCAGCCCTGGCGGAGGCTAAGCCATGGCGGATGACAGCGGCGATCGCACCGAAGACCCCACCGCGCGGCGCCTTAAGCGTGCGCGCGACGACGGCCAGGTCGCCCGCTCGAACGAACTGCCGGCGGCAGCCGTCATGATTTGCAGCGTCTTCATGCTGCTGATGCTGGGCGATGTGTGGATTAAACAGTTATCGGTGTATTTTGGCGCCGGCTTTACTTTTGACCGCAAGTTACTCGAGTCGCCCATGCTGCTACCGGCCGCCTTTGGCAGCCAATTGCTCCATGGCCTGCTACTGGTCTTGCCGCTGATGCTGCTCACCATGGTGGTGGCGATATTGGCTTCGGGCGCCACCGGCGGCTTCTTGTTTTCGCTCAAATCCATACTGCCCGATTTTTCCAAACTCAACCCCATTAGCGGGATGAAAAAAATCGTCGGCGTCAATGCAGCGGTCGAGTTGCTTAAATCGATATTGAAAATGGTCTTGATCGGCACCGTGCTGGTCAATTTGCTGAGCAACCACTTTGCCGAACTGATGGCGCTGGGCTCCATGGCCCTGGAGCCGGCCTTGGCCAAAGCCGGCAGCCTGATTTCCGAATCGGTGATGTGGCTCACGCTGTGCCTGGTGCTGATCGCGATGATCGATGTGCCTTACCAAAAATACAGCTTTATGAAGCGCATGCGCATGACCAAGCAAGAGATCAAGGACGAGCACAAAGACATGGAAGGCCGCCCCGAGGTGAAGGCGCAAATCCGCCGTCGCCAGCGTGAGGTCTCCACCGCACGCATGATGCAAAAAGTCAAGGAAGCCGACGTCATCATCACCAACCCGGAACACTTCGCAGTAGCCCTGTCCTACGACCCGACCTCCGACGGTGCGCCCCTGCTGCTGGCCAAAGGCGTAGACCACAGCGCAGCGCGTATTCGCGAAGAAGGCAAAACGCACAGTATCGAAATTTTTGCCGCACCCGAACTGGCCCGTGCGCTGTACTTCACCACCGAGCTGGACCAACCCATCCCCGAGGCCCTGTATTTCGCTGTGGCCCAGGTGATTGCGTATGTGTTCAGCCTGGCCCAGGTCGAGCCGGGGGTGGACCCGATGGCGCGCCCGGCACCCAAGCTTCCGGCGTCCATGTTGTTTGATACCAACGGCAAGCCTTTGCACCCTGAGGCAGTACCCGCATGACCGAACTTCACTTCCCTGGCGACGACAGCATTGCAGGCGTGCAGCCGCTGCTTTTTCGCGTCGCCGACCGTATGCGCCTGGAGGGCTATGTCTCTGCCCTGGTGCAGGACAATATGAGCCTGTCCCTGGTCAGCGGCTTTGACGCCATCTTGGACCACTACGGCAAATTACTGGTCGCCCGCCTGCGCGAAGCGGCGCCGCACATTGGCCTGGAAGTCTGCTTTCCCGCCAGCGCAGACGCCCTGATCACCCGTTTTAACGAAGTGCTGCAGGACTATTCCATCGAAGACGCGATGGGCGCCAAATTCCATAATGCGCCGCCCAAAATCTGGATCGTGCACGACGCCGGCGCACTGCCGGACAATGAAATTCAGCTCCTGGCGCGCCTGGTGCAGCATTTCCCTGGCGCCAACATCCGCGTGGTCATGTTGTTTAACGCCTCCAGCCAAAAACAAAAACTACTGGCCGCTTTTGGCCGACGCATCCTCAGCTGGGAAATCGAGCCACCCACGGCTGAGCAATCCGACATCTTGCTGGAACAGGCCCGCGCCCAAGGCCGCGAAGGCGTGGTGGGGGCGCTGCTGCGTCAGGTTTCACCGCATAAAAAGCCGGCCCTGCACCCCATGGCCATGCCCGAACTGGAGGTCGAACCGCCCCCTACGGCGCCGCCGCCGGAGGCCAAAGCCCCGGCTGCGCCTGCCCAAGACGCGCCAGTAACACCAAACAGCGCAACGTCGCGCAAACTCTGGCTCTGGGCCAGCTTGGCAGCTGCGCTCCTTTTGGTATGTGTTTTCGGTGTCTTGGTACTTTACGGCGTCATTCCCACCGGGGCCAAGGCAGTGCAGGAACTGCAAGACTTGCTGCGTGGCAACAGCGCCCCCGCCGTCAGTGCCGCCACCAGCGCAAGCAATGCGGCTGTGGTCAGTGCGCCACCGGCCCCACCCGATGCCAACCGTGCAGCCGAAGCGGCAAACCCCGCACCCGTGGCTGCCACCACAGCACCTGCCTTGACCGCACCCCCCAAACCGGTAGAAGAAGTGGAAACCATTGTGCTGCCGTCTGGCGCGCGCAGCAAAGCCGCTGTGGCCGCGCCCGAGCCAGTGGCCAAAGAAGTGAAAGAAGCGCCCAAGGCAGCCGACGAGGCCACTATTTCGCAAAACCAGGCGGGGCAAGCCTGGGTGCGCCAGATGCCCGCAGGCACCTTCCTGGTCCAGCACACCATCTTTCCCACGTACGCCGAGGCCAACAGCTGGCTGCAAGCCCACCCCGCGCTGCGCCGCGCACGCATCGTGGCCAATTACCTGCCCAACCTGCCCACGCTGCAGTACTCAGTAGTCTCAGGCCCTTTTGGCTCCTTAGGCGATGCCAGTGCCTATGCCGATAGCCCCGGTGTACCCAAAGACCCGCAAATTCGCTCCGCACGTTTTATGAAAGAACAGTTTTCGCAAGACAACATGGTGGGCGCCAACCCGCGGCGCGCGGAGAACAGGCGATGAAAGAGCCAGAATTTTTCCCCAGCCATGCGCCCCATGTGGTGGAGATGCCCGAAGGCAGCAATGTTGCCAAAAGCAAGTCAGCGCAAGTAGGCACCGATATCCGGCGCGTCGCCAAAGACGAAACCATAGTCGACGAAGCGCTGGAGATCGCGCCGGAAAACACGATTCTTTTGCAAAATACCAGTGCCGCCGCCAGCAATATCGTCAAGCTACCGCCGCAGCAAAAGAAAGAACTCAAAACCGTCGCCATTAAAACCACAGCCGCTGCCGGTACCGCGAGCACCCCAGCGGACGGCGGTGACGACCTGGGCTACTTGGAAACTGAATTTGAGACCGAAGAAATGGTCGAAATGGATTTCCCCGCCCGCGTGATTCAACTCAAGATTCAAAACGACGCGATGCGTGAAGAACTCAAAGCGCTCGATGCGCTCATCAACGGCGGCTAAGCCCCAATCCCCGCGCCACCCAGAGGTAAGCAACTATGTCCGACAAACCCACTGCACTCACACCCGACGAAGCCTCCGCGATTGAGGCCATTAGCGGTATCGCACCAGCCGCCCCGGCAGAGACCCCCTCGCAGGATGCGGCCAGCGAACCCGTGCTGCACGAGGAAGCTGCCACTGAGGCTGCGCCTCCGGCCAGCGAGCACGGCAACGAAGGCGGCGCCTTGCAGGGCGCAGCCCACGAGGAGGGCCACCACGAGCACCACGAGCACCACGACCACCACGAAGAGTCAGAATCCGCACAGGATAGCCAGGACGCGGAAATGGCGGAGATGAAGTCCACCATGTTGGACTCTGCCGAGCTGGCCAATCGCGCCGCAGGCATGGCAGCCAAAGCGGCAAGCAATATGCACGGCGCCTCCACCCAGTTGATCGAAAGCTACGCTGGGCAAAAAATGTATCTCATCATTGTGCTGGGCGTGTTTGGCCTGCTAATGGTTCTGGCCATCACCGTGTTTGCCTTCATGTCCTTTCGCCTGCAGCAGCGCGTGACCCAAGCCGATGCCATGCTGATCGCAGTAGGTAAGCGGGTCATCGCCATGGACGAGGGGCTGGAGCTGTTCACGGGCCATGGAGAAGCCCTGCGCGAAGTGGCCAGCAAACAAGAGGCCATCATCAGCGCGCAAACCAAAATTGAACTGCGCCTGGACGAAGTGATGCGCGGCGTGCAAGGCGCTGTCGATACGATTTCTAAACCCGTCGCCCAAGACAAAGACAAAGAAAAAGCGCCCGATGTGGCCAAGCTCATCAAAGACTTGGACGGCAAACTGCAAGCCCAGGCCAGCGCCATCAGCAACCTGAGCAGCCAGGTACGCGCGGTAGGCAATCCGGCACCGGCCCGACCCGACCCGGCCGCGGTGCGCAAGGAAGCAGAAGCCTTGGTGCGCCAACTCAAAGCGGCAGAAGCCAGCGTAAAGCCCGCAACGCCCAGCCCAACGTCGCCGTCCACAGCGCCCAAAACCCCTGAAAAACCGGTGGAAAAAGTGGTGCAATACCCGCGTCTTCAAAACACCGGCAAAACGCCCGAGGGCCAATAAGCCTTTAGGGTTTGTGGACTCAGGCGGCCTTTTAGCTGCCTTCGCGCAAGCCGAACTTTTGGATTTTTTCGATCAGCGTGGTGCGCTGCACGTTCAGGATGCGCGCCGTCTGTGACACATTGCCGTTGGTACGGCTGAGCGCCTGGGCAATCAGGTCGCGCTCAATTTCGGCCAAACGGTGTTTCAAGGACAAGCCCTCGGGCGGCAACACCGGCAAGGCCTGCGACATAAAAGTCATTTGCTCGACCTGGTTGGGCTCGGCCTCATCTTGGTCTTCGTCCTCGTCGGACAACTCGTCGAACAAACCTCCGGAAGTCGGTCCGTCGGGAAATGCGCCTGCGGCCAGCGCCATCTCCATCTGCGGCAAATCCCCCGAATCAGCCAGCGCCTTGTAGGCCAGCATGCCCTTGGGTAACAGGCTCTTGGAAAAATCTTTCAGCTCCAAGCACTGGCCGGCAAACAAGGTACTAAAACGATCGATCAAATTGGATAGCTCGCGCACATTGCCCGGCCATGGGTAGGCCTGCATCGCGTAGGTGAAGTCCGGCGCGAAGGTGATCGGATTTTCGCCGGGCCCTGCGTGGTGTTTGGCAAAAAACTGCAGCAGCAAGGGCACGTCGGTGGCACGCTCACGCAACGGCGGCGTATTGAGCGGCAGCACATTGAGCCGGTAGTACAAGTCTTCCCGAAAGCGTCCGGCGGCGATTTCCGCTTCCAGGTCGCGGTGGGTAGCGGCGATCACGCGCACATCAATAGGTACCGGCTTGGTGCCGCCCACCGGGTCGATCACGCGCTCTTGCAGTACGCGCAGCAGTTTGACTTGCAATTCCAGCGGTAAATCGCCGATTTCATCCAGGAAAATGGAGCCGTTGTGTGCCAGCTCAAAGCGCCCCACCCGGTCGGTCACGGCGCCGGTAAACGCGCCTTTGCGGTGGCCGAAAAGCTCGCTCTCGATCAAATCTTTGGGAATGGCCGCGCAATTAATCGGCACAAAATTGGCGTTCGCCCGGTGCGACAAATCATGGAGCGAGCGCGCCACAATTTCTTTGCCAGTGCCGCTCTCGCCGGTAATCAGCACGGTGGAACTCGATGCCGCCACCACAGGCAGCAGGTCCCGGATGGCCCGGATGGCATCACTTTCACCAATAAAATTGATAGCTTTTCGCGACATGGA
>CAMBFO010000137.1 GCA_945865675.1 Comamonas sp. lk
CCTAATTGCGCACGCCGCTGGCCACATGCCCCGCGGGTACATGGCGCGCTGCCGACTCGATGTGGCCGGTCTGGTCGTCAAAGAAAAAATCAGGCTCAAATTCGCGCAAAAAAGCGCCCTTGTCCAGCCCGCCTAAAAACATGGCCTCATCCACTTCGATGTTCCAGTCCATCAGCGTGCGGATGGCGCGCTCATGCGCCGGTGCGCTGCGGGCGGTGACCAGCGCGGTGCGTATGCGCATGGCAGGGCGCGCCGCTTGCTGCAACTGGTGCAAGGCCACCAGCAAGGGTTTGAAAGGGCCATCAGGCAGGGGCTGCGCCGCTTTGTCCTGCTCGTGCTGCTGAAAGGCATCGAGGCCATGCGACTGGTACACCCGCTCGGCCTCGTCGCTAAACAGCACCGCATCGCCGTCAAAAGCAATACGCACTTCCTGTGGATGCGCCGCGCTGGCATGGGCCGATTGCGGATACACCTGTGCGGCAGGCACGCCGGCCAATAAGGCAGCGCGCACATCGCTTAGATGCGTGCTTAAAAACAGATTGGCTTTGAGGGGCTGCAAATAGCGCCAGGGCGATTCGCCGCGCGTAAAAGCGCAGCGGATGATGGGGAGCTGGTAATGCGCGGCCGACTTCATCACCCGCAGCCCGCTAACCGGATCGTTGCGCGAAAGGATGACCACCTCCACCCGCTTGCCCGCCTCGCTGCCTTCGTCGTTAAACGCCAACAGTTTTTTCACCAAGGAAAACGCCACACCCGGCGTGGCCGGTGTGTCCAGGCGCTGGCGTTGCAAGTGCATATAGGCGTGGTCGTCGCCTTGCTCAAACACCTGGTTTTCTTCTTCGAAATCAAACAGCGCACGCGAGGAAATCGCCACCACCAGTTTGCCGTCCAGGGTTGCAGCCATGCTTGCGCCTAGCTTTGTAAAAACATGCGATAGACCGGGTTGTCGGTCTCTTCCACATAGGGGTAGCCCAGGGCGCGCAAAAACTTGGCAAAGGCTTTGTCGTCCGTCTTGGGTACTTGCAAACCTACCAAGATCCGGCCATAGTCCGCGCCCTGGTTGCGGTAGTGAAACAGACTGATATTCCAGCCCGGGCGCATCAGGCTCAAAAACTTCATCAGCGCGCCCGGTCGCTCGGGGAACACAAAGCGCAGCACACGCTCTTCTTTGGCCAGTGCCGAGATGCCGCCCACCATATGGCGTATGTGTTCTTGCGCTAATTCGTCATGCGTCAGGTCGATCGCGCCAAAGCCATGCTTCACAAAATTGCGTGCAATCAGGCCCGATTCGCCCGGCCCTTTGGTGCTCAGGCCGACAAACACATGGGCTTGCGCGGCGTCGTTCATGCGGTAATTAAATTCGGTCACATTGCGAGGTCCACCGGGCAGCTCGCCAATCAGCTCGCAAAAGCGCCTGAAGCTGCCGCGCTCTTCGGGGATGGTGACGGCGAACAAGGCCTCGCGCTCCTCGCCCACTTCGGCGCGTTCGGCGACAAAGCGCAAGCGGTCGAAGTTCATATTCGCGCCGCACAAAATCGCGGCATAGGTTTTGCCGCGTGTTTTATTGGCAGCGGCGTATTTTTTGATAGCCGCCACCGCCAGCGCGCCTGAGGGCTCGACGATGGAACGCGTATCCACAAATATGTCTTTGATCGCCGCGCACACCGTGTCGGTGTCCACCGTGATGAATTCATCCACCAGGCCGCGCGCGATGCGAAAAGTCTCCTCGCCCACCAGCTTCACCGCGGTGCCATCTGAGAACAAGCCTACATCTGCCAAGGTCACGCGCGCACCACTGGCTACCGATTGCATCATCGCGTCTGAGTCGCTCATCTGCACGCCGATGACTTTCACCTCCGGGCGCACCGCCTTGATGTAATTGGCCACGCCGCTAACCAGCCCGCCGCCGCCAATCGCCACAAACACCGCATCTAATGGCCCCTGGTGCTGGCGCAAAATTTCCATGGCAATCGTGCCCTGGCCGGCAATCACGTCCGGATCATCAAACGGGTGGACAAAAGTCAGGCCCTGCTTTTTTTCCAGCGTCAGCGCGTGGTTATGGGCGTCGGTGTAACTGTCACCGTGCAGCACCACTTCGCCGCCAAAGCCGCGCACTGCGTCCACCTTCACCTGGGGTGTGGTCACAGGCATCACGATCACTGCGCGCGCCTGCAAGCGGCTGGCCGCCAGCGCCACGCCTTGCGCATGGTTGCCGGCCGAGGCACAAATCACGCCTTTTTTGAGTTGTTCGGCGCTCAAATGCGCCATCTTGTTATAGGCCCCGCGCAGTTTGAAGCTGCGCACCTGCTGCTGGTCTTCGCGCTTGAGCAGCACGGTGTTGTGGATGCGCTGGCTCAGGTTTTTGGCGGGCTCCAGCGCTGATTCGGTGGCCACGTCATAGACGCGGGCATTCAGAATTTTGATCAGGTAGTCGGCAGGCGACAGGTTCGGGGCTTTTTTCATAGGGGCTGTATCCTATCCCTTCGTATTGCCTGCGGGCTAATCTTTCAGGCGCGCAACAGCCTGCCGGTACACGCGTTGTCTGTCGCGCCGCCCCACGGCCAGCGCGGTGACAAAGATTTCGTCGTGGTCCACGCGGTACACCAGGCGAAAGCCCAGGCTATGCAGCTTGATCTTGTAGCAGTCCGCCATGCCATGTAAAGCCGCCGACGGCACACGTGGTTCTCGCAGGCGCTCGGCTAATTTTTTCTTGAAGGGCTCGCGGATGCTGGCATCCAAATTGCGCCATTCGCGCAAGGCCAGCACGTGAAAGCGTAGCTTGTAAGGCACGTTTTACAGCGCGTCAAGGCTGATTTCAGTGAAGGGTCCCTGCGCGCGCTCGGCCACCAGTTGGGCGTCCTCTAAGTCTTCCAGTCGCGTTATCAGCGCTTCATAGTGCGCGGCGGGAAGTAAATAGGCTTCGGCGCGGTTGTGATTGAGCACCGCGACGGCCGAGCTGTCGGCCTGCTTCAAAATACCCGCGTAATTGCGCTTGAGTTCGGTCACGCTGACGGCATAGTGGGCAAGCACAGTGTCCATGGTGGTCGTGAAGTGTATTTAATAAGATGCTAAATTTAGCGTCAAATATAGCATTAATTTACCAAAGGAAACTTTATGGAATGCACCGTCAGTTGGACTGGTAACAGCGGCACCCGCTCCGGCATGGGCTTTGTGGCCGAAACCGGCAGCGGCCATGTACTCATGATGGATGGCGCCCCCGACGCCGCAAAACCCGAAAACGGCGGCCAAAACCTGGCGCCCCGGCCCATGGAAACCGTGCTGGCCGGCACCGGCGGCTGCAGCGCCTACGACGTCGTGTTGATTTTGAAGCGCGGCCGCCACGCGGTGCAGGGCTGCAGCGTCAAGCTCACGTCCGAGCGCGCCGAGGTCGACCCTAAGGTGTTCATAAAAATCCACATGCACTTTAGCGTCACCGGCAAAAACATCCCCGCCAGCGCGGTAGAGCGGGCCATAGCCATGAGCCACGAAAAGTTCTGCTCGGCCAGCATCATGCTGGGCAAAACGGCCGAGATCACGACCAGTTTTGAGTTGACCGAGGCTTAAGACCCGATCAAGGTAGCGCGCCTCAAACCCGCTGCGCCACCGTGGTCATTACTTTGGCGGCGGCGCGCATCATGCTGCCGACCAAGCGGGGCAATTGCGCCGCGCCGGCGACGCTGGCCTGGCGGGCGTGGCCTAGCTCGTCGTCACGCATTTGCGCCACGATGGCGCGTGATGCGTGGTCATTGGCGGGTAATTGCTGCAAATGGCTGTCCAGGTGCGCGCCCACCTGGGTTTCAGTTTCCACCACAAAACCCAGGCTGACCGCATCGCCCAGGCGCCCGGCCACTAGGCCCAGGCCAAAGGCGCCGGCGTACCACAGCGGGTTGAGCAGCGAGGGGCGGGCGCCCAACTCCTGCAGGCGCTGCGCCGTCCAGGCCAAATGGTCGGTCTCTTCCTGACAGGCTTTTTGGTAGTGCGCCCGCAAACCGGCATGCGGCGTGGCCAGTGCCTGGGCGGTGTAAAGCGCTTGCGCACAGACTTCGCCTACATGGTTGACCCGCATCAGGCTGGCGGACCGGTTTTTCTCGGTTGGTGTCAGCTCGGTGTCCTGGTCCGCCACCGTGGGGCAGGGCTTGGAGGCATGGGGCTGGGCAAACAAGGTGCGCAAGGCCGTGTCGCAGGCGATCAGCAGTTGGTCGGTGGTGGAGTGCATAGGGCGAGCTTAGCCCAAACGGGGCACGCACCCAGGTGCGCGGGCCAAGTGTTAGGACAACACCCATCGCAAATACTCACCACCAGCTTTCAAGGGTAAACCCTAGGTTTACCGGCGGTTTACCTAAAGTGTCACATTTACGCAACATAGAGCGCGGGTGAATACCCCTAAATCGAGGTACTTGCCTTGGCATAAGCCTGGGCCTCTGCTCCAATGGGGGTAGCTTTCTGAATTTCAGTGGGCATCAGCGGACGCCAGGGGCCTCTGGACTGCTGGGTTTTGAACTACTTTGGAGATTATCGAAATGAAAAAAACACTTATCGCCTTGGCTGCTGTAGCAGCAACTGGCGCGTCTTTTGCGCAGGTCACTATGACCGGCAACCTGGGCTTTAGCTGGCAGCAAAGCCCCGTAGTGCATGCTTCCGGTCAGCACGTGCAAGGTTTTGCAATGAACGACGGCGAAATCTACATCAGCGCCACAGAAGACATGGGCAATGGCTGGAAAGCCACTGCACGCGGCGGCTTCACGATGCGTGGCCGTGGAAACGGTATCGCGGACCGTGACGGCACGATTTCCTTGACGACGCCCCTCGGTGTTGCCACTGTCGGCGCTTTGCGTGCTTGCGGCTCTATGATGGCGCAACTCTCTGGCGCGGTGACCGGTACGGTGTACAGCAGCAATGAGTCCAATAACTTCGTGCCATTGGACAAGTGCTCCATGATCAACGTGGCTATGTTTTCTACGAAGCTCGCCGCCGCTACGGTAAGCGTCTCCTATGGTGAGTTTGAGGCCGGTGCTACTGCGCTGAACTCTAATGAGCGTGGCAACTCTACCGGCGTTACCTTCACGGCACTGGGCGCTGAATACCCGATGGGCCCGGTGGTCATCGGCGGTGACTGGACAAGTTTTGGCGCGGTAACGGTTTACACCACGGCAACTGCTGCAACCGGTACTACGGCAGCGGCTATTGGTTCAGCTCTGGTCCCTGTCAATGGCGTCAACCGTTACCGTATGTATGCTAAGTATGATGCGGGCGTTGCGAAATTCGCTGCTGGCTACCAAATCAAAGACATGGCTGCTGATCAATACGTAGCCTCTGTTGCAATTCCCTATGGCAACTTCACCTTTGGCTTGGACTACATGGGCCGCGGTGAGCAGACCTATGTTCCAACTGCGGCCCAGGCTGGGGCGGCGTTCGCCCTTTCTGCAACGCGTTTGGGTGACAAAGCTTCGAATGCATTGGGCTTAGGTGCTACTTACAACCTCAGCAAGACGACCAATGTGAACGCCAGCTACATCACTTATACCGATGCGGGCGCTAACAGCAAGTTTGCTGCCGGTAGCCTCTCGACTGCTGGAACCACTGCAGCGCTGTTGGATACGGAATACCGCATCCGCTTGACGAAATCCTTCTAATCTTGCCGCTGGCCAAGCGCCAGCTGTTGGAATAGACAGACAAAGCCCCGTAGTTTCGACTACGGGGCTTTTTTTTGTCCGCCCAACATGGGCGCCTGCTTCCCGACCTGCCCAGCAATGCGCATCAGAGCGTTGTACTTTCGCAACGAAAATACGATCAAAACCGGCTCAAGTTTCAATTCCTGTTGTTTGTCTGACACATAAATGGTGTAATCAAAACATCAATTTGTGAAATATGAGTAAT
>CAMBFO010000138.1 GCA_945865675.1 Comamonas sp. lk
TCCATCAATTTGCGGCTGAGATAAACCATCTCCAAGCTGACGCGCTTGGCGGTTTCTTTCAGGTTAGCTGCAGCGGCGTGACCGCCATCGGTGTTCTCGTAGTAATAAAAAGGCAAGCCCATGGCCTGCATCTTGGCGGCCATCTTGCGCGCGTGGCCGGGGTGCACGCGGTCGTCTTTGGTGGAGGTCACAAAAAACGGCTCGGGGTAGGCCACCCCCGCTTGGAGGTGGTGGTAGGGCGAGAGTTGGGCTAAAAACGCGGCCTCGGCAGGGACGTCGGGGCTGCCGTATTCGGCTACCCAGGAGGCGCCGGCCAGCAGCTTGTGGTAGCGCAGCATATCGAGCAGCGGTACCTGCACGACCACGGCATTCCACAAGTCCGGGCGCTGCGTCATCTGCACACCCATGAGCAAGCCGCCGTTGGAGCCGCCTTGGATGCCCAGGCGGCGCGGGCTGGTAATTTTGCGGTCCATCAGGTCCTGGGCCACGGCCACAAAGTCGTCGTAAATGACCTGGCGCTTGGTCTTGAGACCGGCTTGGTGCCAGGCCGGGCCAAACTCCCCGCCGCCACGGATATTGGCCAGCACGTACACACCGCCGCGCTCCAGCCAAAGCTTGCCGGTCAGCGCCGAGTAGCCGGGGTTCATCGGTACCTGAAAGCCGCCGTAGGCATACAAAAGTGTGGGCGCTTGGCCGTCCATGGCGAGGTCTTTGCGGCGCACCACAAAGTAGGGAATGCGCGTGCCGTCTTTGGAGATAGCCTCGCGTTGCTCGGTGATCAGGCCCTGTGCGTCAAAGCGTGCGGGCGAAGCCTTTAGCGCCTCGGTCTTACCCGATGCGGCGTCGGCCAGCCACAGCGTGGTGGGCACCAAAAAACTGGTGGCAGAGACAAAAAGCTGGTCGTCCATGTCGCTGGCGCTGACCACGCCTAAACTGGCCGGGTTGGGCAGGTCCAGGCGCTGGCCACTCCAGCCTTGGGGGCCGTGGGCGAAGGACATCATCTCACCTACTACATTCGTGCTCAAGCTCAGAACCAGGCGGCTGGCCGTGCGGCTCACGCCCTGGATGGACTGGCGCGCGTGGGGTGCAAACACCAGCTGCACCGACAGCTTCGCAGGCGTGGCCAGCGCGGCGGCCAAATCAAAACTCACCAGGGACGATTGGGTAAAGGTGGGGCCGCCAGCCACCGGCGTCCAGGGCTCTTGCAGGCTGAAAATAATTTGTCCATCTAAGTACCCGCGCAATCTGGACTTAAGCGGCACCGGCAAGCGCACCGGGCCCTTATCGGTCAGGACGTACAACTCATGGGCAAAAAACGCCACGGAGCGCTCCACGTAGGCGGCGACAAAACGGCCCTGGCTATCGCGGATGACGCCGGGCCAGGTGCCCACGTCTTTTTTGTCGCCGCGAAACACTTCTTCGGCCTGCGCCAGCGCCTGGCCCCGGCGCAAGCGCTTGACGATGAAGGGGTAACCCGACTCGGTGACATCTTCGAGGCTCCAGGATCGGGCAAGCAGCAAGCTGTCCTGGTCCAGCCATGCGGCACTTTGCTTGCCTGCAGGCAAAGCAAAGCCGCCAGATACAAAGCTTTTGGTCTCGGTGTCAAACTCGCGCATCTGCACCGCGTCTTTGCCGCCGTCGGACAGCGATACCAGGCACAGGCGCTGCGCCGGGTGCAAGCAATTGGCGCCTTTGTAAACCCAGTTAGCCGACTCGGCTTGGGCCAGCGCGTCAAAGTCCAGCACCGTCTCCCAGCGAGGGGTGGCGCTACGATAAGCGCTTAAATCTGTGCGCCGCCACACGCCGCGCACAGCGTTAGCGTCTTGCCAAAAGTTGTCAATATGGCGGCCGCGAAAGCCAGGCATAGGCACCCGGTCGCTGGCCTGCACGATAGTAAGCGCCTGCTGCTGCATGGGCGCAAACCGCGCGTCTGCTTGCAATAGGTCCAGGCTGCGCTGGTTTTCTTTGGCCACCCAGTCAAGCGCGTGTGCGCCTTGCACTTCTTCCAGCCATTGGAAAGGATCACTAGCGGTATCGGGCATGGCGCGGGCAGTCGTAGTGGTGTTGAGGGCGGGGGTTTGGGCATGGGCCATCCACCCTGCGAAAAGTGCAATCGTGCTGACGCACACGTCGATTATCTTGATTCGTCCCACAGCCTATCTCCCTTTGCAAAGCGTTAAAAAATCTGCTGCCAGCGCCGCATTGTGGATGCAGCACCAGGAGGCCATGGGAAGCGGCGACCAAAACAAATTGCGTTTTCGCCACCCGTTCACATGCCCTTGAACAGCCCCGCATAACTGCGGCTGACTTCCAGCAGCGCTTTGCTGCCACGCACCGAGACCAGTTGGCGGCCGCGCTCGTCGCGCTGCACGCCGGCGATGGCGCGCACATTGACCAGCGTGCTGCGGTGGATTTGCCAAAAGCGCTGCATGTCCAAAGTATCGATGAGCTCTTTGATGGAGGTGCGGATCAGCGCCTCTTGGGTGGCGGTTTGGACGCGGGTGTATTTCTCGTCGCTGACAAAAAACAGCACCTCTTCCACCGCGATCATCTGGATGGTGGCGCCGACTTTGGCTTGTACCCATTGCAGCGGCGCCGGCGCAGTGGCGGGCGAGAGTTGGGCGGCCAGGGCGCGCAACAAGTCTTGCATGGCCGGCGTGTGCGCCGGCAGGGGTTGCGCGGGCTCGGCGCTGTCTTGGGCGCGTTGGCGTGCATCCCTACGCGCACGCACGCGCTGCAAAGCCAGGGCCAGGCGCTCGGGCTGGGCGGGTTTGAGCAGGTAGTCCGCCACGCCGGCCTCAAAGGCTTGCACCGCGTACTGGTCGTAGGCTGTCAAAAACACCATTTCGCAGCCCGGCCATTGGCCGTCGCCGCCAGCCTCGTCCCAGGTGGGTAGCTGGGCGATGTGGCGCGCCGCTTCGATGCCGGTCATCACCGGCATACGGATGTCTAAAAACACCAGGTCTGGCTGCAGATCGCGCACCTGCTCGAGCGCCTCCTGGCCATTGCGCGCTTGGGCCAGCACCTCGATGCTGGCGTCTAGCTCACGCAGCCGGGTGCAAAGCTGCTCGCGCAGCAGGCGCTCATCATCGGCCACGACGACACGCAAGGGTTTCATCAGACCTCACCATCCTTGGCGCCGCCCGTGGCCAAGCGCCAGATCAGCCAGACAATCAACAAGGGCAGCACGCCCCACAGCACCATGCTGAGCACGCCCAGCCCGGCGCAGACCAGGGCGATGACCGCCAGCACCGCGAACACCGGTACCAAGAGCACCAAGAGCGGCAACACCGCCAGGCTGGCCAGCACCAACACGCCCAGTAATACGGCAGCCCCCATGGCGAACCAGGCAACGCCGGGCAGGGTGACGGCCTGGCCGTTGACGCTGAGCACCACATCGGGCTGCCATTGCAGTCCACCCAGAATGGCCGCCGCCAGGGCCAGCAGCACGGCCACAAACAACAGACGGGCCATCCAACGCAAACTGGTGCTGATCATGCAAGAGTCTCCGGCATTGGTGGGGCGATCATGGCGCGCCCAAGTGGTAGGGAACGGTAATAGTGACACAAGCGCCACCGGTGCTGGGGCTGCTGGTTTGCAGCGAGGCTTTGGCGCCGTACAACAGTTGCAAACGTTCGCGGATGTTGGACAAGCCGATGCCGCCGCCTGCGGCCCCGGATGTGCCCGGCGCATCAGGCGCAAAGCCCACGCCGGTGTCTTGCACCTGCACGATCAACTGGCCGTCTTGCACCTCGGCGCGCACGCTGATGCTGCCGCCCTCGGCCTTGGGCTCCAGGCCGTGGCGGATGGCGTTTTCAACCAGGCTTTGCAGCATCATGGGCGGAAAGCGGGCGCTGCGCAGGCCCTGGGGTACTTGCAAGTCAAACTGCAAGCGCTCTTCCATGCGCATGCGCATGAGCTCCAGATAAGGCTGCACCACCGCCAGTTCGCGGCCCAAATCGCGCTCGGCCTGGGCATTGGCTTCGCGCAGCGTGGGCATGGCAGCGCGCAAAAAGGCGATCAGGCTTTTTTGCATGGTGGCGGCGCGCGGCGGGTCGGTCTCGATCAAGTGCTCAATGCCGGCCAGCGTATTGAACAAAAAGTGCGGCTCCATTTGGGCCTGCATGGCGGCCATGCGCGCCTCCATCACCTGGCGCTTGAGCGACTCGGTTTCGGCCACTTGCGTGGCAACGGCGGCAAGCGCCTCGGCCTGGATGCGGCCCCGGTAAGTGATTTTGAGAATCAAGGAGGCGACGATCAAGAGCATGGCCAGACCGGGCAGGCTGTCGCCACGCTCTACATCGCCTTCGTCGGCGCCAAAGTACACGTCCACCGCGTCGTCTTGCGCATTGGTTTGGCCTTCTAGGGCGCGGCGCACGGTCTCTAAGGCCAGCTCAATCTCTTGCTCTGTGGCATTGGATCCGATTTGAATATCCACGCCCGGTTTGGCAGCCGAAGCCCCGCCCTGCGCAGCGCTGGCGGGCGCATCGGCGGGCGTGTTGATACGCACGCCTTTTTCATCGATTTGCAGTTGCGCGGCTTTGCCTTCTGGGTCTTGCGCGCTGATGTGCACGCCGGTCTCGTCGATTCGCACCGACACCTTGCCCCTAGCCGCCGGGGTGGAGGCATCGGTGGCCGGCGCCTGCGGGCTTGGGGTCGGCTTGATTTCTTTCACCACCACCTCATGGCGGTGCCGATGACCCGAACTGTCGCCCACAAACGCGCTGGTGATACCCGCCAAGATCAGCACCAGGATGGAAATCAGAAAAAAGCGCCACCAGCTGATGCTGACCAACCAGTTGCCATAGGCGTGAAAGTAGCGTACTGCGCCAACACGCAGTGCATGCCAGTGGCGGCTCCAGCGCGCATTGGCGGTGGGGGGGGAGGTGTTCATCCATCAATCCTTGGTGTTGGGTAAAAGCGCAGAGGGCGCCCGATGGACCGCACTGTAGGCAGGGCCCGGGTTGCCTGCCAGTACTTTGCGACCAAGTGCACAAAGACAGGGCCAGACGGCGCAACGCACGCCTATTGGCAGGCGTCGACCCATTGGCCCTGGGTCAACTCGGCCATGAACTGCGGGCTGATGCGCAATGCGCTATTGACCGAGCCGGCAGCCGGTAGTACTTCATCAAAGGCCAACAGGCTGCGGTCCAGATAGACCGGCAATGGCGTTGCCAGGCCGAAGGGGCAGACACCGCCCACGGGATGGCCCGTGAGCGCCTCGACCTCTTCAAGTGCGAGCATCTTGCCTTTGCCGAAAGCGGCTTTGAACTTGGCATTGTCGATACGCGCATCGCCCCGCGCCACCAGCAAGAAAACCTTGCCATCGGCCAACTTAAAGGCAAGCGTTTTGGCGATGCGGCCTGGCTCCACACCATGGGCCTGCGCTGCAAGGGCCACGGTGGAGGTATTGAGGTCCAGCTCCACGATCGGCATGTCGATCTGCTGCGCCTGAAAAAAAGCGCGTACGGAGGCAATGCTCATACGTTTTGCACCAAGTTAAGTGCCCACGACATAGGGATTGCTTGCGCGCTCCACGCCAAAGCTGCTTTCGGGGCCGTGGCCGGGGATAAAAATGGTCTCATTGCCCATAGGCCATAAACGGTGGGTGATGCTGTGCATCAAGTCCGCATGGTTGCCCTGCGGAAAATCGGTCCGGCCTACGCTACCTGCAAACAAAACGTCGCCCACAAAGGCACGGTTCATTTCTGCCGAATAAAACACCACATGGCCGGGCGTATGGCCGGGGCAGTGGCGCACTTGCAATACATGCTCGCCCAGGCTGACGGTGTCGCCATCCTTAAGCCAGCGCGTAGG
>CAMBFO010000139.1 GCA_945865675.1 Comamonas sp. lk
ACCCTGGGCGATGTGGTCAAAGCCATGCCTAACCTAGCGCGCATGCAAGCGTGGCGCTCCATTTACAGCCTGGTGGCCCAACACATCAAGCACCCCAAGCTGCGCATCGTGATGAGCTTTCATCCGCTGCTCATTGGTGGCAATCCGTACTCGGTCACGTGCGTATACGCCCTCATCCACTCGCTGGAGCGGCGCTGGGGCGTGCACTCGGCCATGGGCGGCACGGGCGCTATCGTGCGCGAACTGGTCCATTTGCTACAGGCACGCAATGTGCCCATCCGCTACAACACGCCGGTTACCCGTATCCGCGTCGAGGGGGGGCGTGCCCGTGGCGTGGAGCTGGCCAATGGCGAATTTATCCCCGCCGACATCGTGGTCAGTAATGGCGATGCAGCCTGGACCTATAAGCACCTGGTAGAGCCACAGCACCGCAAACACTGGACGGATAAGCGCATTGCCAAAGGCAACTATTCGTCTGGCCTGTTTGTCTGGTACTTCGGCACCGACCGCCAGTACCACGATGTGCCGCACCACATGATGGTGCTGGGCCCGCGCTACAAAGGCCTGCTGCAAGACATATTTAAAAATCACACGCTGTCCAAAGACTTCAGCCTGTATTTGTACCGGCCCACCGCTACCGACTCGTCTTTGGCCCCGCCCGGATGCGATAGTTTTTATGCGCTATCCGTGGTGCCCAACCTCAGCAGCGGTACCGACTGGGCTGCGGTAACCGAGCAATACCGCGATGCGATTGCTACGGCCTTGCAAGAAAGCGTACTGCCCAATCTCAAGCAACACGTGGTCTCGTCCAAGGTCACCACGCCGCAAGATTTTCAGGACCGTTTGTGGTCCTACAAAGGCGCTGGCTTTGGGCTAGAGCCTATTTTGACGCAAAGCGCTTGGTTTAGACCGCACAACCGGTCTGAAGACGTACACGGTTTGTTCATGGTCGGTGCCAGCAGTCAACCCGGTGCTGGCGTGCCCAGTGTGTTGATGTCCGCAAAAATGCTTCAAGAGGTAGTGCCCGATGTCAAAAGTTTTGTCTGAAAACCAGCCTGCCGCCATTCCCAAGGCCTACGACCTAGAGGCTTGCCGCGAACTGATGCGCGGCGGCTCCAAGTCTTTCTTTGCGGCTTCCAAGCTGCTGCCCACGCGCTTGCGCCCCCCGGCTATCGCGCTCTACGCCTATTGCCGCTTGGCCGATGATGCGATCGACCTGGGCCAAGACGCCAAACTAGCCATGCAGGACTTGCAACAGCGCCTAGACGAAATTTACGAAGGCCGCCCGGGCACTGTGGACGCCGACCGCGCGCTGGCGCATGTAGTGCACCGCTACGGCATACCGCGCGGTTTGCTCGATGCTTTGCTAGACGGCTTTTTGTGGGACACCCAAGACCGTCGGTACGAGACCTTGGCCGATGTCGAGGCCTATGGCGCCCGTGTGGCCGGTACCGTGGGCGCCATGATGTCCATCATCATGGGCGCATCCACCGATAACGCCATTGCCCGCGCCTGCGAAATGGGTGTGGCCATGCAGCTAACCAATATCGCCCGCGACGTGGGCGAGGACGCGCGCAACGGCCGCCTTTACCTGCCGCGCGCCTGGTTCCGCGAAATCGGTATGGATGCGGACGCCTGGCTGGCCAATCCGGTGTTTGATGCACGCATTGCCGGTTTCACCCAGCGCCTGCTGCTGCGCGCCGATGTGCTCTACCGCCGTGGCGAATTTGGCCTGGCCGAGCTGCCCTGGGACTGCCGTCCCGCGATCCAGACCGCGCGCTTGGTGTATGCCGAAATTGGCAAACAACTGGAGCGCGAAGGCCTTAACTCGGTGGACCGTCGCACCGTGGTATCTACCAGTCGCAAGCTTGCGCTGATCGCGCGCGCGGCCTCGGTGGCTGTGAAGGCACCGGCCAGGCCGGCAGTGGCCATCAGTCCGGTGCCTGCCATTGCGTTTTTGGTCGATGTGGTCAGCCGCGACCGCCGCCCCGCCAACGACAACAAACCCTGGACCCTTCCCAAACGCAGCTTTGACCAGCGCGTGGAGTGGATGGTGGACTTGTTCGGGCGCCTGGAGCAACGCCAGCGGGTCAATCGCTAAAGCACGGTGTCACTCAAACTCGTCGAGGTTGGGATACTGGTATGCGCGGGGGTATTGTTCGTGTGGTGGCAAATGCGTGATCTGCGCATCGCCCGCGAGCAAACGCGACAGAAACGGCTAGGCGAGCTGGCCGCGAAAGCTGCAGATGAGGCGCAAGGCGTACCCGATGCTTCAGTGAGCAAACAAAGCGCCAGCGCAAGCCCACCAGACGGAGGGCCGCATGTACCCTGAGCTCAAAGTCATACATCTGGTCTGCGCCGCATTATTTTTGGGCAATGTCATCGTCAGCGGCGTGTGGGCGCTGCTGGCCGAGCGTACGCGCAATCACGCCATCATCCAGTTCAGCAACACCATGGTGCTAATTACCGATGCCCTGTTTACCCTGACCGGCGCGGTGGGCGTGGTCTGGACCGGGCACGGCATGGCAGTGCATTTTGATGGCGGCGCGGGCCACCCGTGGATACAGTGGTCGTATGGGCTGCTGAGTTTTTCCGGTCTGATATGGCTGCTGGTGCTGGTGCCTATCCAGTTCAAACAACGCGCCTTGCTGCGCGCCAGCGACACCGTGGGCGAAGAATACTGGCGCCTCTCGCGCATCTGGCAAATCGCCGGTGCGATAGCCACTGTGCTACCCCTGCCGATTGTGTATTTCATGGTGAATAAATCGGTCTAGGGCGCTGAGCCCACTTCGCTATGGCCACCTCTTCCTTCAAGGGCCAAGTCGTCCTTATTACTGGCGCAGCCTCGGGCATAGGTGCAGCCACGGCTTTAGAAGTGCTGGCCCAGGGCGGCGTGCCGGTGTTGGTGGACTGTGATGCCGAACCCCTGGCCGCCATGGCCACGCGCTGCGGCGGCGATGTGTTGCACCTGGTGGCGGATGTGACCGACTTGCCCGCCATGGAGCAGGTGGCTGCACAAACCCTGGCGCACCATGGGCGCATCGATGTGGTATTTGCCAATGCCGGTGTGGCTGCTTTTGGGCCGGTGGCGCTGGTGGACCCGCAGGCCTGGAAGCGCTGTGTAGAGGTGAACGTGTTTGGCGTGTTCAACACTGTGCGCGCCGCGCTGCCCGCGTTGATGCAAGCGCGCGGCTATGTGCTGATCAATGCCTCGGTGTCCTCGTTTGCGCACCCGCCGGTAGTATCTGCTTATGCCGCCAGCAAATCGGCGGTGGAGGCCATGGGCAATTCCTGGCGCATCGAGTTGGCTTCGCATGGCGTGGACGTGGGCGTGGTGTATGCCGGCACCGTCAGGACGCCGCTGCTCACGGAGGGCGCTCTGCACCCAGGCTTTGTGCGCTTACACGCCGCCACGCCCGCTCCACTCAACCGCGAAACATCGCCGCAAGACGCCGCCCGCGCCATCGTGCGCGGCATGCAAACGCGCAAGCGCCGTATCTGGATACCCGGGTGGGTGCGCATTCTGTACGCCCTGCGCGCTCTGCTGCATATGCCCTTTGCTGAACGCGAACTGCGCCGGGCTGCGCCGGAGATCGAGGCGATTTATATCGAGGGGTTGGAAGCGGCAGGCGCGCTGGCTTCTTCGTTTGGACCAAGGGAGAGGGAGAGGACGCTGGCGCGGGGGCGAGGGGAATAACGCCAGCTTTGGGTATGTATCGCCATGAATGCACTTCAGGATGTGCGCTCGATACTCACCACGGAGGTGTTTGATAGCTGCTGTTCAGGATTATTGGAGCCGCAAGGCTGGGTGTTGCGTTTGCATGCAATGAGAGCACCGAATTTGTAGCGTAGGCGACACCTTCCTAAGCTTCGCCTTAGACCAAGCTTGCTAATCTTCGGTCCATGAAGATTTCAGAGATTGCCAAGCGAACCGGTGTCTCCACCCACGCCTTGCGCCACTATGAGCGCTTGGGGCTTTTGGAGCCGGTGCGCCATGCCAACGGCTATCGCGATTACACCGAAGCCATGCGGCGCGAAGTTGTCTTCATTGCCATGTCCCGCAAGATCGGCTTTTCCTTGGCTGCGATTGCCGAGCGGCTACCCACCTACCGCACCGGGCGACTGCGCAACGCGGATATGGTGGAGGCTTTGGAGGTGCGTGTTGCAGAAATAGATAAAGAGCTGGCCGCACTTGCTGCCCTGCGCGCGCAAGTTATCTCTCATATGAATTTGCTACAAAAACCACTGTTAAAAAGAAGGCGGCAAGCGCCACCTCCCACCCCTCAGGCAAACGGATTAAGCAATGAGCACAAGTTCTGAAGACACTAAGCCTAGTTTTAATGCCTTGGAGCGCATGGTGTTGTCCATGCCCATGGCGCGCACGCTGGGTTTACGGTTCAATCGCATCGCGCCGTCCGTGGTGGAGCTTGAAATTCCCGTCCAGGACGCCTTTACCTTTCGGCCCGGCCAGTTACAGGCGACGGCGGTATTTGCCATCGCAGACTTTGCGGCGGTGGCCGCAGCCGGCACCACCCTCAAGCCCGGCTGGGTCAACGCTACTATCGATGCCACCCTCAAACTGATCGCTCCCGCGCAAGGTGTTGCATTACGCGCTAGAGGGCGGGTAATTGACGCTGGCAAGCTCTTAACTACCTGCGCCGCCGATGTGTACAGCGTGGCCCAAGACGGAAGCGAGACGCTGTGTGCAACGCTTTTAGGAACGGCGCGCAATATCGATATGAATCCGAAGCCCTAGTTAAGGACGAAGCTCCGGCGAGCTGGTGCTTGACCAGCCCGCTTCCAGCCTTACGAAGCTAAAACTTGTGAGGTTCAGCGTCTTTTTCTCACCCCCGTCTAGGCATCCGCCAAGGCAGCATCATGCGCACCGGCAGCGACACCAGGCGCGGTACATCCAGCGATTCGTGAACGGCCGTCACGTCTTCGCCCAGCAGGCGTGTGCGCAGCAGGGAGCGCACGTAAAACGGCGTGTCTTCCAGGGTGCTGACCAGTTGCGGGGTGCTGCCCGCTTCGCTGCTCATAGCGCGCGGTATGCGCCAGCCGGAGTGGGGCAGCGCGTGGCGTGGCGGGGCTTCGAAAGCGGTGGTCTCCCCGTTGCGGGCAAAGCGTTGCGCTACCACGCGGCCCGGGCCTTCGCGGGGGCGTACGTCGTAGACCACGGCGGTGTCGCCATTGGCCATTTCGGCGCGCGCCCAGTCCCAGTCGCGAAAGCCTTTTTCTACCGGCTCGTCGCCCTCGTTGGAGTCCATATAGGCGTGGCCGCTCCAGCGTGCGCTGGGCTTGTCTAGCTCCACCTCCACGCGCGAGCAGGGCGCGATCGGGCCCCAGCGGTGGCGGCCTGCATTGTCCAGCGCCGTAACAAAGCGGCACAGGCCTTCGGGCCGCACGGTGACGCGGCCACGCACCCGCATAGGGAAGGGCACATTGATTTCGTCAAACTCGATACGCAGCGCCTGGCCGTCCCAGTGCAGGCTGCTCGGGCCGATGCGATAGTGGTTTGCGCTGCGCTCGATGTGGCTGCGCCCGCGCTCGGTCATGGTCCAGCGTTTGCCGGCTTTGCCATACAGCGCTACGTTGAGCGCACAGTAGTTTTCGGCCTCGGCCACGCCGCCGCCCAGCTTGCGCGCCAGTGCGTAATAGGGCGAGAACACGCTGCCCACAAAGGCGATGATGGACAGGCCGTGCTGGCCGTCGTCGCTTAGCGCGTCGACATACCACCAGAGATAAGCACCCGGCGCGACCGGCTGGTCGAATCGTGGTGTGCCATCAGCGTGGCGGCCGCCAACCGGCCCGACATG
>CAMBFO010000140.1 GCA_945865675.1 Comamonas sp. lk
TGTTTCAGGTCCATCACCATCACGTCATCCCACAAGCCAATGCGCTTGAGATCGCGCACCAGATAACTGTTGACGACCGTGAATTCGCCCGACAAATTCGATTTGACCGACAAATTACCAAAGCAAGGCTCGATCGACGCGTCCACGCCGATGATGTTGGAAATAGTTGCCGTTGGGGCGATGGCCACACAGTTGGAATTGCGCATGCCGTCCTTGGCAATTTTGCGGCGTAGCGCCTCCCAGTCCATGGTCGATGAGCGGTCCACCTCAACATAGCCGCCGCGCTCTTTGGCCAACATGTCCAGCGTATCCAGGGGCAAAATTCCACGATCCCACAAAGAGCCTTTGAAGCTGGAATAGCTTCCACGCTCACGCGCCAACTCGGTCGATGCCCAGTAAGCGTAATAGCTGATGGCCTCCATGGAGGTGTCGGCAAAGTGCACCGCGGCGTCGCTGGCATAGGGTATGCGCAAGGAATACAGACTGTCCTGAAAAGCCATCACACCCAGTCCTACCGGACGGTGGCGTACGTTCGAATCGCGGGCTTTTTTGACCGCGTAGTAATTGATATCAATCACGTTATCGAGCATGCGCATGGCCGTGGTGATCGTACGCTTGAGTTTGTCATGGTCCAAAGCGCCATCTTTGATGTGCTGCAGCAAATTAACCGATCCCAGATTGCAGACTGCCGTCTCGGTATCTGAGGTATTGAGTGTGATTTCAGTGCACAAATTGCTGGAATGGACTACACCGGCATGCTGTTGGGGCGAACGGATATTGCAGGCGTCCTTGAAGGTAATCCAAGGGTGCCCAGTTTCAAACAACATCGTCAGCATCTTGCGCCACAGGTCACTGGCTTCCAAAATACGTGCTGGTTTGATTTCACCGCGGGCGGCCTGCTGTTCATAGGCTACATAGGCGGTCTCAAATTCGACGCCAAATTTGTCATGCAAATCAGGCACGTTAGACGGCGAGAACAAAGTCCACTGGCCTTTTTCCATGACGCGGCGCATGAACAAATCCGGTATCCAGTTGGCCGTATTCATGTCGTGGGTACGGCGCCGGTCATCGCCGGTGTTCTTGCGCAACTCCAGAAACTCTTCAATATCCAGGTGCCAGGTTTCCAGGTAGGTGCACACTGCACCTTTGCGCTTACCGCCCTGGTTCACCGCCACCGCCGTGTCATTCACCACTTTGAGGAAAGGCACCACGCCTTGTGATTCGCCGTTGGTGCCTTTGATGCGCGAACCCAGCGCCCGCACCCGTGTCCAATCATTACCCAGGCCGCCGGCAAACTTGGACAACAAGGCATTTTCCTTGATGGATTCGTAAATACCATCTAAATCGTCCGGCACGGTGGTCAAGTAGCACGAGGACAGCTGCGAGCGCAAGGTGCCGCTATTAAACAGGGTCGGCGTGCTCGACATAAAGTCGAAGGACGAAAGAATCTCATAAAACTCGATAGCTCGCGACTCGCGCTCGGTTTCGTTGAGCGACAGGCCCATGGCAACGCGCATAAAAAAGGCCTGCGGCAATTCAATACGCGTCTTGTTGTGGTGCAGGAAGTAGCGGTCATACAAGGTTTGCAGACCGAGGTAGTCAAATTGATGGTCGCGCTCTGCTCGCAAGGCGCCGCCCAATCGCTTGAGATCGAAATGCAATAGCTTTTCGTCCAGCAGCTCGTGTTGCACGCCTTTTTTAATGAAGTCAGGGAAGTAATCGACGTAGGCCTGCTGCATATCTGCGGCGGGCACGTCTTGGCCCAAGACTTCGCGAGATATCGTGTGAAATAGCAATCGTGCGGTAGCGTAGGTGTAGTCAGGGTCTTTCTCGATCAAGGTACGCGCCGCCAAAATAGACGCCTTGTAGACCTCATCGACAGGCACGCCGTCGTACAAGTTACGCAGGGTCTCGGCAATGATGGGATCGGCCTTGACTTCGGAGCCTAAATTAGCGCAGGCGTTACGGATGCGCTCGGTCAAGGCCTCCATATCCAAGGCGACACGCTGCCCACGGTCCACCACATGCAAAGTCGGCGCAGCCGGCGCTGCTTGCACCTGCTGCTTGGCGCGCTCCTGCGTACGCCTTTCACGGTACAAGACATAGGCGCGTGCCACCTCATGGTGGCCGCCACGCATCAAGCCGAGTTCCACCTGGTCCTGCACGTCCTCAATATGAAACGTTCCACCACCGGGACGCGAGCGCATCAGCGCGCGAATCACTTGCTGCGTCAAAGCATCCACCGTCTCGCGCACACTGGCCGAGGCCGCGCCTTGGGTGCCATGCACGGCCAGCGAAGCCTTCATGATGGCGACCGCTATTTTGTTCGGCTCGAAAGGCACTACCGAGCCGTTACGGCGGATGATCTGGTAACTGGTCAGAGGGTTGGGGTTGATTTCGTTCGAGAAATGGGCACTGAGCGGTACGGCCGTCGCAGGCGCCTGGGGAAGTGTCGAAATTGATTGCATGATTTGTTTTTTTGATCCGAATAAAGGTCAACGAAGTCCGGCTGGATGAGGCGCGGCGGGATACATGGTGGGCACAGTCAGATGCCAGCCCACACTATATATGGTGTGCGGACGGCTGGCAAGCCACTACTGGTAGTGTACTGGCTATGATTTCGACAAAAATGATGCGAAAGCTCAAAGTCAAGCCAAGCAAGGGCCTAGGCACAAACTTTCCCCCATCGCCTGCGCAGCCCGCTAGGCCTGGTAAAGAGGTAGGTTCGGCGACAAAATGGCTGCAGCGCAGGGGTTTTGCAGGCATCGGCTAAGCAGCAGGGCCAATAGGCTTGACTTTGCGAATACGGTCTCGGGCCCTTTGCACTGATTTGGGGCTTGTTGCGAAAAAACCAAGGTTCCAACTTTTAATCAGCTCGGCAGCTCCAAGTTCAGTTGCGAGGCGAGGTCCGACAAACGATGCCATTCAAAACCTGGCCCTGGATCTATTTTCCGGCCGGGCGCCACATCGCTGTGACCGGCAAGGTGGCGCACAGGGTATTGTTCAGACAAGGCGCGCAGCAATATGCGCAAGCCTGCGTACTGGGCGGGCTCAAAAGTATCGCCCTCCAGCCCCTCTAGCTCAACGCCAATCGAAAAGTCATTGCAATTATCCCGCCCTCGGAAAGAAGAGGCTCCGGCATGCCATGCGCGATCCTCACAACTGACAAACTGCCACAAGGCACCGTCACGGCGAACCAAAAAATGGGCCGATACCTCGAGTCCCCGCAGGGTTTGAAAATAGGGATGGGCATCCCAGTCAAGCGTATTGGTAAACAAGCGCTCTACCGCGTCACCGGTGTACACGCCTGGCGGCAAACTGATGGAATGCAGCAGCACCAGATCCAGCACCGCAGCGGCCGGCCTTGCACCGAAGTTGGGGGAAGCGCAGTGCCGGGCGCCTGCGTACCAACCCCGCGCCCAGGCCGGTCCGTCCATGGCAAAGCGCTGGTCCGAGGGCATGCGCATCAATTATCTGGGGCAGCGACGGTGACGCGCTCAAGACTCATGAAGCCGCTTGTGCGCTGCACTGCAGTACACACCGGACTCCCCTTGCGTGGCCTCATGCGCGACCACATGGGTGCCGCAATGGCTGCAGGCCAGCATTTCAATAGGGCGTTGCGGCGAACCGGGTTTGGGCTCTCGGTCTTTGGCGGCCCGGTGGGTGCGCCATTGCCATGCAATCAGCAAAGCGACCAGCAGCAGCAGCAAATACTTCATACCGACCGGCCCAAAATCACTTCCAATACAAAGCGCGAGCCCACATAGGCCATAAACAAAAAGCCAGTTCCCGCATACAAGAGATAGACCGCCCGCTTACCGCGCCAGCCAAAGCGCGAACGTCCGAGCAACAGGACTGCAAAAGTCAGCCAGGACAAGACAGAAAAAACGGTTTTGTGGTCCCAGCGCCAGGCATGTCCATGGCCATAGACCAAGTCACCGAATTCATAGCCCACGACCAAGGTCGCAGACAACAACACAAAACCGGCAGCAACAAAGCGATAGGTGAGCCGCTCCAAAGTGAGCAAGGGCAGCCCGCTTTGGGTTTCCACGCCCATACGCATACGCGCTTCAGCCCGGTTCATAAACCAAGCATGGACCGCCGCCACGCCAAACAAGCCGTAACAGGAAATGGCCACCGCCATATGCAGCGGCAGCCAGGCCGAGGCCGTCACCGGCAAGACCTTGCCCGGGAAGAGCCAGGCCAAAGCCACCGACAGGGCTCCCAAGGCGCTCAAGGCCCAGCGCGCCGGCAACTGCGGAAACACCTGACTCTCAACCGCATAGCTCGTGGCAATCAGCCAAGCCGTCACCGACAAGGCGGGTGCAAAACCAAAGCGCGTCGGTACCTCCACAAACGCCACTACCAGCGTCGCGGCGTGCGCCAGCCAAGCGATGGCGACCCAGGCGCGCGCGGCCGGTGCGCCCTGGCTGCGCGCGACCAGCGCCGGCCAAAGATAGGCCAGGACCGCCAGAATGCTCAAGGCCAGGCCCGGGGACAATGCGCTGTCTAAAATCCTGGTGACAGTTTAGCCTTTTGTCCCCCCGCCGGCGACTGGTTAGCGACTGCAGCCTCTGCCAATACCCCACACTGGAAACCTATGGCCTCCGCCCTTTCTGACAAACTGTCCCGCCTGGTCAAGACTTTGCGAGGCCAATCCCGCATCACCGAGGACAACGTGGGAGAGATGCTGCGCGAGGTGCGTCTGGCCTTGCTAGAGGCCGATGTGGCGCTACCGGTGGTGCGCGACTTCATCGCCCGCGTCAAAGAAAAAGCGCTGGGCCGTGAGGTACTGGGGTCTTTGCAGCCCGGCCAGGTCTTGGTCAGCATCGTCAACCAGGAATTGGCGGCCACTATGGGCCAGGGTGTCAGTGACATCAATCTGGCGGTACAGCCGCCGGCCGTGATTTTGATGGCCGGTCTGCAAGGCGCCGGCAAAACCACCACCACCGCCAAGTTAGCCAAGCACCTGATCGACAAGCGCAAGAAAAAAGTGCTCACCGTGTCGGGTGACGTGTACCGTCCCGCCGCTATCGAGCAGCTCAAAACCGTCACGGCCCAAGCGGGGGCCGAATTTTTCCCCAGCAGTGCGGACCAGAAACCCGTGGCCATCGCGCTGGCGGCGCTGGACTATGCCAAGCGCCATTTCTTTGATGTGCTGTTGGTCGATACCGCCGGACGCCTGGCCATCGACGCGGTGCTGATGCGCGAGATCCAGGAACTCCATGCCGCCCTGAACCCCATTGAAACTTTGTTTGTGGTGGACGCCATGCAAGGCCAGGACGCTATCAACACCGCCAAAGCATTTAAAGAAGCTTTGCCTCTGACTGGCATCATCCTGACCAAAACCGATGGCGATTCGCGCGGCGGCGCGGCGCTGTCGGTTCGCCAGGTCACGGGCGCACCGATCAAGTTCGCCGGCACCAGCGAAAAAATAGACGGACTGGAAGTCTTTGACGCCGACCGCCACGCCGGACGCATTTTGGGCATGGGTGATATCGTAGCCCTGGTCGAACAGGTTACCGCCGGGGTGAATGTAGAGGCCGCGCAAAAGTTGGCGGCGAAAGTGAAAAGCGGCGCCAGCTTTGACCTCAATGATTTTTTAGGCCAAATCCAGCAAATGAAACAAATGGGCGGCCTGTCCAGCCTCATGGACAAACTACCTGCTGCCATGGCGGCCAAAGCCGGTCAGGTGGATATGGACAAAGCGGAAAAAGACATCCGGCGCAAAGAGGGCATCAT
>CAMBFO010000141.1 GCA_945865675.1 Comamonas sp. lk
ACCCGAAAGCTCGAGGGCACTACGCCACTGGCATCGCCCGAATGCACGCCTTCGGTCAGCACATCCACCCGCAGTACGCCGCTGGCCATGCCGCGCAAGCTATTGGTCAGCCACAACTGGTCGTAATTACCGGCGCCAGAGTCCAGGCAAACCACCAGGCCGACATCGCCCAGGCGCGTGCGCAGCGCGTCCACGTAGGGCAGCAAATCGTAAGAGCCGCTTTCTTCGCAGGTCTCAATCAAACCAAGGATGCGCGGATGCGCCACCTTTTGGTCTTTGAGTGCGGCAATGGCGGCAATGGCCGCATAGGCGGCGTAGCCGTCATCGGCACCCCCGCGCCCGTAAAGCTTGCCGTCTTCGTACTTGGGGGTCCAGGGTCCCAGGTCTTTGCGCCAGCCGGAAAACTCGGGTTGTTTATCCAGGTGGCCGTACATCAGCACGGTTTGCTCTGATGCGCCCGCCTGCGCAATGCGCGTGGCAGCCACTTCGAAAAAAATTAACGGTGTGCGACCGGGCAGGCGGACCACTTCCAAGACCAGGCCTTGGAGCTTTTGGGCCTCTATCCATTGCGCCGTGTTGCGGACCACGGTCTCGAGGTAACCATGGGCCAGCCAGTCGGCGTCAAACAGGGGTGACTTGGCGGGGATGGCGATGTAGTCGCTCAGGCGCTGGACGATGTCGCCATCCCAGGCCTGGCTGACGTGGGCCAGGGCTTGGCTGGTGTTGAGCGCGCAATCAGGTAGGCGGGCGGTCATGGCGTTTTCTCCTTTTGTTTTCAGTGCGCATGATGCCACGGCTGCGCTCTATGATGGCCGACCAATGCACTTTACGGATGGCGAACATGGCAAACAGCGCGCATGCACCCCAGGTTTTGGCCTTTGATATTTTTGGAACCGTGGTCGATTGGCATGGCAGCATTGCGCGTGAAATGCGCGCTGACCATCCAGCAGTCGATGCCGATGCTTTTGCGTCGGCCTGGCGTGCGGGCTACCAACCGGCGATGCGCCGCGTGATGGCGGGAGAGCTACCCTGGACCTTGATTGACGACTTGCACCGCATGATTTTGGATGAGATGCTGGAGCAGTTTGGTCTGACACACCTGAGCGAGTCTGCACGTGCCGACCTCAACCGCGCTTGGCATCGCCTAGATCCTTGGCCTGATGTTGTGGACGGTCTGGAGCGCTTAAAAACGCGCTTTATCCTGTGCACCCTGTCCAACGGCAACCTCAATTTGCTCACCCGCTTGTCCAAGCGCGCAGGTTTGCCTTGGGATTGCATTTTGAGCGCTGAAGTGTTCCGCGCCTACAAGCCCGATCCGCGCACCTATGGCGGCGTGGCAAAAACCTTTGATGTGTTCCCCGAACAAGTCATGCTGGTCGCTGCCCACCATGACGACTTGGAAGGCGCCCGTGCTTGCGGTTTGCAAACCGCCTATTTAGAGCGGCCACTGGAGTTGGGTGCGCGCAATCCCAAAGATGTGAGTCCGCGTGCGGCCAACCACCTGCATGCGCGCGACCTTTTGGACTTGGCGCAGCAACTGGGCTGTTGACGGAGGCCTAGCGCGCCAACTTGTACACCGATGTGCCAGCGCGCCAGTTGGGTAGCCAGCGCACGACTGCGCCGTCTTGCAGGCCAAAGCTGTCAATCACGCGCAGGCCGTTCTTGCGGGCCAGCGCGCCCAGGTCGGCGTGGGTGCCGACGCGAATATTGGGTGTGTCGTACCACTGGTAAGGCAGGCGCTTGGTCACGGGCATACGGCCTTGTAGCACGCTAAAGCGATTGGGCCAATGCGCAAAATTGGGAAAGGCCACGATACCCAAGCGGCCTACGCGCGCGGTTTCGCGTAACATGACTTCGGCATTGCGCAAGTGCTGCAGGGTGTCGATTTGTAGCACCACGTCAAACGAGGCGTCGTCAAACATGGCCAGGCCTTCGTCCAGGTTGAGCTGGATGACGTTGACGCCGCGCTGCACGCAAGCCAGCACATTGGCATCATCGATTTCAACGCCATAGCCGCTGCAGCCGCGTGTGGTTTGCAAATGCGACAGCATGGCGCCGTCACCGCAGCCTAAGTCCAGCACGCGTGCGCCCACCGGTACCAACTGCGCCAGCGCGTTTTGGGTAGAGAGGTCGCTCATACGCCTACCTCTTGCGCCAGGGATTCGAGGTAGGAACGCACCACGCTGTGGTAGCGCACATCGTCGAGCAAAAAGGCATCGTGCCCGTGCGGCGCATCGATCTCGGCATAGCTGACATCGCGCTGGTTGTCTAACAGGGCCTTGACGATTTCGCGGCTGCGCGCGGGCGCAAAGCGCCAGTCAGTCACAAAGCTGATGAGTAAAAATTTGCTGCGCGCTGCGGCCAGAGCCTTGGTCAAACTACCGCCGAAGGTGCGCGCCGGGTCAAAGTAGTCCAGCGCACGCGTGATCAGCAAATAGGTATTGGCGTCAAAGTAATCGGCAAACTTGTCGCCCTGGTAGCGCAAGTAGCTTTCAATTTGGAATTCCACCTCTTGGGTGCTGTAACGGTAGTCGGCGCTAGCCACTGCATCTTGTACCGCATGACGCAACTGGCGGCCGAACTTGGCGTTCATCACATCATCGCTTAGGTAGGTAATGTGCCCGATCATGCGCGCGATGCGCAGGCCGCGTTTGGGTACCACGCCGTGGCGGTAAAAGTGACCGCCATGAAAATCCGGGTCGGTGGTGATGGCGCGGCGCGCCACTTCGTTGAACGCGATGTTTTCCGCCGTCAGATTAGGGGCGCTGGCTACAACGACCGCGCGCCGGACACGACTGGGGTATTGCAGCGTCCAGGCCAGCGCTTGCATGCCGCCCAGGCTGCCGCCCATCACAGCGGCTAAGGTTTCAATGCCCAGCCGGTCGAGCAAGCGTGCCTGCGCGTCCACCCAGTCCTCCACCGTGACCACCGGAAAGTCCGCGCCATAAACCTGGCCCTGGGCGCTATCCGGATTAATGTGCATCGGGCCGGTGGAGCCAAAGCACGAGCCCAGGTTGTTCACACCGATCACAAAAAAGCGATTCGTGTCCACCGGTTTGCCTGGCCCGATCATGCTGTCCCACCAACCTTCGGATTTGGCTTGATCCGCATAGACGCCGGCCACATGGTGGGAGGCGTTGAGTGCATGGCAAATCAGCACCGCGTTGGTTTTGTTTGCGTTGAGCGTGCCGTAGGTTTCAAAAGCCAGGTCGTAGGCGCGGATAGACGTGCCGCTTTGCAAAGGCAGCGGCGCTTCAAAATGCAGGGACTGGGGTGTGGCAATCAACATAAAAAAACAAAACCCGGCAACGCTAAGCGCGGGGCCGGGTCAAGCAAAGATCGCGGGGGTCCGTGTTTAGCTGAATTTATTAAGCGCCCGCAAGCTGGAGCAAATTGGCGCTGTAGACAAAGTATAGCAACGCCTGTTGGTGCGCTCCGGTTTAAATTGGCAGCAACACCAGCACGCCCAGCACCGCAAAAACCAGCGCCGATACGATATGTACCACGCGCATAGGCACCAGCCGGGTCATGCGTTCGCCCAGGTAAACCACGGGCACATTGGCCACCATCATACCCAGCGTGGTGCCGGCGACTACCCCGTAATAGGCGTCAAAACGCGCCGCCAGCATTACGGTGGCGATTTGGGTTTTGTCGCCCATTTCGGCCAGAAAAAACGCGACCACCGTCGTACCGAACACGCCCCAGCGGGGCTCCTGCTCTTGCTCTTCATCACCGATGGTGTCCGGTATGAGCATCCACACCGCCATGGCGATAAAAGATGCACTCAGCACCCAGCGCAAGATGTCTGGCCCGATCACCTGCGTCAGCCAGGCCCCCAGCGCCCCCGCTAAGCCGTGGTTGACGATGGTGGCCACAAAGATGCCTAGTACGATAGGAACTGGCTTGCGAAACCGAACAGCCAAAATCAGTGCCAGTAGTTGGGTTTTGTCGCCCATTTCGGCCAGGGCAACGATGCCGGTGGAGACCAGGAATGCTTCCATTGCGTAGTTCTTTATGAGGCCCAATGGCGCCTGGCTTGAAATCTGGGCATGGGGCGATTGTCCCTCCTAGCAAGCACCGCAAGCATGCAAGCGCGCTTAGGCAGAACCGGCTTGGTGCAAAGCACTGGCAAATTTGGCGCAAATTTTGCTTATTTTTAGTGCATTTATCGTGCAAGCATTCGATTTGCACCAAAAAAAAGCATACCCCACTAGGAACCACCCATGGATGCACTGCTGCAGGGCGCAAACACCCTATTTATTTTGTTAGGCGCCGTTATGGTGCTCGCCATGCACGCCGGATTTGCCTTTCTGGAGTTGGGTACGGTGCGGCGCAAAAACCAGGTCAACGCCTTGGTAAAAATACTGGCTGATTTTTCGGTCTCTACCGTGGTGTATTTCACTGTCGGCTACAGCGTGGCCTATGGCACCCATTTTTTCGTAGGCGCTGAACAATTGGCGGCAAACAATGGCTACGGCCTGGTGAAATTCTTTTTCCTCTTGACTTTTGCCGCAGCCATTCCGGCGATTATTTCGGGCGGCATTGCCGAGCGCGCTAAATTCTGGCCTCAACTCATTGGCACTGCGGTGCTGGTGGGTCTGGTGTATCCCTTGTTTGAAGGCCTGGCATGGAACCAGAAGTTTGGCGTTCAGGCCTGGCTACTGGCGCATACCGGCGCGGAGTTTCATGACTTTGCCGGTAGCGTGGTGGTGCATGCCGTAGGTGGCTGGGTCGCACTGGGCGCGGTACTGCTGCTGGGTGCGCGCAGTAACCGCTATCGCAAAGACGGTGCGATCTCGGCCCATCCGCCCTCTAGCATCCCCTTTCTGGCGCTGGGTGCCTGGGTGCTGACGGTGGGCTGGTTTGGTTTTAATGTGATGAGCGCGCAAACCCTGGACAAGGTCTCCGGTCTGGTGGCGGTGAATTCTTTGATGGCCATGGTGGGCGGTACTTTGGTGGCCCTGGTTCTGGGCAAGAACGATCCGGGCTTTGTCCACAACGGGCCCCTGGCCGGCTTGGTGGCGGTGTGTGCCGGCTCGGATTTGATGCACCCCCTGGGCGCGCTGGTCGTGGGTGGTGTGGCCGGCGCGATTTTCGTGGTGACCTTCACCCTGACGCAAAACAAATGGAAGATTGATGACGTGCTGGGCGTTTGGCCTTTGCACGGTTTATGTGGCACCTGGGGCGGTTTAGCCGCTGGCATTTTCGGCTTGCCCGCTTTGGGTGGCTTGGGCGGTGTTAGTTTTGGCGCGCAGTGTGCCGGTACACTGATCGGCGTGGTGTGGGCGTTTTTCAGTGGTTTCCTTGTTTATGGTGTGCTGAAAATAACCCTGGGCTTGCGTATGAGCCAGGAGGAAGAATTTGATGGCGCAGACCTCTCTATCCACAAAATCAGCGCCAGCCCGGAGCGTGAGGCTAATTGGTAAGTCGCAGGGTTTTCCCTAAATACTGCAGTTTATCGGTCTCAAATATTTAAAATTGATATGTTTTTCCGGCGCATTATCAAAAAAATCGCTTGCAAACTGTACAAATAGCGCATAATGAAATCGCTTTGCCATAAATTGGCAAGGCAGGTTTGCGGTGTTTGGTCAGTTTCGCGTCTGCTCTAAGTCTTTAATGGTTTGTTGATTGCGGTTTTGGACTCCATCGCGTTTTGAGTTATTTTGAGGAGTCCCAGCATGGGCAACAAACTTTACG
>CAMBFO010000142.1 GCA_945865675.1 Comamonas sp. lk
CCCATGCATGTGCAGACGGCAGAGTCCATCCTGGCCAAGGCCGGGCAGGACTACCGGGTGTTGCGCTGCGGCTGCCATGTGCCGGGTTTGTTCACCCTGCTGGACAAAGCGCCGCCCGAGGGTTTGGTCTATGACGAGCGGCACCACAATTGCAGCGGCAAGCACGCAGGCTTTGTGGCGATGTGTGTGCAGCAGGGCTGGCCGGTGCAGGACTACACCGAGCTTGCGCATCCTTTGCAGCGAGCGGTGCGCAGCGCGGTGGCGCGCGCGGTAGGCATGCAGCAAGAGGACATGCCTATGGGTATAGATGGCTGCTCCGCGCCCAATTACGCCATGCCGCTGGCCCGCCTGGCCCACGGCTATGCACGCCTTGCCACTGGTGCGACCGATTCAGAGTTTGGCGCCAGTTTTGCACTGCTCGGGGAAGCTATGACCGCGCACCCGGACTTGGTAAGCGGCAGTGGCCGCAATGACCTGGCCTGGATGCGCGCCGGGCGCGGCGACTGGATTAGCAAGATAGGTGCGGACGGCGTGCAAGTCATGGCGAGCAAAAGCCGGGGTGAGGCCTTTGCCATCAAGATTAGTGACGGCAATAAACCAGCCTTGTACGCGGCCACCATCTCGGTGCTGGAGCAACTGGGTTGGATGGATGCTGCGCAAGCGGCAGCACTGGAGGTCTGGCGCGGCGCAGACATCCTCAACGCCCGTGGCCTGCGCGTAGGCGCACGCAGCGCTTGCTTTGCTTTGCAAGGACGGGCTTAAGAACGCACCTGCGGGTAGCGCGCCCGCCGCTCCAAATCATCCAGGTCCATATGGTTGCGCATGTATTGCTGCGTCGCATCGACCAGGGGCTGGTGGTCCCAAGACGTGCGCTTGCCTTTGGCCAAGGCGCTACCCACCAAGCGGCGGCGGCGTTGACTTGCCAGTACCTGCGCATGCAGGGCAGGAATATCCCAGCGCGTAGCCACTTCCTGCATAAAGCCTTGCAGCGTATCGGCATGGGCCGCGTCTGTAGCCAGGTTGCGCAACTCCTGCGGGTCATCGGGCAGGTGGTAGAGCAGGCAAATATCATCCTGGCTGTAGATAAATTTCCAGGGGCCGCGCCGGATCATGAAGAGCGGTGTTTTGCTGCCCTCAGCCATGTATTCGCCGATGGCTTCATCGTGGCCGCCCGTCCCTTGCAAATGGGGCATCAGTGAGCGGCCATCTAATGGCAATTGCGCATCGACCGCGCCACCGGCTAGGGCGACGAAGGTTGGCAGCAGGTCGATGGTGGACACACTGTGCGCCACTTTGCGTGGTGCAAAGCGTGCCGGGGCATGGACGATGAGGGGCACGCGGGCGGCCATGTCAAACCAGTGCATCTTGTACCAAAGTCCGCGCTCGCCCAGCATATCGCCATGGTCCCCGGAGAAGACCACGATGGTGTCCTCGCCCAGGCCGCAAGCATTCAGCGTTTGCAGTAGCTCGCCCACTTTGCTGTCCACATACGTGCATGCGCCGAAGTAGGCGCGGCGGGCGCGGGCAATAGCCTCGGCGGCCAAGGGCTTGTCCCACAAATCCATCACCTTGAGCAGGCGTTGGGAGTGCGCGTCTTGCGCCTCTTGCGGTATCGGGTGGCGCGGCATGGGGATGTCCAGGCCCTGGTACAAATCCCAAAACTCGGCGGCAATGGTGTAGGGGTCGTGCGGGTGCGTCATGGACACCGTCAGGCAAAAAGGCTGGGTGGGTGTGTTGCGCACATGGTCGTAGAGGTACTGGCGCGCTTTAAATACCACCTCCTCGTCAAAGTCCAACTGGTTGGTGCGCACGCTGGGCCCCGCTTGCAGCACGGAGGCCATGTTGTGGTACCAGCTGGGGCGTGTTTCCAGTTGATCCCAGTTCACCGTCCAGCCGTAGTCAGCGGGGTAAATGTCGCTGGTCAGACGCTCCTCGTAGCCATGCAACTGGTCTGGCCCGCAAAAATGCATCTTGCCCGACAAAGCGGTGCGGTAGCCCAGCTGGCGCAGGTAGTGCGCGTAGGTCGGAATATCGGCCGCCAGATCGGCCGCGTTGTCATACGCGCCTATGTGCGAGGGCAGCTGCCCGGTCACCAGGCTAAAACGCGAGGGCGCGCACAAGGGGCTATTGCAGTAGGCCGAGTCAAACACCACACCTTCGCGCGCCAGGCGACTGAGGTGTGGCATCTGGATGATGGACGCCGGGTCGTACAGCGGCAGCAGGGGCGCGGCCATCTGGTCGGTCATGATAAAAAGGATATGGGGGGCCTTGGGAGAGCTGCGCATGGGTTTGGCCTGCTTCTTTTCAAAAACGCCGATGGTAGCGTTTGGCGCACGCAGCTTGGCGCGGCGCAGCGCCAAGCAAATTCTGCCGCCTGATAGCCCTTTGTTTGATCTAGCGCAAACAACAGGAATACCTTGGCAAATAGGCTGTGGCCCTATAACTCAGATTCAGGGATGTCACCATGAAAATACTTGTTGCCGTTGACGGCTCCCCTAGCTCGCTGCGCGCCACCGAATTTGCCGCCCAGTTGGCCGCTGCCTTGCGATCCAAGTCCAAGATCACCTTGGTTTCGGTGCATGACGACACCGGCTTCAAGCATATAAAGAAGTTCACGCCCAAAGGCACGCTGGAGGACTATTTGCGCGAATTGAGTGATAAAGATTTGTCGGAAGCGCGCAAATTGCTGGACAAGGCCGAAGTGGCGCATGACATGATCATCAAAACCGGGCACGTGGCCGAAGAAATCATGCGTGCCGCTAAGGTGGGCAAGTTCGACCTGATCGTGCTCGGCGCCAAAGGGCGCACTGGCTTTGGCGACCTGTTGCTGGGCTCGGTGTCGCAGCGCGTGGCCAGCGCCAGCAAGTTGCCGGTCACCCTGATCAAGTAGGAGGCGCTGCCGTGACCGCGCAGGTGCCGCAGCAAGCGCCCAACAACGCACTGGGCTTATGGGCGCTGGTACTGCGCTTGCGTCCCGTCAACATCATTACTGGCCCCTTGATTTATGGCATGGTGGTACCCCTGGTTTTTTTGGATGTGTCGGTGTGGATTTACCAGTTTGTATGTTTTCCGATTTATAAAATCCCCCGTATTGCGCGGGCACCGTTCAATGCGTTTGACCGCCAGGAACTGCGATACCTGGACTGGGTGTCCAAAGCGCATTGCAGCTATTGCGCCTACGCCATGGGTGTGGCTGCATTCGCCTCAGCCGTGATACAGGCCACCGAAGCCTATTTTTGTCCCATTAAGCACCAGCACAAACAGCTCGCCGCAATAGCCAGCGCGGTACCTTATGTGGAGTTTGAGGAGCCCGAGGGTTTTGACTACGCGGCCAAGCTTGAAGCACTGCGGCAGTTACAAACGGGTGAGCACGCAAAACCTCCATCGCAGCAGGTATAGAGGCCTAAACGCGTAGGCGTAAAGGCTATGGGTTGCCACGACCAGCGGCCGCGCAACAGCCTAGATGCTGCAGTGCAGGTATGGGTGAAAGCTTGACCCACATCAAGCGCAGCCAAGGCCAGGGGCCTAGTATGAAGACATTCTCGGTGTTGCCTACCAAGTGTGATGGCTTCGCGATACGGGAACGGTATCTAACCTGGATCTTGCGTCGACGCAACTTGCACCAGATCGGTCGGTGGACTTTGCGGCAACACCAGGATGTTGCGCAGTACCGGGCGAGCGCCAAAGACCAGGGCCACCAGCAGGCAACCGCCGCCGGCCATGCCCAGCGAATAGGACAGGCCCCAGTGTTCTGCAACCCAGCCGCCGATCAGCGCGCCCGGGGCCGATGGAATCAGGGCCAGCCAGCGCATCGTCGAATTCATGCGCCCGAGCATGGGCTGCGGCGTGCTGCTTTGGCGCAGCGAAATCATGTTGATGAACATCAGCGTTGCGCCCAGGCTAAAGCACAACAGCATGCCGCCAAACAAGATCACCGCATCCACCCATCCCCGCAGCGCCAGAGCCCCCAACCAACTTACCGAGCTTAAGGTCAGGCCCAAGAGCAACGAACGGCCGACTCCCCATCGGCGGCTCAGGAGCGGCCCACATGCGCCCGCCGCGATCGAGCCGATGCCCATGGCGATGTAGGCCATGGCGGTGCTGTGCTCGCTGAGGCCCAATTCACGCACCGCGTACACAATCTGCACGGACATGGCCATTTGCGCAAAAAACTGCCAACTGCCCAGCATGGCGGCCAATTCCACCAGTACGCGGTGGGTACGCACAAAGTGCAGTCCTTCGAACAATTCGGCCCGAAACGAGCGTGTAGAAACGCCGGGCACAGGCTCTTCGATCCGGATACCGCGCAACAACACCACAGAACCGACCAGCAAGCAGGCGTCAGCGACTATGGCCAGCGGTGCGCCCAGTACGCGTATCAGTGCCCCCGCCAGGCCCGGACCTGTGACTTCGGCCAGCGAACTGGCCAGCGCGTTTTGCGCATGGGCGCGCACCAGCTGGTCGCGCCCGACCAGTTGGATGAGCACAAGTTGCGCTGCAGAGCCTGCCACGGTGTACACGCAGCCCAGGCAGAAAGCCACCAGGTACATCAACGGCATGGACAAGAGCCCCATCCACCAGGCCAGGGGGATCAGTAACAAGCATGCGCCCATCAGCAATTCGCCTGCGATATAGACTGGAAACTTGCGCCGCCGGTCCAGAAATACACCGCCGGGTAGGGAGAACAATACAAAGGGCAGCAACTCCATCGCTGTGAGCATGCCCATCTGACTGGGCGTGGCCTGCAGCAAAACCACTGCGGTCAAGGGCAGCGCCAGCATGGTGATTTGACCGCCCAGCCCGCTGACCAGCAGCGAGAACCAGAGTCGGCCGTAGCCGGGGATTTGCAATAGGGGGTTGGAGAAAAACAAAATCTGAAACCTTGGGGAGAGCGCGGTAAGGCTGTCCGGGTATGGCATGGCTAAGCGCACGAGGGGAGAAGTGTAGGTTGCTTTACCTGCCAGTCCTTCGGTTGGGATTACATTTGCGACCATGTCTCAGACCGAATTTTTCGCTTTGCTTTTGCTATCGACCGTCACCAGCTTCACCCCCGGACCCAATACCACAGTATCGACCGCCATGGCCGCCAATTTCGGGCTGCGCCGAGCGATGCAGTTTGTCTGCGCGGTGCCTGTCGGATGGGGGCTTTTGTTTAGTTTGTGCGCTGCCGGACTGGGGGCGATGGTGCTGGCGGTGCCTATGTTGCGCCTGGCAATTGAAGGCCTGGGCATGGCCTATTTGCTGTGGCTGGCCTTTAAGCTGGCGACCACCAAAAGCCTGGCGCAGGCCGATGCAGCGGCTTTGAACGTGGGCTTTGGCCAGGGCGTGCTCTTGCAGTTTGTGAACATCAAGGCCTGGATGCTGGCACTGACCGTAGTGGGCGGCTGGTTGGCCGGACGGGAAGATGTGCTGGCGCGTTTTGCTATCACTTTGCCGGTGATGCTGGCTTTTGGATTTTTCAGCAATTTGTTTTACGCTGTGCTCGGCTCGATGGCGCGGCAATGGCTGAGCGGCCCGCTGCGCGAGGGCCTGCCCACGGGTCTGCGCTTGCAATGGTTTAACCGCGCCATGGCCGCTTTGCTGGTGCTGACGGCCCTATGGATGCTAGGCAAATGAGCCAGCGCGAGCAAACCCTGGGCATGTGGTTGGGCCTCTTGGCCGTTGTGGTGTTTGCCGTCACGCTGCCCATGA
>CAMBFO010000143.1 GCA_945865675.1 Comamonas sp. lk
ACCTACCGCAATGGCCCAATACGTTTTCTCCATGAACCGCGTCGGCAAGATCGTGCCGCCCAAGCGTCATATTCTTAAAGACATTTCGCTCAGCTTTTTCCCTGGCGCCAAGATCGGTGTGCTGGGTACTAATGGATCTGGCAAGTCCACGCTGCTCAAAATCATGGCCGGCATTGACAAAGAGATCGAGGGCGAGGCCATACCCATGGCCGGCCTGAATATCGGCTACCTGCCGCAAGAGCCGCAGCTAGACCCGACCCAAACCGTGCGCGAAAGCGTGGAAGCGGGTATGGGCAGGGTCATGTCCGCCAAGGCGCGACTGGAAGAAGTCTATACCGCCTATGGCGAAGAAAACGCCGACTTCGACGCCCTGGCGGCCGAGCAGGCCGAGCTCGAAGCCATCATTGCCACCGCGGGCACCGACTCCGAGCACCAGCTTGAGATCGCCGCAGACGCGCTGCGCCTGCCGCCTTGGGATGCCAATATCGGCGTGCTCTCCGGTGGCGAAAAACGCCGCGTGGCCTTGTGCCGTTTGCTGCTGTCCAAGCCCGACATGCTGCTGCTGGACGAGCCCACCAACCACTTGGACGCCGAATCGGTGGACTGGTTGGAGCAGTTTTTGCAGCGCTACCCCGGCACCGTGGTCGCCATCACCCATGACCGCTACTTCCTGGATAACGCGGCCGAATGGATTTTGGAGCTGGACCGCGGCTCGGGCATTCCCTACAAAGGCAATTACAGCGACTGGCTGAGCCAAAAGCAAGCGCGCCTGGAGGCCGAGCAAAAAGGCGAGGAAGCGCGCGCCAAGGCCTTGAAGAAAGAACTGGAATGGTCCCGCCAAAACCCCAAAGCCCGCCAGGCCAAGAGCAAAGCGCGCCTGGCCCGCTTTGAAGAACTGAGCGACTTCGAATACCAAAAGCGCAACGAGACCAACGAAATCTTTATCCCAGTGGCTGAGCGCCTGGGCCAGGAAGTGATCGAGTTTGTCAATGTGACCAAGTCTTTTGGCGACCGGGTGCTGATCGATAACCTGAGCTTTAAAGTGCCGCCCGGCGCGATCGTGGGCATCATCGGCCCCAACGGCGCGGGTAAATCAACCCTGTTCAAAATGATTGCCGGACGTGAAAAAGCCGATTCGGGCGAGGTCAAGATCGGCCAGACGGTAAAGATGGCTTTTGTCGATCAGCACCGCGACGAATTGGCCAACGACAAAACCGTGTGGGAAGACGTATCGGGCGGTTTGGATATTCTGAATGTCGGTAAATTCCAGATGGCCAGCCGCGCTTACTGTGGCCGCTTTAACTTCAATGGCGCTGACCAGCAAAAGAAAGTCGGCATGCTCTCGGGCGGCGAGCGCGGTCGCGTGCATTTGGCCCAAACGCTGATTGCCGGCGGCAATGTGCTGATGCTGGACGAACCGTCGAACGACTTGGACGTGGAAACCCTGCGCGCCTTGGAAGACGCGCTCTTAGAGTTTGCCGGTACGCTGATGGTCATTAGCCATGACCGCTGGTTTTTAGACCGTATTGCCACCCACATCCTGGCCTGCGAGGGCGACAGCCAGTGGGTGTTCTACAGCGGCAACTACCAGGAATACGAAGCGGATAAGAAAAAACGCCTGGGCGAAGAGGGTGCCAAACCCAAGCGCATGCGTTATAAGGCGCTCAAATAAACCCAGCGTCATTCCCCAAGAGGCCGAGAGGCCTCGTACGACCGCGCTTGCACTTTGTTTGAAAGGACTGCCATGACATCCATCTTCGACCAAGGCCTGGACAAAAACGCGGCCAATTTTGTGGCCTTGTCGCCGGTGAGTTTTGTGGAGCGCACCGCCGAGGTGTTTGGCGATTTGCCAGCGGTGATTCACGGCCAGCGGCGCTACACCTGGGCGCAAACGCGCGAGCGCAGCGCGCGTCTGGCAGCGGCCTTGCGCGCCAGTGGTGTGGTGCGGGGCAGCACGGTCAGCGCCATGCTGTCTAACACGCCGGAAATGCTGGAGGCGCATTACGCAGTGCCTGCGCTCAATGCCGTGCTCAACACCCTGAACACCCGGCTGGACCCGGCCCTTTTGGCCTGGCAAATGAACCATTGCGAAGCCAGCGTGTTGCTCACCGACAGCGAGTTTGGCGGCGTGATGCGAGAGGCCTTGCGCATCTTGCGCGAAACCCATGGGCGCGAGCTGCTGGTGGTCGATGTTTGCGACAGCGAATGGACCGGTAGCAGCGAGCGCGTAGGCACGCTGGAATACGAAAGCTGGCTGGCCGCGCATGAACCCTTAGCCGTTTTGCCTGGCCCGCAAGACGAATGGGATGCGATTGCGGTGAGCTACACCTCGGGCACTACCGGCGACCCCAAAGGCGTGGTCACCCACCACCGGGGCGCCTACCTCAACGCGGTGTGCAATGCCAGCACCTGGACCATGCCGCAATTTCCGGTGTATTTGTGGACACTGCCTATGTTCCATTGCAATGGCTGGTGCTTTCCCTGGACGGTGGCTATGCAAGCAGGTACACATGTCTGCCTGCGCAAAGTAGAGGCCGCGCCGATGTTGTCGGCTATCCGCGAACACCATGTGGACCATTACTGCGCGGCGCCCATCGTCCACAACCTTTTGATCAACGCGCCTGCCGCCTTGCGCGAGGGCATCCGCCACGCGGTGCGGGGCATGGTGGCCGGTGCGGCGCCGCCTGCATCCATGATCGAAGGCATGGCCCACATCGGTTTTGAAATCACCCACGTCTATGGCCTCACCGAAGTCTATGGCCCGGCCTCGGTGGCGGCCAAGCGCACCGCGTGGGCCGCGAAAACCGCGTCCGAGCAAACCCGGCTGAACGGGCGCCAGGGGGTGCGCTACCCGTTGCAAGAAGGCATGACGGTGATGGACCCCCAGCGTATGCAAGAGCTGCCTGCTGACGGACAAACCATGGGCGAGATCATGTTTCGCGGCAATATTGTGATGAAGGGTTACCTGAAAAACCCCAAGGCAACCGCCGAGGCTTTTGCCGGGGGCTGGTTCCATACCGGCGATCTGGCGGTGCTGGAGGCGGACCGCTACGTCAAGATCAAAGACCGCAGCAAAGACATCATCATCTCTGGCGGCGAGAACATTAGTTCGCTGGAAGTGGAAGACGCGCTCTACCGCCACAGCGCCGTCATGGCCTGCGCGGTCGTCGCCAAGCAGGACGAAAAATGGGGCGAAACGCCGGTGGCCTATGTGGAGTTGAAAGAAGGCGCCAGCGTCAGCGCGGCAGACTTGCTGGCGCATTGCAAATCGCTACTCGCAGCCTACAAAGTGCCGCGCGATTTTCGGTTTGAGGCTATCCCTAAAACATCTACTGGGAAGATTCAAAAGTTTGAATTGCGCAAGCGCGCTGGCATGGGATGAGCCTGAGCGCGCTGCTGTTTGATGCAGCCATTCGCCACCCCTAGCTGGCTGCATCAAATACAAAGTTGTTGTTTCTGCTAGGCATATTTAGCGAGCTAAATCATCCACAAACTCCGACGCAGGCTCGACGCTGCTCACCATCAGCCTGTCCCGAGCACGGGTGCAGGCCACATAGAGCAGGTGGCGTTCGGTGTCGTACACCTCTTGCAGGTCCGAGTCATAGGTGACTTGCACTTGCTGCTGGTGTTCGCGCTGCACCAACGACTGGAATTCGGCGGTGGGGATGTTTTTGCGGGTGGCCATGTTTATTTAATCCAAAAATCCAATGCGCGGTTTGGCTTTGCGCTGCTTGTCATCGGTGATTAGTTGTTTGATGGCATCGAACACGTTGGAAAACTGTTCGTCGTAGCGAGCTTCCAAGGCGTCGATGCGGCGGGCCAGGTCGCGGTTGCTGTCCATCAGGCGGCGCAGTTGCACAAAGGTGCGCATGATGGCGATGTTGACCTGCACGGCATGCGGCGAGTTCAGCACGCTGGAGAGCATGGCCACGCCTTGTTCGGTGAAGACGTAGGGCAGGGCACGTCGTCCACCGTGCGCGCTTGATATGCCAATTTGGCATCTCAAGTCGTCCCATTCTTGGGTGCTCAGCTGAAACATGAAGTCGGCCGGAAAACGGCTGGCGTTGCGTTTGACGGCGCGGTTCAATGCACCTGTCTCCACGCCGTAGAGTTGGGCCAAATCGGTATCGATCAAGACTTTTTCATGGCGCACCGCATGAACCAGCTTGGCCAGCTGCTGCGCCTGGGGTACGGTGGCGTTGGCTGCAACAGCGGCTTTGGGTGTGGTTTTGCGGGTGGCCATGGCGTGTGGTCAGTTGTCCAGGGTGTCGGGCTTGTTCAGCGATTTTTTGTCTTCAGACTGCAAGCGCCGTTCGACCTTTTTCACGTCTTCTTCCGGTGGCAGGCTTTCGGGGCGAATGCCACGCTCCAGCAGGGTGTTGCGCACCGCTTGGTTGTTGGTGATGTGCTCATTGGAGATTTGCCCTTCGCGGTCCATCTGATGCTGGCGAGCATTGAAGATGGTGATTTCAGCCGCGAAGTCTTTGGCCTTGAGCAAAATGGTGGGCGCAAAGTCGGCCAGTGGACGGCTATCGGGTACTTTCCATTGGGCCTTCATGGCTTGGGTGCTTTTGCCAAACAAGGCGTGGTCGCCTTTGCTGCGGATGAGTGCAAAGTCTTGGTTGCCGCTAGTTTGTTCGTAAATGACTTGTGAGAGTTCTTTTTCCGTTTCGGTGAGTTTTTTGCGTGCGTGGATGCGTTCAGCGTCCAGCATGCGTTGCTCGATCAACTCGGCCTTGCGGGTTTGGACCGCAAAGTAGGTTTGGGCAAAAGCAATTTCGGGCTTACGCGGGTCACCGTTTTGCGCAATAAGGTAGCAGGCATAGCGGGTGAGCATGATGTCGTCGATCTCGCGCTGGCTGCCGGAGCCCAGGTCGACCATTTTCCTGACGTCAGGAAAATGGTTATCGATGTCATGCCCAGAGACTTCGCAAGCTGTTTTGGCTTTGCTGACGACATTCAGGAAGTTTTCCCACTTGGTGTAGCCAAGCAGATGCTGGATGTCTCTTGCAAGCCAGTATTCGATACCAGTTTCGGTTTGTTGCGCATGTCCCTCAAAGGTGTCGGTGAGGGTTTGGACCAATTCTTTCTTCATGGTGCGTCTCCCGATTTGACTTTGTTCTTTGGGATGCGCTTGCGAACTTCGGCCTCTGGCACCTGTTTGTAGTTTTGAATAGTGGCGACTTTGCGGCCTGACTTGCGCTCCAAGTCGCGTCGGGCGTTGCCGGCCACTTTGCCGCCAGCGCGGGCTGCGCTGCGGTTTGGGCCAAAGCCTTGGGCGTCGTGTTGGCGCGTGATTTCGGTGGTAGAGGCTTCCCCCAGCATGGTGAAGATCAGCTCCAAGTCGGTCATGTGGTCGCGCAGGTTGTCATTAGTTTGACCCAGTTCCTTTAGGTCGCGGTATTCGCTGGGGGTCATGCCAAAGGTGGCTCTGCTGATTTCGGCGGTCAATATGGCGTATTCGCGCTGCTCCTTGACGCCACGCTTTTGCCATTCACCAGTCAGCTCGTCGCGGATTGCGATGCCGCGCACCCGCTTTTCGATCCATTCAGGGCTGTAGCCCTTGGACTGGTAAATGGCGCGCAT
>CAMBFO010000144.1 GCA_945865675.1 Comamonas sp. lk
CTAGGACGCCAAGGCTTAGCGCTTCTCAAAAAACCCCTGGAAGCAGTGCTGATCCAAGAGGTAATCATCCCGCCGCCGCCGCCACCTCCCCCGCCGCCCAAGAAAATAGAGCCGCCGCCCGAGATGCCCAAGGTGCAGGCGCCGCCGCCGCCCTTTGTACCGCCGCCAGATACCCCACCGCCGGTATCGAGTACGGCACCTGCGATTCAGTCGGTAGCCACGCCGCCGCCCACGCCGCATGTGATTGCGCCGCCGCCTCCTGCGCCGGCACCACCGGCACCGCCTGCGCCACCGCCTGCGCCACCGGCACCGAAAACGATTGGCGTTTTATGCCCTACCCAGGTTGCGCCCGAGATGCCACGGCGCGCGCTGCAAGACGGCACCCAAGGCGTGGTCAAGGCGCAAATCGTCCTCAAAGGCGGCGCGGTGCAGGACGTCACTATTGTTTCTGGCCCGCGCGTGTTTCATGCCGCAGTGAAGGCGGCCATCATGCAGTACAAGTGTGTGGGTGATGGCGCAGGCGCTGAGGTGACCGTGACGCAGGAATTTAATTTCAAGCTTGACTAAGCCGACCGGCGCAAACCGTTTGCTAAGGGGATCGTGCAGGGGCGTAAAACGTCTGGTCCGACGATTAGAAAAAAATGAGATCAACTTCAGACCCAGTTGAAATCACCCTCGCCCACTTGAATCGCTTGCAGGGCCGCAGCGAGCACTTGCACCTTGACCACGAATGGCACAGTACTCACTGCCGACCTTAGTACGGCCTTTTGGGAGCATGGTGCTGTGACCAGCGGTTGGGTCCAAGCCAAAGGCTATATGACTTCGGCCACCACCTTTAAAGTCACCAAGATCGAGTCCAAGTGCTAATGCCCAGTGGGCAAGCAAGTTTGAAAAAGCGCGCGCCCCAAAAGCATTTGTCAATGCGTACGCTTTACTTGATGTTTTATCCGTCGGTAGGGGGTTTTATGGGCAGCCGTATCAGGGCGTCTAAACCGACCGCACGACTGGCTTCGAGACGGTTCACCAAGCTAATCTCTCCGCCCAGGGCCAAGACCATTTCCCGCGCGATAGTCAAACCAAGCCCTGAGCCGGATGCGGGCCGCTCAGTCGCGAACGCTTGAAATAAGCGCGTACTTTGGGCTGCGTCCATACCGGGGCCAGCGTCTGCAATGCGCAGCACGGCGTAGGCACCTTTCTGTCGTAAATCTATCCGCAAGCTGGCGCCTATTGGGCAATAGCGAATCGCATTGTCAAGCAGGTTACGGGTCATTTCACGCAAGATCCACGCATGGGCCAAGACGGTGCAGGGCTGCGTTTCTATTTCAAAGTCCAGCGATTTGGCCGCGATCAGAGGCGACAAATCCAGCGCAACCTCCCGCACCGATGGAGCCCAATCAAGCCATTGGTAATCTTTTTGCTGTCGCAATTGCTCAATCTTGGCCAAAGAGAGCATTTGGTTGGCCAGTTGCGTGGCCCTGTCAACGGTCGCCTCGATATCTTGCAGCGCCAGGTAGGGGGCAAGATCCCCACGCCGGGCTGATTGCACTTGCAGTTTTAAAACGGCAAGCGGTGTTCGAAGTTGGTGGGCGGCGTCCCGGACAAACTTTTTTTGGTTTTCCAACAAGTGTTCGAGGCGTTGCATCACTTGGCTAGTGGCTTGGGTCAGCGGTCGCAACTCGCGTGGCAAATCGGCCTCGTCGATCGCGCTGAGATCGTCTTCCTGGCGACTCGATAAAGCCCGGCTGAGCCTGCGCACAGGCCGTGTCACCCTTTGGACGACAAACAACACAACGCCTGCAATGACAGCGATCAGCACCGCTTGGCGCAGCAGCGTGTTTAGCAAAATTTGTTGTGCCAGCGTTTGTCGAAGTTCCAGGGTTTCGGCTACTTGCACCATCGCCATCGCACGTTCGCTGCCGGTGGCCACTGGCTGCAATAAGACGGCCACCCGCACCGGTACATCGCCTAAGCGGGCGTCATAAAAATCCACCAAGGCCGCATACGGCCCTTGGTCCGGCAAGCGGCCCTGCCACGCTGGCAGATCTTGTGCACCATCAATCCACCGTCCTGTGGCGTCAGACACGCGGTAGCTCATTCGACTGCGGTTATCGGCTTCAAATGCCTCCAAGGCGGCGTAAGGAATGCGTGTTCGCAACTGCGCTTGTTCTGCACTGCCTTGAATTTCGATCAACTCTCCGATGGCTTTGGCCGATGCCAAGAGGGTTCTGTCGTACGCGATATTGACCGCCTCCAAGGTTTGGCGGTACAGGCTCAAGGTATCAATGGCCACGAACAACACAATCGGCACCAAAATACCAATGAGCAAGCTGCGCCGTAGGCTGGTGTGCCGAACTTCTCGCATGGCTTATTCGGCCTTGAGTAAATAACCCAAACCCCGCAGCGTGACCAAAGCCACCCCCGCATGGACCAGTTTTTTTCTTAAACGGTAAACCACCACCTCAATGGCTTCTAACTGAACGTCTTGTTGCTCCGGGAAAACTAGGTCGAGCAAGCGCTCTTTGGCGACCGCATGCCCTGGTTTTTTCATCAAGGCCGCCATCAAAGCAAACTCCCGTGGGCTCAGGTCCATCACTGCGCCTTGTAGGTACAAAGCACGGTTATCGCGGTCTAGCCGAAGCGCGCCAAAGGTCGTGGCCGGGTAATCGGTGGGAGACAGAGCGCCGGACTGTCTTCGGTTTAATGCGCGGACCCGGGCTTCGAGCTCATCGAGGTCAAAGGGTTTGGGCAGGTAGTCGTCGGCGCCCGCATTGAGTCCGAGTATTTTGTCCCCCACCGTGCCCCGCGCTGTCAATATCAACACAGGCGTTGGAAGACCTGCTTGGCGCGCATTTTTCAAAACTTGTAAACCGTCAAGCCCAGGCAAGTTCAAATCCAAGACCACCACATCGGGTTGCATCGTTTGCCATGCCGCCACTGCCTGACTTCCGTTGTCGCAGAGTTGAACCTGCATCAACTTTCTCTCCAAACTGCGTTGTAAGGTCAGCGCCAGAGCGGGATCGTCTTCAATCAGCAGCAGGCGCATAAAAAGCAAGGTGGTTCGGGTTTCCCCTAGGGTTTTAGACAGCCGATTGACAGCCTCGCTTGCCATCATAGAGCGGTTTTAAACACCCTCAGGAGAACTTTATGCGTCGCGATACCTTTCTGAAGTCTTTGGCTGCCCTGTCGGTAGCGGGCGCTTTGCCCATGCGTGCATTGGCGGCGAGCAACGTCAAAATGATGATTCCAGCCAACCCAGGCGGCGGCTGGGATGGAACCGGGCGCGAACTCGGTAAAGCCTTGCTCGACGCCAAAGTAGCCGACACCGTGCAGTATGAAAACAAAGGTGGCGCAGCCGGCGCGATCGGTTTGGCGCAGTTTGTGAACGCGTCCAAAGGCGACCCGAACGCCTTGATCATGACCGGTGCAGTCATGGTCGGAGGCATCATTACCGGCAAACCCCAAGTCGGCATGGACCGCATTACCCCGATTGCGCGACTGACCAGTGAATTCAATGTTTTTGTGGTGCCAGCCGATTCACCATTGAAGACAATGAAAGATGTCGTGGAGCAAATGAAAAAGGACCCAGGCAGCGTCAAATGGGGCGGTGGCTCGCGGGGTTCGACAGAGCATATTTGCGCTTCTATGCTGGCAACCCGTGTGGGCGTTGACCCCAAAAAGGTGAACTATGTCGCCTTTCGTGGCGGCGGCGAAGCCACTGCGGCAGTGTTGGGTGGCAACGTCACCGTCGGCGGCAGCGGATACAGTGAATTTGCCGAATACATCAAGGCCGGGAAAATGCGCGCGATCGGCGTAACGTCTGAAAAACGCTTGCCAGGTATTGCGATTCCCACGATGCGTGAGTCGGGCTTTGACGTGGTGTTGGGCAACTGGCGGGCTGTCTACGGCGCACCAGGCATCAGCCATGAGCAGCGCGCCGTCTTGACGGATATGGTGGTAAAAGCGACCAAATCGGAGGCATGGAAAGCCGCTTTAGAGAAAAATGTCTGGACGCCTGCACTGCTGACCGGCAAAGCCTTTGACGATTTTGTAGACAATGAGTTTGCAAATTTGCGCGGCATCATGCACTTGTCGGGCATGTTGTGAGTTTTTTCAGCACCAAAAAAAACCAAGAAATCATCCTCAGTACAGGAATCATCGCGCTGGCCTTTGGGCTAGCGCTGGGTGCCTCTGGTATCTCCTCTGAGGCGGGGTACGCTGGCATCGGCCCCAATTTTTTGCCCATGATGGTCTCAGCAGGTCTTTTTTTGTGCGGCGGCTTCTTATTATGGGAAGCCATGGGCCCAGGGTTTAGCCATCTGCCGGATGCAGATCCTAGCGAATCAAGGCAAGCACCGCCCTGCTGGAGCGGGATGGCTTGGATGTCGGCAGGCTTGTTGCTGAGCGCAGCCTTGATTACCACGATCGGTTTTATTTTGAGCTGCGCTTTATGTTTTGCTTGTGCAGCCCATGGTTTGCGTCAAGCCAATGCGAGCCCGGCCCAAGCAGCCCAGCCACTGGGCATCCGCAGTTGGGTGATTGATGCCTTCTTGGGCTTGGCGATCTCAGCGCCGGTGTTTTGGATGTTCACTAAATTTTTGGCAATTAGTTTGCCGGGATTGACGCAAAGCGGTTGGCTGTGATGGATATTTTGAATCACCTGCTTGCGGGTTTTGCAAGCGCAGGCACGCCGGTGAATTTGCTTTGGGCTTTTGTGGGTTGCGCTTTAGGCACTGCGGTGGGTGTTTTGCCCGGGATCGGGCCTGCGACCGCTGTGGCGATGCTGCTTCCGATTACCTCGCATGTGGACGCCACCGCATCGATGATTTTCTTTGCCGGTATCTACTATGGAGCAATGTACGGCGGTTCGACCACCTCGATTTTGCTCAACACGCCGGGCGAGACCGCCACCATGGTCACCGCGATGGAAGGCAACAAGATGGCCAAGAGCGGCCGCGCTGGGGCTGCCTTGGCAAGCGCGGCAATTGGCTCCTTTGTTGCAGGAACCATCGCCACCATCATCGTGACCTTGTTTGCGCCGGTGTTGGCCGATTACGCTGTTCGCTTAGGACCCCCCGAATACTTTTGCCTGATGCTCTTGGCGCTGACCACGGTAAGTGCTGTGTTGGGTCAAAGCACGGTGCGCGGGCTGACCGCCTTGTTTGTTGGGCTTGCGATCGGTCTCATCGGTATGGACCAAATTACCGGCCAAGCACGCTACACCGGCGGTGTGCCAGAGCTTCTTGATGGCGTTGAAATCGTCTTGGTTGCCGTGGGTCTGTTCGCTGTCGCAGAAGCCTTGCACGCGGTGCTGTTTGAAGGCGCAGTGAAGGAGTCTGAAAACAAGCTCAGTCGGGTGACCATGAGCGCCAGCGACTGGCGTCGATCTTTCCCGGCGTGGCTGCGCGGCACCGCCATCGGGGCGCCTTTTGGCTGTATCCCCGCCGGTGGCACAGAGATTCCCACTTTCCTCAGTTACGCGGTAGAAAAGAAGTTGGCCAAAGGCGA
>CAMBFO010000145.1 GCA_945865675.1 Comamonas sp. lk
ATCCATGACTTCATTCCTGCATGGATCGCCGCGTCGCTTCGCTCCTCGCGATGACGCTGGTTTGCTCACTGCGAAGCCGTGTGCCTAAGCCGCCGCCTTGCCGCGCAGCGCACTCACTAGGCCGCTGATCAGGGGCCAGACCAGCATCACAATGGCCAGGGCGAAGATGCCGCCTACCAAACCGTTAGACCAGAAGATGGACAAGCTGCCTTGCGACATCAGCATGGACTGGCGGAAACTCGCTTCGGCCATATCGCCTAGCACCAGCGCCAGCACCAAAGGTGCCATCGGGTATTTCAGCTTTTTGAACAAATAGCCCACCACGCCAAAGACCATCATCATCACCACGTCAAACATGGAACTGTGCACGGTGTAGGCGCCAATGGCGCAGATCACCACAATCACCGGCGCGATCACCGAAAACGGTATGCGTAAAAACGCGGCCCAGTAGGGCACGGTGGTCAACACCACCAGCAGGCCTACGATATTGCCCAGGTACATCGAAGCGATCAGGCCCCAGACAAAGTCTTTGTGCTCGACAAACAGCATAGGCCCGGGTTGCAGGCCCCAAATCATCAGCCCGCCCAGCAACACGGCAGCCGTAGGCGAGCCGGGAATACCCAGCGTCAGCATGGGCAACAGGGCCGAAGTGCCTGCGGCGTGCGCAGCCGTTTCGGGCGCCAGCACGCCTTCAATCTGGCCCTTGCCGAAGGTCTCCGGCTCTTTGGACATGCGCTGTGCAATGCCGTAGCTCATAAAAGAAGCCGGCGTCGCGCCGCCAGGGGTGATGCCCATCCAGCAGCCAATGGCCGTGGAGCGCAAAAAGGTCAGCCAGTAGCGGGGCAGAGTCTTCCAGGTCTCCCACACCACTTTGGGGTTGAGCTTGGCGGACTTGCCCTTAAAGGCTAAGCCTTCTTCCATGGTCAGCAAAATCTCGCCAATGCCAAACAGGCCGATCACCGCGATCAAAAAGTCAAAGCCCTTGAGCAGCACCGGAAAGTCATAGGTCATGCGCAATTGGCCGGTCACGCTGTCCATGCCCACCGCAGCCAAGGCAAAGCCCAGCATCATGGCGGCAATCACCTTGGCCGGCGGCTCTTTGCTCATGCCCACAAAGCTACAAAAAGTGAGTAATTGCACCGCAAAATATTCGGCCGGCCCGAAGTTGAGCGCAAACTTGGCCAGTACCGGCGCTAAAAAGGTAATCAGCACGACGGCAAAAAACGCGCCGATAAACGAGGAGGTAAAGGCCGCCGTCAGCGCCTGCGCCGCCTGGCCTTGTTGGGCCATGGGGTAGCCGTCAAAGGTGGTAGCCACCGACCAGGGCTCGCCCGGGATGTTGAACAAAATCGAGGTGATCGCCCCGCCAAACAAGGCGCCCCAGTAAATACAGGAGAGCATGATGATGGCCGATGTTGGGTTCATCGAAAACGTCAGCGGCAGCAAAATGGCAATGCCATTGGCGCCACCCAGGCCGGGCAGCACCCCGATCAACACACCCAAGACGATGCCGATCAGCATGTAGGCAATATTGGGCAGCGTCAGTGCTACTGCAAAGCCATGGAACAGGTTGTTAATTTCGTCCATTAGAACCCCAGCATGGCTTCAATCGGGCCCTTGGGCAGCGGCACCAAAAACCATTTCTCGAACACCAGGAAAAACACCAGCGGCACGCCGATGGACACCCCCGCTGTGAGGGGCCAAGCAAACTTGCCGTGGTGGCGCATGAAGTAGCCGATCAGGATGGCCGAGGGCAGGTAAATGCCCAGGTACACCATGGCCACCACATAAATCACCATGGGCACCAGCATTTGGAACACCGGCACCAGCTCTTCGCGGGTGGCAAATACCGCATGGGATTTGCTCCATTTGAGCAGTGTGGAGAGCACGATAAACGCGCTCGCAAGCAGCAAAAAAAGGCCGATATAGAACGGGAAATAGCCAGAGCGCGGCCCATCGTCGCCCCAGCCCGTACCGACCCGTAGGCTGTCGGTAATCACCAGGCCAGCGATGGCCATCAGCACCAGGCCGACCACCAGCTCCGGGCCGCGGGTCAGGGTAGCCGCGCTTTCTCCGTGCGCCTCCCCTGATTCCTTGTTCGGTGTTGTCATAGCAAATTCCCGTTCCTTGGTTCAAACATCAGTTGGCGATGAAGCCCGCTTCTTTCATCAGCTCGCGGTGCAGTTGCTCGTTCTTACCCAGCCAATTGAAGTAGTCCTGGCCGGTTAAAGCCGTTTGCTTGAAAGCGCCTTTTTCCATGAAGTCTTTCCACTCGGGCAGGGCGCGTACTTTCTTGAACAAGTCCAGGTAGTACTTCACCTGGTCATCCGATACACCCGGCGGCATGAAGATGCCGCGCAGCATCAGGTATTCCAAAGGTAAACCGGCCGAGGTGCAGGTCGGGATGTCGTTCCAGGACTGGGTCGTCGTCAGTTTCACTTTGTAGGGCAGCGCTTCTTTGTCCATCACGCACAGCGGGCGCAGCGCGCCCGAACGCCAGTGCGATTCGGCCTCGATGGGGTTGTTCACGGTCGAATCGATGTGTTTGCCCACCAGTTGCACTGCCACGTCGCCGCCGCCTTTGAGGGGGATGTAAATCATCTTCTTGCCCACGGACTTTTCCATCAGCACGGTGATGATCTGGTCTTCTTGTTTAGACCCTGTGCCGCCCATCTTGAAAGCTTTGTCGGGCTGGCCCTTGAGTGCGGTGACAAAGTCTTTGGTGTTTTTGTACGGTGTCTCTGCATTGACCCACAGCACGAAGTTGTCCAAGGCCAGCATTTGCACCGGCGTCAGGTCGCGCCAGTTAAAAGGTACGCCGGTGGCCAGTGGTGTGGTGAACAGGTTGGACAAGGTAATGACTATTTTGTGCGCATTGCCTTTGTCACCCTTGACATCCAAAAAGCCTTCGGCGCCCGCGCCACCAGACTTATTGACCACGATGATGGGTTGCGGGCTGAGCTTGTTTTTGGCTACCACGCCTTGGATAAAGCGCGCCATCTGGTCCGCGCCACCACCGGTGCCTGCGGGTACTACAAACTCGATCGGTTTGGTGGGTTCCCAGGCCTGGGCCGGTGCCAAAAAGCTGGCCAGGGCCAGCACAACGGCGCTTTGGGTCGCGCCAATCAAAGTCTTCAGTTTCATAGTGTCTCCTCGTGTAGTGAAAAAAACCATACTTTCAGTCCGTGCATCTGCGTGCCCGGTAGCTCCATCGCCAACCCATGGTCAGCCCAAACGGCTTCCAGCGACCAAACCAGTGGCGCGCGCATAGTCGCCCGCACCCATTTTCTTACCATCGTCGGCGCGCAATTTCAGCACCTCAATCTGCCCGCTTTGCGTGCTGATAAACATCGCCCCCTCGGTAACCAAGGTAATTTCACCGGGTTTACCCTTGCTGTCGCCATAGCGCCCGATGCGGTGCTTGTGGCAGTCAAATATAAACACTTTTTTCCCGTCGGCCAGTGTCCAGGCGCCGGGGGCCGGGTTGCAGGCGCGTATCAGGTCATAGACGACATCGATATGGTTGTGCCAGTGGATCTGCGACTCAGCTGCCAGAAACCATCCCTCGTAGCTGGCTTGCGATTCATCTTGCGCCGCCTCCTGGTGGGTACCGGCCACTACCGCGTCTGCCGCTTCCAGCAGCGCGCTCACACCCAGCGGGAACAGCTTGTTGAAATACAGCTCGCCCAAAGTCTCGTCTGGGCCAATGTCGCAGCGCTTTTGCAAAATCACCAAGCCCTCGTCCAAGCCGTCGCTGGGCCTAAAGATGGTGAGGCCGGTTTCCTTTTCGCCGCGCGACATGGCCCAGCTGATAGCCGAAGGCCCGCGGTACTTGGGCAGCAGCGAAGGGTGGTACTGAATGGTGCCGTGCTTGGGAACCTGCAACAAGGATTGCGGCGCAAACTGCACCACATAGGCCATCACCCCCAGATCGGGCGCCAGCGCCTGCATGGCCTGGTGCGCGTCCTCACCCGTCAGCTTGTCCAGCTGAAACACCTGCAAGCCGCGCGCTTGCGCTTCCACACGCAAGGCGTCTGGTTTGGTGCCGGGTTTTTCTGGTCGGCAAAACACGCCCACCACCTCGTCGCCACGCGCCAAAAACGCTTCTAAGGCGGCTTTGCCGAAATCCTGTTGACCGATAAGCACGATTTTCATGGCTTCCAACCTTGTAATTGCGGCTCAGGGCCGCACGGCTTTACTTAGATAACTTTGGCTTCGCGCAGCGCGCCGATGTCGCTAGCCGAGTAGCCCAATTGCACCAGTACTTCGTCGGTGTGCTCGCCCAATAGCGGCGAGCGCTTGACTTCGGTAATGCTGTCGGACATCTTGATCGGGTTGCCCACGGTCAGGTATTTGCCGCGCTCAGGGTGGTCCACTTCCACCACGGTGCCGGTGGCCCGCAGCGAAGGCTCTTCGGCGATTTCTTTCATCGACAAAATCGGCCCGCAAGGAATGTCAAACTGGTTCAGGATGTCCATGGCCTCGAACTTGGTCTTAGTCATGGTCCACTCTTCAATGCGCGCAAAAATCTTCTTTAAGTGCGGCAGGCGCTTAGGGGGTGTCGCGTAGTCGGCGTGGGTAATCCAGTCTTCTTGGCCAATCACCTTGCACACCGCAGGCCACACCGCGGCTTGGGTGATGAAGTAAATATAGGCGTTGGGGTCTGTCTCCCAGCCTTTGCACTTGAGGATGGAGCCGGGCTGGCCACCGCCCGAGGCATTGCCGGCGCGGGGCACGGCATCGCCAAATGGCGTGTCGGGGAATTGCGGGTACTCGTTCATGGTGCCGGTGCGGTCCAGGCGCTGCTGGTCGCGCAGCTTGACGCGGCACAGGTTGAGCACCGCGTCTTGCATAGGCGCCAGCACCTTTTGGCCGCGCCCGGAGCTGTTGCGCTGGTAGAGCGCCGCCACAATACCCAGCGCCAAATGCAAGCCGGTGCCCGAGTCGCCAATTTGCGCGCCGGTCACCATGGGCGGGCCGTCGTCAAAACCGGTGGTAGAGGCGGCTCCGCCAGCGCACTGCGCCACGTTTTCATAGACCTTGCAGTCCTCGTATTTGCCCGGTCCAAAGCCTTTGACCGAGGCCACAATCATGCGCGGGTTCAGCTCTTGAATACGCTCCCAGGTAAAGCCCATGCGGTCGAGGGCACCGGGTGCAAAATTTTCTACCAGCACGTCGCAGGTCTTTATGAGCCGGTCCAACACTTCCTTGCCCTTTGGGTCTTTGGTGTTCACGGTAATCGAGCGCTTGTTGTGGTTGAGCATGGTGAAGTACAGGCTGTCCACACCGGGGATGTCACGCAGCTGCCCGCGGGTCGCGTCGCCTTCACCGGCTTTTTCTACCTTGATCACATCGGCGCCAAACCAGGCCAGCAACTGGGTGCAGGTCGGGCCCGATTGCACATGGGTGAAGTCGAGAATGCGTACGCCGTCTAATGCTTTGCTCATAGCTGAAGAGTCCTTTGGAATTGCAAAAATCAGGTTTTTTTCGCGGTTTGCGGA
>CAMBFO010000146.1 GCA_945865675.1 Comamonas sp. lk
ACCATGAGCGCCAGCGACTGGCGTCGATCTTTCCCGGCGTGGCTGCGCGGCACCGCCATCGGGGCGCCTTTTGGCTGTATCCCCGCCGGTGGCACAGAGATTCCCACTTTCCTCAGTTACGCGGTAGAAAAGAAGTTGGCCAAAGGCGAGCACTTGGCTGAGTTTGGAAACCATGGCGCGATTGAAGGCGTGGCCGGGCCCGAGGCCGCCAATAACGCGACGGTCACGACAGCCCTGATTCCTTTGCTGACCTTGGGTATCCCGGTAAGCAACACCACGGCTATTTTGCTGGGCGCTTTTCAAAACTATGGCATCCAACCCGGGCCACAGCTTTTTGCCACCTCGTCGAGTTTGGTGTGGGCTTTGATTGCTTCGCTGTACATCGGCAATGTGATGCTGCTGGTACTTAACTTGCCTTTGGTTGGCTTGTGGGTCAAGCTACTCAAAGTGCCCAAGCCCCAGCTCTACGCGGGAATTTTGATATTTGCCACGGTGGGTGCTTACGGCATGCGCCAAAGCGCGTTTGACCTGGTTTTGCTCTACGGCATTGGCCTGCTGGGCCTGGTGATGCGGCGCTTTGACTTCCCCACCGCACCCGTCGTAGTCGGCATGATTTTGGGCCCCTTGGCTGAAGCGCAATTGCGCAACGCGCTGTCTATTGGCGAAGGCAAGTGGACTATTTTCTTAGAGCGCCCCATGTCGCTGACGCTCTTATGTGTCGTGTTCGCGGTTTTGGTTTTGCCACGGGTACTGATGAAACGGAAATAGTCGCATTAATTTTGGGCACGCCGTGGTGCGCCGATCTATTTTTCAGACTTCAAAACACCATTGCTGCAGTGAGCCAGAATCGGTCTAAGACCAGCGAGCCGTCTTGGTCTTGGCCGGTCTCGATATTGGCATTGGGATTGACTCCGATTCGCCGCGCCCAAACAACCTTGAATGAAGCGCCCTTCTCATACGTCCATGCCGCCGACAAGCCGCTGCCTTTGAGGCAGTAGTCGTCGACCGCTGGCGCACCGCTGTAGTCGTTGTTCACATTGATCTGGATGCACCCCATGTCATAAAACGCAGACAAGGCCAGCGCTTGGCTGTAACGCCAGCGTGCTTCCAGGTTCAAAATCTGGCCGTTGGCTCCGCCCGCCTCGCTCGATCGTTTTGAAATAATTGCTTCGCACGCGCCAAAGCTGCCATTGCATTGCATGCGCTCTGAAAAGGGCAGATTGCCACCGCTACTCATTCCCACTTCGAGCCGAAGATTGCGTCATGCTTTTGTCATAAAAGAAGTAAATACTTTGCATTTTGATAATGACAAAGGGAACTGCAATGTATTTGAGATTGAAATTTGTATGGGCGGCACGTGGCGCCTTGCTTTCGAGCCTAGTCCTTGCGCTTGCCGCCTGCGGCGGCGGTGTCGTTGAACCGGCGTTCACCCTGCAGTTGCTGCACGTGTCAGACGCGGACGGCTCAGACCAAACTACGCTCAACTCTGTGGCCCATCTTTCTGGGCTGGTCACCAAATTCAAAGCCGACTACCCGAACAACACCTTGGTGGTGAGTTCCGGCGATAACTACATACCCGGCCCTCGCTTTAATGCCGCCAATGACAGCAGCTTGGCTGCGCTGCTGGGCGCACCCGAGGTAGGCCGCGCGGACATTGCATTTCTCAATGCCATTGGCGTTCAAGCCTCTGCCATTGGCAACCATGAGTTGGATCTGGGCACTAAACAGTTTGCTGACATCATCAAGACCAGTGGCGCATGGAAGGGAGCGCAATTTCCTTACTTGGCCTACAACGTCGACTTCACCAAGGACAGCAACACTAACGGATCGAAGGTCAGTAATGGCTTGGATGCTGCGGGCCTGACAGGCGGCAAGCTGGCCGGCTGGAGCAAAATCGTCGTAGGAAGCGAAACCATTGGTGTCATCGGCGCCAGTTCACCTGTGTTTAAAAATATCACCACCACAGGCGGGCTGGAGTTCACTCCCACCTTGACCGGCACCGAGCCCAATATTGACATGCTGGCTGCTTCGATACAAAAAGGGGTGGATGAAATGACAGCCCAAGGCATAAACAAAGTGGTGTTATTGGCGCACATGCAAACCATCTCCACCGAAAAAGCACTCGCCACCAAGCTCAAAAATGTGGACATTATTGTGGCCGGTGGCTCCAACACCCTGCTCAGTGACGAGACCGACACCGTTCGCACCGGCGATACCTCAGCGGGCGCTTACCCTTTTGAAACAAGCAGCGCATCGGGCGCGCCGGTGGTGGTGATCAACGTAGATGCCGACTACAAATACCTGGGGCGCTTTATCGCGCCGTTTGACGGCAACGGCGTACTCATGCCAGGTCGATTCAACACCAGCCTGTCTGGCGCCTGGAAAACCAGCGAAAGCGATGACACTGCCGGCGGGGCCACACCCAATAGCGCGGTGCAAGCCATACGTAACGCGCTGAAAAACGTACTCGCCACCAAGGACGGTACCGTTTTTGGAAAAACAAACGTATTCCTGGAGGGCCGCCGCGCCGCCGTGCGCAACCAGGAAACCAATTTCGGCAACCTGAGCGCCGATGCCAACCTGTGGTACGCAAAGCTGCACGACAGCACGGCCCAAATATCGCTAAAAAATGGCGGCGGCATTCGCTCCGAGATTGGCGAGGTAGTAGCCGCCCCCGGCTCGACCTCTGTGGCCAGCCTTGAACCACCTAAAGCCAATACCAGCGCCAACAGAAAGGTAGGCGAAGTCTCGCAATTGGCGATCGAAACTTCCTTGAAGTTCAACAACAAACTTTGGACTTTTGACATCACCGCAACGCAACTCAAGTCGCTGTTGGAGCATGGCGTTGCCCTATTGGGAAGCCAGGGGCGTTTCCCCCAAGTTGGTGGCTTGACCTTCAGCTATGACCCCAGTAAAGCAGCCCAGGCGCTCGATGCCAATTTTGCTGTGACCAACGCCGGTGAGCGCATACGCTCGCTCAAAGTGGGAAGCGATGTGGTGGTGCGCAACGGGGCCATCGTCGGTGATGGCAACCGAACCTTCCGACTCGTGACCCTTAGTTTCCTGGCAGAGCGGGGCGATGGCTACCCCTTCCCGTCTGTCTTAACCAATAAAACTGACTTGACAAGCACAATGACCAGTGCAACTGCAGGTGGTGCCGCCAGCACAACGACAGCCACCCTTGGCAGTGAGCAAGATGCGTTCATGAAGTACATGAAATCACAACACGGCACAAGTGCTTACAACACGCCTGACACGCCAGAGCTTACAGACCTGCGGATTCAAAATCTGTCGGTGCGCACCGATACCGTGCTGCAGTAATCACACTGCGCTTGGGCCAAGAGCCCAAGCGCAGATCAAGCGAACAATCGCTTTATTGGCCCGCCGAACCACTACCTAATTCAACGTTCAGGGCAACTGTGATTTAGCGATCGCAACTTGCTGTAACTCACATGTAATTAGTTGTCTTTAGGATGAGGAATTCCAATGGCATCGATCTCAAAGGAGTTTTCCCATGCGTATTTCCCCACAGCGTTTAGCCCTTGCCCTGTTGGCAGTGGGGTGCAGCGTATCGTCTTGGGCCCAAAGCCCTGCGACGGTAAGCAATATCCAGGTCGGCCCACGCCCTTACTTCCTAGTCGCAGATATGGTTGAGAGCCCGCTGAAGGCGAAACTGCAAAGTTGCTCCAACGGCCCATTCAAAAAAACCAACTTTTCAATTGGGCATCGTGGCGCCGCCATGATGTTTCCTGAGCACACCCAAGAGTCCTACGAAGCAGCGGCGCGCATGGGCGCGGGTATCGTCGAGTGCGATGTGACATTTACCAAGGACAAGCAATTGGTTTGCCGCCATGCGCAAAACGATCTGCACACCACCACCAATATTTTGGCAACACCTTTGGCGGCAAAGTGCAGCAAACCATTTACGCCGTACGACGCTGAAAAGAATGTGCCCGCCACAGCTGAATGCCGAACCAGCGACATCACCTTGGCCGAATTTAAAACACTGCGCGGCAAGATGGACGCCTTCAACCCTATGGCCAAGACTGCGCAGGAGTTTATGGGCGGTACTGCGAACTGGCGCACCGACCTGTACAGTGGCCCCACCAGCGGCACCTTGATGACGCACCAGGAAAGCATTGCCTTGTTTCAAAAGCTGGGTGTCAAGATGACGCCTGAGCTCAAATCCGCCGCAGTGACCATGCCCTTTGATGGATTCACACAAGAGGCGTATGCGCAAAAAATGATTGATGAATATAAGGCGGCGAAAGTAGCGCCCAGCAAGGTGTTTCCTCAGTCGTTTGATCTCAACGACGTTCGCTACTGGATAAAGAACGAACCCAAATTTGGCAAGCAAGCGGTTTTCCTAGACGGGGCGGACAAGCTTGCCGATTTACCAGACCTTGCAAAGCTGATTAGCTATAAAAATGAGGGCATACACATTGTCGCGCCTCCGATCTTTGCGCTATTGGACGCAAAGGACGGGAAATTGGTGGCTTCTGCCTATGCCAAAAATGCGAAGCAAGCCGGTTTGTCTATCATTACCTGGAGCCTAGAGCGCTCTGGCGTGATGGCATCAGGCAAAGGCGGCTGGTATTACCAAAGCGTCAACCATGTAATTTCACGCGAGGGCGATATCCTGGAGGCCTTGGACGTTTTGGCCAAGGATGTGGGAATTATGGGCATATTTTCCGACTGGCCCGGCACGGTGACCTACTACGCGAGCTGCATGGGTCAGAAGTAGTCAGCCTCAACTTTATGCCTTCAGCCACACAAGCCCATCAAATACCAATCAAGCAATTCAGGCCCAGTGGGCTAGGTAGCGCTGGGTTTTGGGTGGCGCCTTGGCGTCTTGCAAGCGGACGGATAGGAAATCCAACCACATGAGCACAAGTGTGGCACACGTTTAGGGCACCATAAGCCTGCATATAGGAGAGCCATGTTTTAAGGTTCAGAAGGGGGGATGTTTGTCGACTCCCCATTCATGTCTTAATGATGCTGGGCCCAGCAATTGGGTATCCGGTTTGAATATATTCAGCCAGGAAAGCCGCAGCAAAACGCTTACGTTGACCGGTTCAACAGGACGGTTAGCTACGAATGGTTATCCCAGTATTTTTCGTCTAGCATTAAAGAGGTTCAGGACTTCGCCACCCAGTGGATGTGGTCCCACAACCATGATCGCCCGCATATGGCCTTGGGCGGTTTTACCCCAAAGCAGCATTTGGCCAAGGCTGCATAACCGTTCTACTTTTAAGGCCGGTGGAAAACGGGGGGATTACCATAGGCATCGTCTCCCTGCTGGCATTGCTTCATGGCGAAGCTTGCCAAGGGTTGATGACGTTCACCCCAGCAGCTTCAAAAGGACGGGTGTCGCGGGTGGCGACGGCGAAGCCGTTGGCGAGGGCGACGGCGGCAATGAAGGCATCGGCCGTTTCGACCGCCA
>CAMBFO010000147.1 GCA_945865675.1 Comamonas sp. lk
CGCCTATCAACGCTTATTTCATTGGCCTGCGCATCAGGCCAGTGACTTTTGCCGCCACCATGTCGTTTTTCTTTTTCGTACTCAATTTGTGCAAATGGATTCCCTACGCCTACCTGGGCCTGCTCGATCTGCGCAATATGGCGACCGCCTTGGTGTTGCTGCCGCTGGCGCCTCTAGGCGTGTGGAGCGGTGTGCGCCTGGCGCGCCATGTCAGCCAAGTGGTGTTTTACCGCCTGGTGTACACAGGCATGTTGCTTACCGGTATTAAATTGGTCTGGGACGGATTTGCCTGAGCGCTTGAGCCCACGGGTCCGCGTGGTGCAAAATTGCAATTCCCACGATGCCAAGGCACTCCATAATGGCAGTTACTCCTTGGCCAGCAAACCCATTGCAAAAAGGTAACACCGCATGACACGTATTGCCATTGCCAACCCAAAAGGCGGGGTTGGAAAGTCCACTTTGTCCACCCACGTCGCGGGCTACCTGGCCGCGCGCGGCTACTCCGTCATGCTGGGCGACGCGGACGTCCAGCACTCCGCGCGTCTGTGGCTTTCGCTGCGCCCGCCATCGGCCAAGCCGATTGGCTATTGGGACGTGGACCCGGAAGAATTTAGTAAACCACCCAAGGGCGCAGACCACTATGTGCTCGACACCCCTGCGGCCTTGGCGGGCAAGCAACTCAAAGACGTGCTCAAGTGGGCCGACAAGGTGCTGGTGCCCTTGCAGGCCAGTATTTTTGATATCTACGCCACGCGCAGTTTTCTTGATGAATTGGCCGCCAGCCGACACGCCGAGAATGTGCAAGTGGGTGTCGTGGCCATGCGGGTGGATGAACGCACACTGTCGGCAGATCAATTGTCGGCGTTTGTCCAATCGCTTAATTTGCCCAAAGTTGGCACGCTGCGCGACACCCAAAATTATGTGCACCTGGCCGCCAATGGGCTCACGGTGTTTGATGTGCAGACCAGCCGCATGGAACAAGACCGTGAACAATGGAAGTCCATTGGCAAGTGGCTGGAGGCTTGATGGTCCGATTGTGCTTTTTGGGGAAAAGTGTTTTCTATGAGAAATTTTGAAAATTTGCAGCAGTTGGCCGCCCTGGCTGGGCAACCAGTAGCCACTAGCGATTGGGTCACCATCACCCAAGAGCAGATCAACCAGTTTGCCCAGGCGACCGGCGATCACCAGTGGATTCATGTGGACCCGGTACGCGCCCAGGCCGGCCCTTTTGGCGCGCCCATTGCCCATGGTTTTTTGACGCTTTCGCTGCTGCCGCTGTTTTTCGCGTCGGCCATGCACATCGAGCAGGTGCGCATGGGCGTCAATTACGGCCTTAACCGGGTGCGTTTTGTCGGCCCGGTGCCGGTGGGCAGCCGTTTGCGGGCGCATATCAAGCTGCTGGCCGCTGATGCGATCGACCAAGGCGGGTACCAATGTACCTGGGAAGTAACTACCGAACGCGAAGGCGCCGCCAAGCCGGTGTGTGTGGCCGAATCGATTTCTCGCCTCTACGGCTAAACCTCGGTAAAACCCAGCTGTCGCCAGGCTTCGAACACGGTCACTGCCACCGCGTTGGACAGGTTCAGGCTGCGCTGGCCTACTTGCATGGGTAATTGAAGACATTGATCGGGGGCAAAGCTGTCGCGTACGGCCTGCGGCAGGCCCGCGGTTTCCGAGCCGAACACCAGCCAGTCGCCTTTTGCAAACTGCACCGCATAGGGGCTGCGCTTGCCCCGCGTGGTCAGCGCGAACATGCGCTCAGACTTTGGGCTGGCGGCATCGATAAAGGCTTGCCAGCTGGCGTGTTTTTGGACGCTGGCGTACTCGTGGTAGTCCAGGCCGGCGCGGCGCATATGTTTGTCGTCCATGGAAAAGCCCAGCGGCTCGATCAGGTGCAGGCTGCAACCGGTATTGGCGGCCAGGCGGATCACATTGCCGGTGTTGGGTGGAATTTCGGGGTGAACCAAAACAATATGCAGCATGCCCCCATTGTCGCGCGGCCCCAAGGCGCTGGGCCCGCTTTCATTGCGTGCTTTCGGCACGGGCGAAGACCAGCGCGGTGACGCGCCGTACCCCCGCTTGGCGCAAGGGCAGAGCGGCGGCGCGCAAAGAGGCCCCGCTGGTCATCACATCGTCCACCAACAGCACGTTTTTGTCTTCCAGGTCCTGTTGGCATAGCGGGTCGATAGCGAAGGCCTGCGCTACATTGGCGAGTCTTTCTTTGACCCTCAGACTGCTCTGCGCTGGGGTATCGCGAACGCGCAAGAGCCACTGGGCGCGCGCCTTGGCGGGAGATAGGGCCTGTGCCAGCAGCCAGGCCTGGTTAAAGCCCCGGCTTTGCAGTCTTTGCGTTGACAGCGGCATGGGTAGCACCCAGTGGGCAGCGTCCAGCGCCGGTTCCACCCAGGGGGCGCTGCGCATCAGTACTGCTAAATGGCGTGCCCAGGACGGTTGCGCCCGAAATTTGAATTCCTGCACTACACCTGCCCAGGGATAGCCATAGCTGACTGCTGCCAGGGCCGCATCAAGCGGGCTAGTCGCTGTCAGGCAAGCCGGGCAGGGCTGTGTGGCATCGGCGACCACCAGCGCGCAACGCTTGCAGCGTGGCCTGGGTTGCGCAAAAAGTCCGATGCAGGCCTCGCACAAGGGCTGGCCGGGCCAGGCATGGCAGACCGCGCAGCGGCTCGGCAAGCGTGCCGCCAGTGCGTGAAACAAGGCAGTAAACATGCTGCCAATATACTGCCGCCAAGCCGGATGGGGCCTTGGCGCCGCCGCCCCTTGCCAGCGGGCTGTCTGCCGAATTTATCCGGCCTCTTTTGCCCCTTTGCCCCTATTTTCCCGCTTGATGACCAACCAACGCCCACCCACCATCGATGCCCAAGCTGCAAGGCGCTGGGCCGCATGGCCTTTGGCTGCTTCGACGGGACTGACGGGCCAACAAGCATCGCCCTGGTTGCACGAAGAGGTGGCGAGGCGCATGGAAGACCGATTGCAATGGATGCTCAAGCAGCCGCGCAGCTGGCTGCATTGGCAGGCTTTGCACGGTGGGATCGAGGCGCACGCGCTTTTGCGCCGGCGTTACCCCGTGGCCACCAGTTTTGTGCAACAGGAGCCGCCACAAGCCTTGTCGCTGGCCCGCACCGCCCTGCGCCCGCCCTGGTGGTCGGCCCAGCGGTGGAGAAACCCGACGCGCTTTGAGGCACCCGCCGTGCCGGTGGACTTGCTTTGGGCCAATATGGCTTTGCATATGAGCGCGGACCCGCAAGGTCTGATCCAGCGCTGGCACAGCCTGGTGCAAACCGATGGTTTTTTGATGTTTTCTTGCCTGGGCCCGGACACTTTGCGTGAATTGCGCGATCTCTACGCCCGCCAGGGCTGGCCTGCCCCCGCCCATGCATTTACCGATATGCACGATTGGGGCGATATGCTGGTGCAGGCCGGTTTTGCGGAGCCGGTGATGGATATGGAGCGCATTACCCTGTCTTTTTCCTCGCCTGCGACGCTTTTGGCCGAATTGCGCGGTCTGGGCCGCAATTTGCACCCCCAGCGCTTTACCGCATTGCGGGGGCGTGCTTGGCGTGATGCGTTGCACCATGCCATTGCCGCCGGGCTTGCTGACCCCGCCCAGAACGGCCGCTTAAGACTGACATTTGAGATTATTTACGGCCATGCCTTTAAGCCGGCGCCGCGCATGGTGCTTCAGGCGCAAACCCTGATCCCCTTAGAGCAGATGCGGGAGAGCTTGCGCGCCCAAAAGCTGCGATGAGCCAGGGGATGCCCCGGGAAGCCCTTTTGGCACTCGGTTGCATGGGGCGGCGCAAGTCCTGCATCAAAGAGGCATGGAATACAATTGACAGGTTTTATTGACCCAATTTTTGTCCTTTTGCGGCCCTGCTGTTGGAGCCGTGCCATTAACGCTAAATTGTGTGAGCTTCAGTTACTCCCTCGATGCCGATGCGAAAAATCCTCGTTTTGAGTGGGTTTTGCGGCGCCATGCGCCGCTCACTCCGGCCCAAATGCTGGTGTTTTTCGCCTCGCTGAGTCTGGTTTCTTTGTGCATTGGCTTGTTCTTTTGGCTGCAGGGGGCGGTGTTGGTTCTGCCTTTCGCTGCCTTAGAGACGGTGGCAGTCGGTATTTGTTTTTTGATTTTTTCCCGGCATGTGCTCGATCAGGAGCGCATCGTGGTAGACGGATTGCAAGTGGTGGTGGAGCATGAGGCCGCTGGTGTGCGCGAGCGGGCACAGTTCCATCGGCAATGGGTCAGGATCGAACCGCTCGGCGGTGAACATTCGCTGATCGCAGTGTCGGGCCAGGGCAAGTCCATACAGGTAGGGCGCTATGTGCGTCCCGAGCGGCGTGAGGCCCTGGCGCAAGAATTGCGCCGCGCTGTGCGCATGGGCCAAAGCGCCGTGTAAACCCCGTGACATAGTAATTTTGCAAACTTTGAGGCATTGAAAGTGAAAACGATGAAGAGCATTTGGAATAAATCAGCTTCACTGTTGGCGACAGCAGGCGTGTGTCTTAGCACTGGCTCCCTGGGCCTGGCGGCGACCGTGAATGACCTGCCTGGCGGGCCTTCCGTACTTCAGTTGAACTTACCCCCTGCGGTGACCGCTATTGCCCGCGAGCAGCAATGGCTGCACTGGTTCATGCTGATTCTTTGTACGGTGATTTTTGTTGCGGTGTTTGCGGTGATGTTTTATTCCATCTGGAAACACCGCAAATCGCGGGGCCACAAGCCGGCCGCGTTCCATGAGTCGGTTACTGTCGAAATTATCTGGACCGTTATTCCCTTCATCATCGTGATTTTGATGGCCTTGCCGGCAACCAAGGTGGTGGTTGCGATGAAGGACACCAGCAACGCGGATGTGACGATTAAGGCCACTGGCATGCAGTGGAAATGGGGCTATGACTACATCAAAGGCGAAGGCGAAGGCATTGGCTTTGTCTCCACTTTGGATGCCGATCAGCGTGAAATGTCCAATAACGGTGGCCCCAAAAAGGGCGAGATAGTGGATGACTATTTGTTCAAAGTGGACAACCCGCTGGTAGTGCCGGTGGACAAAAAAGTCCGCATCATTACCACCGCCAATGACGTGATCCATGCTTTTGCAGTGCCGGCCTTCGGCATCAAGCAAGACGCGATTCCCGGCTTTGTGCGTGACACCTGGTTCCGCGCCGAAAAAATCGGTGATTACCATGGCCAATGCCAGGAGCTGTGCGGCAAAGAGCATGCCTATATGCCCATCCATGTGAAAGTGGTTTCGGCCGAGGACTACAGCAAATGGGTTGATGGTGAGAGGAAAAAAATGGCGGCTTTGGCGGACGATCCTTCCAAAGTCTGGACCCTGGCTGAAATCACCCAGCGCGGTGAAAAAGTCTATGCGCAAAACTGCGTAGCCTGCCACCAGACCCATGG
>CAMBFO010000148.1 GCA_945865675.1 Comamonas sp. lk
CCCAAGTCCTTGGCGGCACCCGATTGCAGCAAAGGCAAGGCCTGCAAGACCTTGAGGGTGGAGCGGGTAAAGCTCACCCACTGCGGGTTACCCGCGTGTGCCAGCACCGTGCCATGCCGGTCCACCACCGCCACCGCGCCAAAGTGCAAACATTCGCTATACCCGCCGCGTGTGAGTTCGACCAAAGGCGTCAGTTCAACAGGAGACACCGCGCGCACCATTTCTACCGGACAATCCGGCCCAAGCAGCGCCCCTTTAGCGCCATTGCATTCGAGCATAACCGGCCTTGTGGCCACTCTGCCCCACCCCTTGCCAGCACGATACGCCACGCCATGACTGAACTGCGCTCTCCCCTGCAAGCCCATATTGTTCAACTGCTAGTCCAGCCGGGCGAGGCGGTGCAACAAGGCCAGTTACTGCTGGTGCTCGAAGCCATGAAAATGGAACACGAAGTCTGCGCACCGAGTGCGGCTAAGGTGCGCGAGCTTTTCTGCGCGGCGGGCGACACGGTGCAAGCGGGCGAGGTGCTGGCCTTGCTGGACCTGGCACAAGCGCAAAGCCCAACAGCGCCATGGGTCTCGAGCAAGGCGGCGCAATCCACTCCAATCTCCCTACCAGCAGCCACCAACACGTCCATCACTGCACAACACGATAAGCCCGACGCAGGCGCACAAGCCCGCCCGGACCTGGCGCGGGTACAGGCTCGCCATGCATTGACCCTGGACGCCAGCCGCCCCCAGGCCATGGCCAAGCGCCATGCACTGGGTTTGCGCAGCGCCCGCGAAAACATCGCTGATCTGATCGATACCGGCAGCTTTTCCGAATACGGCGCGCTAGCGGTCGCAGCCCAAAGCAAGCGCCGCAGCGCCGAGGACTTGATGCGCAACACGCCCGCCGATGGCATGGTCTGCGGCACCGCTAACGTCAACGGCCAGCGGTGCGTGGTGATGGCCTACGACGCCACCGTGCTGGCCGGCACGCAGGGCATGCGCAACCACCAAAAAACCGACCGCATGCTGGGCATCGCCTTGGAGCACAAGCTTCCTGTTATTTTGTTTGCCGAAGGCGGCGGTGGGCGTCCCGGCGACGTGGATATGCCCATTGTGGCCGGACTGCATGTCGCGACCTTCGCCAGCTTTGCGCGGCTCAACGGACAGGTACCCGTTATCGGCATCACCACCGGGCGCTGTTTTGCCGGCAATGCAGCGCTGCTGGGCTGCTGCGACCTGATCATCGCTACAGAGGCCAGCAATATCGGCATGGGCGGGCCGGCCATGGTCGAGGGCGGCGGGCTGGGCGTGTACCCGCCCGAGGCCATTGGTCCCAGCGCCGTGCAGCATGCCAACGGGGTGATCGACATTCTGGTCGCCGACGAGGCCCAAGCCGTGGCCGCGGCCCAACACTACCTGGGCTTTTTCTGCCAGGCCAGCGCCAGCCTGGCCTATCAGGCACCCGACGCACAGGCGCTGCGTGATGTGGTGCCTGAAAACCGCCTGCGCGTCTACGACAGCCGTGCCGCCATCGAGGGCATTGCCGACGCAAGCAGCGTGTTGATGCTGCGCAGCGGTTTTGGCGTTGGCATCCACACTGCGCTCTTGCGCATCGAAGGCCGTGCGCTGGGCTGCATCGCCAACAACCCGCAGCACCTGGGCGGCGCTATCGACGCCGATGCGGCCGACAAAGCAGCGCGCTTTATGCAGTTGTGCAATGCGCACAGCCTGCCGCTGCTCAGCTTGGTGGACACGCCCGGCTTTATGGTGGGCCCGGAGGTAGAAACGCGTGCCCAGGTGCGCCATGTCAGCCGCATGTTTGTGGCCGCGGCGCATTTGCGCGTGCCCTTTATGAGCGTGGTGCTTCGCAAAGGCTACGGCTTAGGCGCCATGGCCATGACGGCCGGCGGCTTTCACGCGCCGCTGTGCACCATCGCCTGGCCTAGCGGCGAGTTTGGCGCCATGGGTCTGGAAGGCGCGGTGCGCCTGGGATTCAAGAAAGAGTTGGAGGCCCAGCCCGAAGGCGCGCAGCGCGAGGCCTTGTTTGCCCAACTGCTGGCCCAGCATGTCGACAACGGCAGCGCCATGAACATGGCCGCCAGCCTGGAAATCGACGCCGTGATCGACCCCGCCCAGACCCGCGCTTGGCTCAGCCGGGCGCTGGCAAGCGGGCAAACCCGGCCCTTGCGCGGCGGCATGGTCGATACCTGGTAGTGCCATCCTTGCACCGCCTAGGGCAGCAAGCCCTCAATCGAGGTGTTTGGCCGCTTCACGGCGCGTGAGTCCCGAGAACGCTTGCCCCTGTTGCGCCAAAAATGCGCGAACCACATCAGGTCGGGTACGAGCGTAGTCACGTAAAGCCCAGCCAATGGCCTTGCGGATAAAGAAGTCTGGCTCACCGGCCAAGTGCAGCGCGTAATGCAGCACGCGGCTTTCGTCGGTTTGCTCCTTCCAGCCTAATTGGTGCAACATCGCCACGCGGCGCACCCATAAATTGCGATGGCCAAGACAGCTATCCATAGTGTGCTGGCCATCATGCCCGTGCTTGCGCGCCAGCAGCAGGATATCGCCCACTAAACCAGCCAAAGCATCGACGCTGTCCCACCACGACTTGCGCTGCACCAATGCGATCAGGGATGGCAGGCTCTGAAGGTCTAGCTGGCGGTGGTACTTGGCGAGCAGGTCCACCGCCGCGTACTGAAATTCTCGCTCTGGTAAGGCCCACAAAGCTTCGGCCAGCGCCAACAAGGCAGGGGCCGTCCAATCCTTCAAGCCAGGCAGCGTGCGCAAGGCCTGTCGGCGCGGGCTCGCATGGATACCTAAAAATGCAAACTGGTCCAGCATATAGGCGCGCATGCGCTGGGCTCGCTGTGCATCGGCCAGCGGACGCAAGGCGCCTTCAATTTGCGTCAGCAGCGCAGCGACCTCTAGCTGAGTAGGCATCAGCGCTATAAAAAATCTGCTGGACCAGTGCTAGCCATCAGCCAACCGTAGATGAGTGACGCAGCCACTCGCGCAAGCGCTCCACACCCTGCGTCAGGCGGCCTAAGTCTTTGGAGGCAAAGCACCAGCGCAGCCAGCTGCCGGCCTCGGGCGCGAAGGCGGCGCCAGGCGCCAAGCCCAGACCGGCCTCGGTCACCAGGCGCTTGGCGGTCGCCAGCGAATCGGCGTGGCCAGGTAACTCAAAAAACGCATACATCCCGCCCTTAGGGCTGGCCACTTGCAGGCCGGGTAGGGATTGCAGCGCCGGCACCAGGGTGTCGCGGCAGGCTTGCAAATGGCGCACCACGCGCGGCGTGACCTCGTCGCGCCGCTGCAAAGCCACCAGGCCCGCGCGCTGGGTAAACACGCTGGCGCACGAAGTGTTGAATTCGATGAGCTTGCCCATGGCGGCCGTCGCGCACGGCGGCAGCACCAGCCAGCCCAAACGCCAGCCGGTCATCAGGTAACTTTTAGAAAAACTATGCGCCACCATGAGCTTGTCCTGCGGCTCAGCAATGTCTAAAAAACTGGGGGCACAGGCATTGCTTGAGGGTGCGAAGTACAAGTTTTCATACACCTCGTCGGCCAGTATCCAGGTGCCGCTGCGGCGGCAGTGGGCCAAGATGGCGATCTGCTCTTCGCGGCTTAAGGTCCAGCCGGTGGGGTTGTTGGGCGCATTGACGACCAGCAGTTTGGTGCGGGGGGTGATGGCCGCTAGCAAGGCGTCCAGATCCAGCGTCCAGGCCCCGGCCTGCGGGCGCAAAGCCACGGTGCGCAAATGCGCGCCCAGGATCAGCGGCTGCGCTGTCAGGTTGGGCCAGACGGGGGTGACGGCTACCACCTCGTCGCCGGCATCTACCACGGCTTGCACCGCCAGCATCAGCGCATTGACGCCGCCCGAGGTGATGGCGATGCGCTCTGCGCCAATCGGCGCACTACCCGGCGCGCCAGGATGTTTTTCGGACATGGCCTGCGCCACCGCCTCGCGCAGCGCGGGCAAGCCCAGGTTGTGGCTGTAAAAAGTCTCACCTGATTGCAGCGATTCGATCGCCGCCTGGCGGATGAAATCGGGTGTCACTTCATCGCTCTCGCCAAACCAGAATGCCAGCACATCGCTGCGCCCCATTCCTGCATTGGCGACTTCGCGGATTTTGGATTCTTCGAGGTTTTGTATCGCTTGGCGCATAGTGGCCGCTTAGGCGGTGAACAGGTTCTGGTAGTGCTGGCGCAGCAAGTTCTTTTGCACCTTGCCCATGGCGTTGCGCGGTAACTCGGGCAACACATAACAACGCTTGGGAATCTTGAAATTCGCCAAATTGGCTTTGAGCGCTTTGACGATGGCGTTGGCATCAGGCGCAGCACCAGGCTTGGCAATGACCACGGCCACGCCGACTTCGCCGAAGTCCGGGTGCGGCACGCCGACCAGCGCGCTTTCGGCCACACCGGGCATGGCGTTGATATAGCCTTCGATCTCGGCGGGATAAACGTTGTAGCCGCCGCTGATGATCAGGTCTTTGCTGCGGCCCACAATGCTGACATAGCCGCGCGCATCGACCATGCCGACGTCACCTGTTTTGAAGTAGCCGTCATCGGTAAATTCTTCGGCGGTTTTTTCGGGCATGCGCCAGTAGCCGCAAAACACATTGGGGCCACGCACTTCGATATTTCCCACTTCGCCTACCGCACAGGTTTTTCCCTCGCCACTGCTGACGCGCAATTGCACGCCCGGCAACGGAAAACCTACGGTGCCGCCGCGCCGCTCGGCCTGTTCGCCGTGGCGCGCATCGGGCGCATAGGGGTTAGAGCTGAGCATGACGGTTTCGCTCATGCCGTAGCGCTCCAAAATCGTGTGGCCGGTGCGCGATGTCCATTGCTGGAACGTCTCTAAAAGCAAGGGCGCGGACCCGGCCACAAACAAACGCATGTTCGCGCAAGCCTGCGGCGTGAGACCGGCTTCGCCCAGCAAACGCACATACAAAGTCGGCACACCCATAAAGACAGTGGCCTGCGGCAGATAGGCCAGCACCTGCTTGGGGTCAAAGCGCGCCATCCAAATCATCTTGCTGCCATTGAGCAGCGCACCATGCAGCGCCACAAACAGACCGTGCACGTGGAAGATGGGCAGGCAGTGGATAAGCACATCACCCTGTCGCCAACCCCAGTAGTCCTTCAGCACCTTGGCATTGGAAAGCAAATTGCCATGGCTGAGCATGGCGCCTTTGCTGCGGCCGGTGGTGCCACTGGTGTAGAC
>CAMBFO010000149.1 GCA_945865675.1 Comamonas sp. lk
GCCGTCATCATCACAGACATGCAAATGCCAGACATGAGCGGCGTGGAGTTGCAGGCCGAATTGTTAAAGCGCGGCAGACAAATTCCGATTATTTTTATTAGTGGAGAGAGTACGCTGCCTGAGACTATATCTGCCATGAAGCAAGGTGCCATTGAGTTTTTACTAAAACCATTTGAAAGAGACCACCTACTATCTGCTGTAGTGCGGGGCCTAGAGCAAGACGTTGCGTATATGCGCTCCTACCTTGATCAGGTCGCTTTAGAGGAGGGCTTAAAAACCTTATCCCGCCGCGAGCGCGAGGTATTTGAGCTACTTGCTGTCGGGTTTAATAATTCGCAAATACAAGAGACGCTGCATATTTCACTTCCTACTGCAAAACAATATAAATCAGAAGTAATGCGTAAGCTCAATTTAAGCTCATTGGCGCACCTTATTGCTCTGAAGAACGGTCGTCAATAAATAGCATTGATGGGTATCGACCTAACCGCAAATAATATTCCTATTTAGGAAATTACTTATCTGGGGCTATAGGTTTACAGGGGGGGATTAGCGGGGAGGCTGATCCATCAATCCTTCATTCGAAGGATATGCAACTCAGCGGGTGAGCGGTTTAATTGTGTAGCAACTTGAAACACCGCCCATGCCCCGCCACTAGCCGTACCAACCCTTCTTTTTCAAAGTATTTTTATGAAATCTAAAAGTTCTACCCAAGCCAAGCAAGCACGATTAGTAGCCGTTCAGGATGATTCTGGTTTTCACATTTGCACAGGTATGGTGAAGGAAGTGACAACTGACGGCCAAGTCATTTTCGAAGACGAAGGCCAAAAAGTATTGACCTACGGCGCCTATGAAGTCGCGATTCAGGATTTAGAGATTTGTCTGGCCTTTGCCAAGGCCGCGCGCGAAGCCAAGATCAAAGAACAAGGTGGGCCAGCAGATGCTTAAGCGCGTCTCTTGTCTGGCAAGTCGCTTTGGCGCTTGTTTAATTTCGGAGCTTTACCTTTGAAACACTATCACCTCGTGTCCGGTTCAGTGGCCCTTGCTTGGGCATGTATTTGCGCACCTTCGTATGCGGCTGAAATTGATGCCGGTGCCATTTTGAACAAGTATCGCCAAGAACTCTCGCCTGATTTTTTGCAATTGCCGATGGCGACAGTCAGTGTCGCGCTAGAAAAGTTCAACGGCTTTGAAATTGACAACTTGCCAGATGCGGCTAGGCAACTGGTCACCCAGTTCGTGGCGCCGCAAGTGGGTCAAGATGTGCCGGTGAATTCCTTGATAGGCTACTTGGAGCGCCACCTGCAGGACAAGGGTTTTCCTTATGTCTTTCAGCGCGTGGAGGAAAAATTGGAAGCGGGTTTGCCTATAAAGCTCAAAGCTTTCCAAGTGAGGTTTGGCCAGGTCATTGTGAACAACAGCTCTGGCCTGAATGCTGAATTTGCCAAGCGAGTACTCTCCTATGGCATTGAATCCGGCGCTGCTGTCAACCGCGCGCAGCTAGAGCGCAACAGCACGGTGCTGTCTGAAATTGAGGGCGTGGTCAATACCTATCAAATGAAGCCCGGTCAGCAAACAGGCGTCACCGATTTGGTCGCGCAATTAGAGACGGGGCGTTTGTTCAACGGATCGGCCACCTTGGACAACAGTGGCACGGATGCACTAGGTCGCAACACGGTGCGTGGCGACGTGGCTTTGAACAACCAATTGGGTCAGGGCGACGTATTGCGTGCCTATGGTTTGGCCACGGAAAACTCCCAGATGCTTGGTGTGGATGCCTCACTGATGGCTAGCCCCTCCGGTTGGCGCTTAGGTCTTTCCTACAGCCGCTTCGGTTACGACTACGGTGCTGGCAACAGCCTAACGGAGCTGACCACACGCTACAAAGGCACGTCGAACAATACAGGCCTGTCGGTCAGCTATCCCTTGGTGCGCTACGAGCTGGGGCGGCACACCTTTTCCGCCAACTTAGATCAATCGCGCTCCGTGGGTGATGCCATCGTGGGGGCCAGTACGGATCTCAATCATTTGACCGACACGGTCACGGAAAAGTTAGGGCTCAGTTTTTTTGGCATACAGGCCTTGGGTAACAACTTTACAGGGTCTTATCAAGCCATCTTGACAACTGGACGTGCACGCCAAGATGTGGCTTCAGCGGCTCTGCAAGATGCGGGGTCCGCCCAGCAGATGGGAGACTTTCAAAAACTGTTTTTGTCCGGCAGCTTGAGCAATGCCCTGATGGTTGGCAATGAGCAGGTTGTGGCCAGCGTGGTAGCCAGTGCACAAGCCGCTAACCGCAATTTGCCTGGCTCAGAGAAAGCCTATTTTGGCGGCATGTTGCAAATGCGCGCCTGGTTCGCACAGGCAGTGCCAGCTGACGAAGCGGTTTACGCAGAATTCAAATTAGAAAAACAAATGAATGCGCAACTGCGTTTGGGCTTGTTTGCTGAACTGGCGTATTTTCGGCAAAACCACAGCAATTATTTAGCAGCGGTGGACAACCTCTCGGTCGAAACCGCGCCGACCAACGAAGGCCGGATGACCGATCTGGGCATGTCCTTGCAGTACCAGGTGGGTCCGCAAGTGCAATTCAAGGGCTTTGTGGCGCACAAGCTGGGCAATGACCCCAGTGTCAACACCAAGCCCTTGGCTGATGAAAGCCGCACGCGCGCTTGGCTCAGTCTCACCCGCCTGTTCTAAATCAAACATTGGCCGTCAAGCCCCAACTTTGCATGACTACTTTCTTTTCACAGTCCAAAGACTGAGATTGATATGAACCACATTTACAACGTTAAATTCAACAAAAAAACCGGCCAGTACCAAGCGGTGGGGGAACAGGTATCGTTGAACGGAAAAGGCAGTCGCGGTGCCAAGGCCTTGATCGCGGCCATGGTGGGCACCTTGTCGCTGTACACCATGGCAGCGGAGCCAGGCGCCTTGCCCACGGGCGGGGCGGTGGTCCATGGCGCTGCAGCTATCAGCAGCACAGCGGGCAACATGCTGATCAAGCAAAGTTCCACCAATGCCACCATCAACTGGACCAGCTACAACGTCGGTGCTCAGCAAACGGTCACTTACCAAACGCCAGGTGCTACCTCCATCACGATGAACCGCATCAGTGGCGGTGCCAATGTGATTGAAGGCGCTGTCACGTCCAACGGCAGCTTGTGGTTTGCCACACCGGGTGGCAGTTTGTCGGTCATGCAAGGCGGCAAGGTGCAGTCGGTAGGTGGTGAGGTGTACATCACCACACAAGACCTGAAAGCCGGCATCTATGAAAAAGCCAAAGGCTTGGCCACGGTTGGTTCAGGCACAGCGAATGTGAACAAGGGCCAATTGTTTGGCTCCAACATCACCATCGATGCGGGTGCGGTGAACTTGGACAATGCCACGCTGACAGCAGGAAGTGCCGCTGCACCTGGCCAGGTGGTGGTAAAGGGTGCTGGCGATATTCGTATCGCGCAGTCTGCCATTACTGCAGAGGGCGGCAGCATCGCCATTGGCCGTGAGGCTTATGCGCAAGGCGACTTGTCGGGCAGCACGGCGGTGACAGATTCCACTTTGAAGGCCGATCAAATTGAGACTTCAGGTGCTGAATTGAGCACCTCCGGCAATACGGTGGCCGCACAAGAATGGCTACTCGATCCGACCAACATCACGATTGCGGCCAGCACCTCCACCGGAGGTGCTGCTGCGACTGGGAGCAATTACACAAGCAATCTTACCGCTGCAAACGCCCAAGCTGGCACGAGCACGGTCAACACGGCTGACATTCAAAACGCCGTGAATGCCGGCACCAGCGTGACCCTGGCGGGCACGGGCACCATCACCCAGTCAGCCGCGCTGGCCTTTACACCCGCCGCCGGCATCACGGGGTCGCTCACGCTCAGCACACGAACGGGCGGCACCAGTAGCTCGAACATTTCTTTGGCCGGCATTACCAATGCCGGCGCTGGCACCGTCAACATCAACGCCTATGCGGCCGGCGTCATCAGCACCTCGACGGCGATCACTTCGTCCAGCGGCCCCATCAACCTCGTCCTGCAGTCGTTTAACGCGAGCAATACGGCCAACTCCGGTACCACGCCCAACGTCAAGGTTGGCGCCAGTATCACGACGCGCGGCGGTTATGTGGTGCTCGATGGAACCGGCGGCACGATCACCGGCACGACCATCGCTCCGGGTTCGATCACCAACGGCACAGTCAGTGTGGTCGGGGCCAGTATCAGCGTCAATACGACCACCAGCGGGGCGGCTTCCAGCAGCGTCGGCGGAGACTTCTCGGTTGCGGGTTCAGCCAGTGTTGCAGGACCAGCGATTCCAAGCACCACGACCACTTATTACATCGGCGGTAACTTCAACGCAAAAGCTTTGACATCTGCTGCCGGAACCTATGGTTTCGTCACCAGCGGCAACCTGGCCACCTCACCGATCACTGCCTATGGCAATCTGAGCATAAGCACCAGTTCGTCTGCGGCGGCCTTGGTGCAGGCCGGCCTGTCAGTTACCTCGGCTTTGACTTCCACCACGGGTTTGGTCACCCTTTCCAATTCTTCCACCACCGCGCTCACCGTCAACGGTGTTGACGGATTGAATATCGGCGCTGCGGTATCCGGCGCGGCCGGCGTCACCATCACCAACAACTCATTGCATACAGCCACCAGTACTGCGCAGAGCGGCATCGTCGGCACGGGGGCAATCAGTTCCAGCCTCGGCGCCGTCACGATTACGAGTACGACCAATTCAACTGCGACGCCAGTTTCTCTGACCGGCTTAATCTCCGCTAAGACCGGCATTACGGTCAATGCCACGGGTGCTACCGCCGCGACTGTTGCCACGATGGGCATCCTGACCGTCACCGGCGCAGGCGCAAACATCAGCGTGACGGGCAACAACACCGCAGCAGGAGCCAACTTGGGCGTTGATGTCGGCGCTGTCAATCTGGCCAGCGGCTCCAGCCTCACGCTCACTTCGAACAACAAGATCATTCAGACCGGCACGATCGCCAATACCGCCAACACCAGTGGCACGGCTTCCAACATCATCTTTGACGCAACGACAGGAACCAATGCTTCTGCGGTAACGATAGGCAACGTCACGGTCAGCGCCGC
>CAMBFO010000150.1 GCA_945865675.1 Comamonas sp. lk
GATGTGGTCAGCGGCATCACCACGCAGGGCCTGTGGGGCCCTGGCATGGTCGACCCCTCTGTCGGTTACAGCATGGTCTATCACGTCGAAATGCTGTTCCTTTTCATTACCTTGATCGCGATTGGCCCCTTGGTCAAACGCAGCACGGTTTTTTCGCCCGTAGTCCCACCCACCCTCGGCCTGGCCGAGTTACGTACCTAGTCTTCATCGAAGGAGAAGTTGCCATGCAAACTGTCGGAAACATCACTGGCTACGTCGATCTAGCCCAAATACTGCTTTATGTATTTTGGATCTTTTTCGCCGGCCTAATTTATTACCTTGTGCAGGAAAACCACCGCGAGGGTTACCCCATGGAGTCCGGCAGCAGCGGGCGGGCCGTGGTCAAGGGATTTCCCATTCCGGAGCCCAAAACCTTTTTGCTGGCAGGCGGTCATAGTGTTACCGTACCCGACCTGAGCCGCAAAGAGCCACCCATCCGCGGCGCCTCGACAGGTATGGGTTCAGGTTCGCCCCTAGAGCCGACGGGTGATGCGATGACATCGGGCGTAGGCGCCGGTGCCTGGTCTATGCGTGAAGACGTACCCGAGCGCAGCCTCGACGGCAAGCCCTTGCTGCAGCCCCTGCGTATTGCCAGTGACTACACCGTGGCAGAACAAGACGTGGACCCGCGCGGCCTGCCGGTCATGGGCGGCGACGGCAAGCAAGGCGGCACGGTCAAAGACATCTGGATCGACTCGGCCGAAATGATGTTCCGCTACTTAGAGGTGGAAATCGCCGGTGGCCGTACCGTCTTGCTGCCCATACCGTTTTCGCTGGTGCGTCGTAACCAGGTGGAAGTACACGCCATCTATGCCCGCCATTTCGCGGCGGTGCCGGCACTGCGCAACCCCGACCAGATCACCAAGCTAGAAGAGGAAAAAATCAGCGCCTACTACGGCGGCGGTACCTTGTACGCCGACGCCAGCCGTAGCGAACCCCTGATTTAAGCGTCCACTTACCCCTGTTGCAGACTGAGAAGGAAAGACCATGAGCGTAGAAAACCTCGGCCACGAATATGAGTTTGAACCGCAGTACGGACTGCCCGAGCGTTTGCCTTCCGATGAACACATCGTGTGGCAAGGCTCGCCGGACGTGCGTGCCCTGGCGGCCTCGGCCTTTCACACCCGCAAACTGGTCTTTTACTTCGGGCTGCTGGTGCTGGCTTGCGCATGGCCGGCGCTGGAGTCCGGCGCCGGTCCGATGGCGCTGCTGCTCTCGGTCAAGTGGATTCTTCCGCTGTCCCTCACTGGCCTGCTATGCGTCTGGACCCTGGCCTGGATGACAGCGCGTACCACTGTCTATACCGTGACGAATAAGCGCATCGTCATGCGCCTGGGCATCGTGCTGACGGTGACCTTCAACCTGCCTTTAAAGCGTATTGCAGCCGCCGATGTGCGCAACTTAGATGGAGGTTTTGGCGACATCAGTCTGGCGTTGCAAGGTGATGACCGTATCGCCTGGGTGCATCTGTGGCCCAGCGTGCGCCCCTGGCGCATCAATAAGCCCGAGCCTACTTTACGCGCCATTGCCGATGTGCAAACCGTGGCCGCCCATGTGCGCGATGCCTGGTCGCAAGCCACCGGCATGCAGGCCAAGCCGGCGGTGCAAGAAAGCGCTAGCCGCCACACCAGCCCTGCGTTGCAAGTGAGCCCGACATGAGCAGCTACAGCATGGCCACCAAGCCCGCTAACACGGGGTCCGACAGCTTCCCCAAATGGGTGCTGTACTGCGCCGGCGGCATCATTGCGCTTTCCTTGATTTCGGTTGGCCTTATCCGCATCACTGGCAACGGCCCGGACCAGCTTGCAGCTGCGCCCACGGTGCAGCGCTCCTTGTTGTTTCAAGACTATAAAGACCATGGCGTACTGGTGGCCGATGGCCTGACCGGCGAGAAGCTGACGGTGCTCTATGGCGAGCAAGGCTTTGTGCGCGGTGCGCTGCGCGCTCTGTCGCGCGAGCGCCATTCGCGCGGCATCGGCTCCGATAAACCTTTTGACCTGATAGCCCGTGTCGATGGCCGGGTCACTTTGATGGACCCCAGTACCGGCCAACGCGTCGACCTAGAATCATTTGGACCGACCAATACCGCTGAATTCGCGCGCTTTTTGGCGATGCAGCCTGAATAACCATAACCCTGAACCGGAGCATTTTCATGCAAGCGACCCCGTCCATCGACTCGGCAGCAAAAGCCTCTCAAAAAGCCGTCGAGAGCACCATGCTCAGCCCGCGCTTTTACACCACGGACTTTGCTGCCATGGACCGCCTCGATGTATCTTCGATGCGCGCGGAGTGGGACGTGATGATGGCCGAATACGAGGGCGATAACAACCACGACCATTTCCAACGCACTCCTGAATTTGCTAAAGAAGTGGCGGAGCGCTTTTCGCAAGTCAGCCCGGAAATGCGCCAGGAGTTTTTAGAGTTTCTGATCTCGTCTTTGACCTCTGAATTTTCGGGTTGTATTTTGTACAACGAGATTTTCAAAAACGTAGAAAACCCAGACATCAAGCAGCTCATGCGCTATATGGCCCGCGACGAATCGCGCCACGCGAGCTTTATTAACCAGTCGCTCAAAGACTTCGGCCTGGGCATTGACCTGGGCGACCTAAAGCGCACCAAGGCCTACACCTACTTCAAGCCCAAGTACATTTTTTACGCCACTTACTTGTCCGAAAAAATTGGCTACGCCCGCTACATCACCATCTTCCGTCAACTGGAAAGAAATCCCGACAAGCGTTTTCACCCCATTTTTCACTGGTTTGAACGCTGGTGCAACGACGAGTTCCGCCACGGCGAATCTTTTGCGCTGATCATGCGCGCCAACCCGCATTTGCTGCGCGGCGGTAATGTGTATTGGATCCGCTTTTTCCTGCTGGCGGTGTATGCCACCATGTATGTGCGTGACCACAGCCGCCCCATGCTGCACCATGAAATGGGCCTGGAGTCCACCACCTACGACTACGAAGTGTTTCGTATCACTAACGAGATCACACGCCAGGTCTTCCCGGTCAGTCTGGACATCGACAACCCTGCGTTCCGCGAAGGGCTGGCCCATTTGTTCCATGTGCAAACCCAGATGGACAAAGCCAAAGCCCGTGGCGGCATGATCGGCGCTTTGCAGCGTGCGCGCTGGGCGGTGTCGGGTGCAGCAACCTTTGTGCGCCTGTACTTGATGCCCGTGCAACACCATACGCTGCCCGCGCAAGTGCGCTTGGTACCGGCCTGGTAGGGCTTGTTGCTAGGTACTGAGAAAGCTGCGGATGAACGATGCCTCTGTCGCGCTCGGTTTTGCGATATTCACCTGGTGGTTTAGCACCGGCATCGTCATTCTGCTCAATCGCATGTCACGCTCGGCGGTGGCGCTGAGCCTGGCTTTGTCGTCATTGCTCGGTGTTGCATCGCTGGTGGGCCTGGCCCACACCGCGCAGCAAACCGGTGTGGCCGGTGCCTATTGCGCATTCACCTGCGCGCTTTTGGCATGGGGTTGGAATGAGCTGAGTTTTCTCACCGGTTGGATTACCGGCCCGCGCACCACCGCGCTGCCCCACGGCGCCGTCGGTTGGCCGCGCTTTGTGCAATCGCTGCGGGCAGTGCTCTGGCATGAGTTGGCGATTTTGCTCGTAGGTTGTGCCATCGTCGCCATGACCTGGGACGCACCCAACCAGGTCGGCACCGGCACCTATCTGGTGTTGTGGATCATGCGCACCAGCGCCAAGCTCAATCTGTTTTTCGGCGTGCGCAATTTAAGCGAAGAATTTTTACCAGCGCATCTGGCCTATCTGGAAAGTTTCTTTCGTCGCCGCCGGTTTAATGCTTTTTTCCCCTTCGCCGTGGCTTTGGCCAGCGTCTGCTTGTGGTGGCTGGTGGCTTATGCGTCCAGCCCGATGACCAGCCAAGCGCAAGCTGTGGGCGCTGTGCTGGTCGGCACCATGCTGGCCTTGGCGATCTTGGAGCACCTGATGTTGGTGCTACCGCTGGACACCACCGCCTTGTGGCGCTGGGCCTTGCGCAAGAAAAAAGGCCAAACAGCCGCAGCTACTTTTGATGCCCATGCCGCACCCGTGCTGGCGCCTACTTTGGACAAGCATGACAAACTATTTCAAATCCATTGACGGCATCGGCGACGGTGGTGGCGATGCTGGTGGCGGCGCGCACGGCCCGGCTTTGGTTACCGGGGGTAAAGCGCCCACGGCCATCGTGATAGGGACTGGCTTTGGCGGCTTGGGCGCGGCCATACGCTTGTCGGTAAAAGGCTACCGCGTGCAAATGCTGGAAAAGCTCGATGCCCCCGGTGGCCGCGCTTATGTGCACAAGCAAGACGGCTTTACTTTTGATGCCGGCCCCACCATCATCACTTTGCCGCACCTGATCGAAGAGTTGTTCACCCTGTGCGGCAAGCGCATGCAAGACCATGTGGATTTGCGCCTGATGGCGCCTTTCTACCGCATCCGTTTTGACGACGGCACGCATTTTGACTACAGCAATGACGACGATGCCATGCTAGATCAAATCGGCCGCATGAGCCCCGAGGACGTGCAGGGTTTCAAAAACCTCATGCAGGCCTCCGAGCGCTGCTTCCAGCTCGGCTTTCAAGAGCTGGGCATGATTCCCTTTGAGACCCTGGGCGATGTGGTCAAAGCCATGCCTAACCTAGCGCGCATGCAAGCGTGGCGCTCCATTTACAGCCTGGTGGCCCAACACATCAAGCACCCCAAGCTGCGCATCGTGATGAGCTTTCATCCGCTGCTCATTGGTGGCAATCCGTA
>CAMBFO010000151.1 GCA_945865675.1 Comamonas sp. lk
AGTTCAATCCCGCTGATTTTTTCTCGCTGTTTGATCCGGTACCAATAGTCACGGGGCTTGGCGCTGCCGGTGAGTGCGCCGACCACGTCGACCACGGAGAAAAACCACTGTTTTTCGTCTTCCAGCCAGACGGAACGGATTTGTGTCGACTCGAAAAGTTTGATATTGCTCATCTGCGATACATCACCAAATCAAAAATTAATTCGATACTAAACGGAAATTGCATCCGCTAGGGGAAGGTACAAGAACTTACGTTTGAGACGTCACTTACCAGGAAATTGGTGTGGTGGTAAGCACCTCTTCGAGCGCACCTGGGCTACATCAGTCCGCCACCGCAAGCCTGCACTTATCCTTCTGGCTCTGCAACAGGTTTACGCCGATTCACCAGCGAAATCCCCACAAACACCATCGCCAGCGCGCCCAACAGCGACAGCGTAATTTCCTCGCCCAACCATAGCGCGCCAAACATCAGCGCAAACAGTGGGGTAGAGAAGGCGAAGGCGCCGATTTTGCTGGCCGGGTAGCGGCTGAGCAGCCACATCCAGGACAGGTAGCTGGCAAAGGCACCGACCAGGGTTTGCAAGAGCAGCGAGCCCATGGCGAAGTGGCTGAAGTTCCAGGGCCAGGACCAGGTTTCGCCCAGGTTCCAGGACAGCAGCGGCAGCACCACCGCGCTGGCGGCTACTTGGTAGAACAGCATTTTTTCGGCGCCAACGCGGCTGAGCACGGTGGTGCGGATAGTGACCGTGGTCAGCGCCCAGGCGATGCCGCCGCCCACGCCCAGCAAATCGCCCCAATGTTGCAGCGGTGTCTGGCCGCCCACAAAGCCTTCGCGCAGCGTGAAGGCCACGGCGCAAAAAGCAAACACCAAGCCCAACCATTGCACCGCGCGCAGACGCTCAGAGGCCACAAACCAGTGCAGCACCAGCGCGGCCCACAGGGGCGAGGTGTATAAAAACACCGTCAGGCGCGATGCCGCGCTGTATTGCAAGCCAGTGAATAAGCAGAAAAATTCCATGGAGAACAAAAAGCCAGCCAAGAGGCCCGGCCACAAACTGCCGTCGCGTTCAAACAGCGCAATGCCGCGCCAGCGGCACCACAGCCACAAGACCACCGTGGTGCCCACAAAACGCACACCGGCCTGAAACACAGGCGGCAAGTCGGCCAACGTGGCCTTGACCAGCACTTGCTGAAAGCCCCAGAAGGCACAGCAGACAATCAATAGGCCCATGGCGAAGGCGTCCAGGTGCTCCTTACGGTCCATGGCGGGGAAAAATGTGGCGCTGTTTAACGCAGGCTGCCGGTGAAAAACTGGCTGGCGTGATAGACCAATGGTGCGGCGGCTTCGCGGTGGGTGCAGCGTTCGACTTCACCCACAAAAATCACGTGATCGCCTTCGGCATAGCGGCTGCGGTTAAAGCAGGTAAAGGTGGCCACGGCGCCGTCGATCAAGGGTAGCTCGTAATCGCCTTTGTGCCAGGCGACGCCGGCAAAACGGTCTATGGCTTTGGTGGCAAATTGCGTCGCCAGGGCTTGGTGTTTGGCACCCAGTACGTTGATGGCGTAGTGCGTGCAACTGCGCAGCATTTCCATAGAAGCTGAGCGCAGGCCCAGACTCCAGAGCACCAGGGGCGGGTCTAGCGAGACCGCGTTGAAGGAGTTCACCGTCAGGCCCACCAGGGCGCCGCTATCGCTGCGCGCCGTCACTACGGTCACGCCGGTAGCAAACTGGCCCAAGGCTTGGCGAAATTCGGTTTGGCTGAAGGCGGGTGCGCTGGCAGTGGGTACGGCAAGGTCCTCGGTGCGGGGGATGTGGTTCAAATCAATGGCCTAGTATTTTGGACAGAAAGTCGCGGCTGCGCTCACTTTGCGGGTTGTTGAAAAACGCCTCGGGCGTGTTTTGTTCCACGATCTGCCCCTCGTCCATAAAGATGACCCGATCGGCCACGGCCTTAGCAAAACCCATTTCATGCGTCACGCACACCATGGTGATGCCTTGCTCGGCCATTTCGATCATGACATCGAGCACTTCCTTGATCATCTCCGGATCCAGCGCTGAGGTTGGCTCGTCAAACAGCATGATTTTAGGCGTCAGGCACAAAGCCCGCGCGATGGCCACCCGCTGTTGCTGGCCGCCGCTCAGTTGCAGCGGGTATTTGAGCGCCTGCTCGGCAATGCGCACGCGGCGCAATTGCTCCATGGCTTTTTCTTCGGCCTCTTTTTTCGGTAGGCGGCCCACCCACATCGGCGAGAGCGTCAGGTTCTCCAGCACCGTGAGGTGCGGGAATAAATTGAACTGCTGAAACACCATGCCGACTTTTTTGCGCACATCGTCAATCGCTTTGAGGTCGTCAGTAATCTCCACGCCATCGACTACCAAGCGGCCTTGCTGGTGTTCTTCCAGGCGGTTGATGCAGCGTATCAGCGTCGATTTACCCGAGCCCGAGGGCCCGCAAACCACGATGCGCTCGCCCGCGCCGACCTGCAAGTCGATGTCGCGCAGGACATGGAAGTTGTTGCCATACCATTTGTTGACTTTGTCGAAGGTAATGATGGGCTCGGTCATGGCTGTCCTTAACGCTGTTTGCTTTTATTCACTTGCGCTTCAATCCATTGGCTGTAGAGCGACATCGAATAGCAAAACACAAAATAAATCAGGGCGATAAACAAATAGCCTTCGATACGGAAGGGACGCCAGTCGGCTTCAGAATTCATGGCCATGCCCATGGCACCGGTCAATTCATAAAGGCTGACGATCGCTACCAGCGAGGTGTCTTTGAAGGTGGAAATAAAGTTATTCATGATGCCCGGCACCACCATGGCCAGCGCTTGGGGCAGCACAATCATGCGCTGGGTTTGCCAGTAGCTCAGGCCCAAGGTGGCGGCCGCTTCGACCTGCCCTTTGGGTATGGCTTGCAAGCCGCCGCGTATGACCTCGGCCATATAAGCGGCGGCAAACAAGGTAATGCCAGCCAGTACGCGAATCAGCACGTCGATGTTGAAGCCTTGGGGCATCAGGAGCGGAAACATAAACGAGGCCATGAACAGCACCGAGATCAGCGGCACGCCGCGTATCAGCTCCACATAGACGGTGCATAGGCTGCGTATCGCGGGCATATTCGAGCGTCGCCCTAGCGCAATGCATACCGCAATCGGGAATGCCATCACCATAGACAGCGAGGCCAGCAAAATCGTCAGCGGCAGGCCGCTCCACAAGTCGGTTTCCACAAAGCGCAGGCCGGCAAAGCCGCCACGCATCAGCGCCAGATACACCACCAGCACGCCCACCCACAGAGCCACCAGCCAGGGCCGCCAGAAAGCCCGGGTGCAGCTGGCCAAAATCAGGCCCAGCAGCATGGCCGTACCTAGCAATGCACGCCAATGCTCTTCATGCGGATAGCGGCCAAACAAAATAAATCGGAACTTCTCGCGCACCACCGCCCAGCAAGCGCCGCTGGCCGCGTGGCAGGTTTCGTAATTACCGTTCCAGACGGCGTCGGTAATCGCCCAATGGAAAAGGCGCGGTAGCAGCCACAACAGAATCAGCCCGATCAGCAGGGTACCCGTGCTGGTTTTCCAATCATGGAACAAATTGGCTTTGCACCAGGCTACAGGCCCGCTGCTCGATTGCGGGGCCGGGCGGGGGGCGATGGCGTTAAAAGTGGACATGGGCAATTTGTCCTTAACGCTCTTTGATCGCGGCACGTGCGTTGTACCAGTTCATCAGCAAGGAAGTGAGCAAGGAGGTGCTCAGGTACACCAACATGATGAGCGCAATGCATTCGACCGCGCGGCCGGTCTGGTTGATGGCGGTGTTGGCAATCGAGACTACGTCTGGGTAGCCGATGGCCACAGCCAGTGAGGAATTTTTGGTCAGGTTTAGATACTGGTTAGTCATGGGCGGAATGATGACGCGCAGCGCCTGGGGCAGCATCACCAAACGCATGCTCTGGCCTTGCGACAAACCCAGCGCGCTGGCGGCCTCGGCCTGGCCAAGTGACACCGATTGGATGCCACCGCGGACAACTTCGGCCACAAAGGCGGCGGTGTAAATCGTCAGGCCAATCAGCAGGGCCAAAAATTCGGGCGTCAGCGCCCCACCGTTTTCAATCGCAAATTCGCCTTTGAAGGGCGCGTTGAGCTCGGTTGGCGCGCCGCCTAGCAGCCATCCGACGAAGGTGCCAAAAATTACCCAGCCAAGGGGAGCCCACCACATGCTGTGCGGCTGCCCTGTCGCTTCAAAGCGCCGACGCGCGCGGCCGCGCCAAAGCCAGCCGCCGCAAAGGCCCGCCAGCAGCCCCCAGGCCGCCCACACATGGCCGCTGGCCCACACCGGGATCGGGAAATTGAGCCCGCCTTTGCTCAGAAACATCGGGCCCAGTATCCAGGGCTCGGTGGCAGCAGGCAGCACTTCGGTAAAAAACAAATACCACATCAGCAGTTGCAGCAGCAAGGGGACGTTACGGAACACCTCCACGTATATTCGGCACAGGCCGCGCACCAAGGCGTTGCGTGAAAAGCGCCCTATGCCCAGCAGCGTGCCCAAGAGCGTGGTGAACACGATACCTAAAATGGCGACGCGCAAGGTGTTGGTAACGCCCACCAGATAGGCTTGCAAATAGGATTCGCCCGAGTCAAAGGCAAACAGGCTCTCGCCAATATCAAAGCCCGCCGTCCCCAGCAAAAATCCAAAGCCACTTTGGATGCCGCGCTGGCGCATATTGGTAGCGGTGTTGTGCGCCAAAAACCAGACGACGAGCGCGATCACCCCTACCGCCAACACCTGATAG
>CAMBFO010000152.1 GCA_945865675.1 Comamonas sp. lk
GTTATTTTGAGGAGTCCCAGCATGGGCAACAAACTTTACGTTGGCAATCTGCCATATTCTTTCCGTGACGAAGACCTGCAACAGGCATTTTCCGCACACGGTTCTGTCACCAGCGCCAAGGTCATGATGGAGCGTGACACCGGTCGTTCTAAAGGGTTCGGCTTTGTGGAAATGGGCAGCGATGCCGAAGCACAAGCAGCAATCAGCGGAATGAACGGCCAACAATTCGGTGGCCGTGGTCTGGTGGTCAACGAAGCGCGTCCCATGGAGCCGCGCCCCCCCCGCACAGGTGGCGGCGGTTTTGGTGGCGGTGCCGGTGGCGGCGGTTACGGCGGCGGTGCCGGTCGTAGCGGCGGTGGCGGCGGCGGTGGTTACGGCGGTGGTGCCGGACGCAGTGGTGGTGGTGGTGGCGGCGGTTACGGCGGTGGCCGTAGCGGCGGCGGCGGTTACTAATCGCATCCGTTTTGCGGCTTTAAGCCACAAGCAATCAGGGCCCCTAGGGGCCCTTTTTTATGCCTGCAAATTAGCTGAGCGCTTGCAATAGCGCGGCAGTTTGAAGCAAAAGCTGATGTATTCAAACACCGCGATGTTTACGCGGTTGCCGTGCCAGGATCCGGTCCCACAGGGCGTTGGGAGTGAGCCGCATCAGTTTTGCCACCAAGCCCATTTGCCAGGGAATCACGCGGTAACTGTCGCCTGCAGTTATGGCTGTATAGGCCAGATCGGCAAACCTGCAAGCCGGCATTAAAAATGGCATTGGATAGCGGTTTTTGCGCGTGAGCGGCGTGTCCACATACCCGGGCGCGATGGTGATCACTTGCACACCCGTGCCGCGCAATTCGCCACGCAGCGCTTCGCAGTAGCTGATAACGGCGGCTTTGCTGGCGCAATAGGCCGCATGCCCTGGCAGGCCGCGAATGCCCGCTACGCTGGCAATCCCCACCAAACGCCCGCTACCACGCGCACGCATGGCCTGCATAAATGGCTGAAAACTGGCCGCCAGGCCGATGTTATTGGTGGCAAAAACTTGGGCCATCGCATCGATGTCTTCGCGCTGCGCGCTATCAATACCGATACTGATACCCGCATTGGCGATGACTACGTCAGGCAGCCCTTGGCGGGCGATGCAGGCTTGTGCGGCGGCCACGATGCTGTCGGTATCTGCTACGTCCGCTCCATAAACGGCGTAACTATCCGGCGCCAAACCAAGCGCTACTGCCCAGGCCTCTATGGCTTCGCTGCGGCGTGCCACCAAGGCCAGGCGGAAACCGGCCTGATGGTAGCGCAGCGCCAAAGCCTGTCCGATGCCGCTGGATGCGCCGGTGATGAACACCAAGCCCTGACGTGGCATGTTCATGGCTTGCTGTCCTCGTTGACCAAGATCGCTTGCACGCGCCCATCCATTTGCAGCGTGCGGGTGCTGCCATCGTATTGCAGGCTATCGGCGCGGATGCGATGCTTGCCATGGACCAACTGCACCGGGCGGTCCGACTCGACCTTCTCGGGTTCGGTCCACACATGTAAATAATCTCCGCGAATCTCCAGGCGCGGATAGTCGCCCGCAGGATGCGCTTCGCGCACCATGCGCGCCCGTCCGCTCAATTGAAATTCATTGTTGTCCGGGCTACTCAAACCCTGGTCTGCCGAGGCCCATTTGATTTGCCCTTGCGCATCGGTCGAGCGGAAGCTGAGTTTTTGAATCTCGACCCAAGGCGCATCGGGCAAACGCTGCGCCGATGCGCCTTGCAATAAAGCGCTCAGCTGCCCCTTGGCATCAAATTTTTGGACGGTGAAACCTTCTATCAAATAGTCGGGCGTGTCGTCCGGTGGCCTGGGCAATTCACCGGTGTCCACGCCGGGCGCGCTGCGTACCATCCAATAGCTGCCCAGCGCCAGCATGGCCACCATCAGCAGTGGCAGCGCCAGCACAAAGCGGTCAATAACAATGGCAAGCAGCCGTATCACAGTGCGTACTTCGCAGCGATGGTTGCGTAGTGACCGGTGGCGCTAAGCAGCAGGTCACAAACCTCACGCACCGCGCCCTGGCCGCCTTGGCTTAGGCTGACAAAGTCAGCGCGTACCAGCAGCTCGTGGTGGGCATTGGACGGCACGCAGCGCAGCGCAGCCGCTTGCATCATGGGCCAGTCCGGCCAGTCGTCGCCCATGGCCGCAGCCTGGCTCCAATCGAGTTGCAGCTCAGCCAGGATGGCTTGCGCTGCCGGCAGTTTGTCGTCTATACCGTAGCGTGCATGGCTTATTCCCAGCGCAGCTAAGCGCGCGCGCAGCGGTTCGGAATCGCGGCCGGTAATTACCGCGGTAGTTATGCCTGCGCTGTGCAGCATCTTCAGGCCATGGCCGTCCAGCGTATTAAAGCGTTTGAGCGTCTCTCCTTGTGCTGAATAAAACAGGCCGCCGTCGGTGAGTACGCCGTCCACATCGAGCAGCAAGACCTTGATAGTTCGGCCGCGCGCCAATAAGGCTTCGCTGAAGCGGGAGTCACCGGACATCAAATCACCTTCGCCCGCATCAAGTCGTTGGAAGTAAGCGCGCCGATCAAGTGACCCAGCCGGTCCACCACCAAAACGCTATTGATACGCCGGCTCTCCATCAGCTCCACGGCGTCAACCGCCAAGGCGTCTTGCAAAATGGTTACCGGCTTGGTACGCATGACATCGGCAGCCGTTTTTTCCCGCAGGTCAAGGCCTTGCTCCACCAAGCGGCGCAAATCACCATCGGTGAATATGCCCACTACCTGCTGGTCTTCGTTGACCACGGCAGTGGCACCGAATCCTTTGGCGCTCATTTCGCGCATCAAGGCACTGAAGCTAGCCGCGGGCCCTACCTGGGGTAAGGCATCGCCAGTGCGCATCACATCGCTCACGTGGGTGAGCAAGCGCCGCCCTAGCGCACCGCCCGGGTGGGAGCGGGCAAAGTCTTCGGCTTGAAAGCCGCGCGCCTCCAACAGCGCCAGCGCCAGCGCATCGCCCATCGCCAGTTGCGCCGTGGTGCTGGCAGTCGGTGCCAGGTTGAGCGGACAGGCTTCTTTGGCTACTGCCGTGTTCAGCCAGAGCGTGGCGTACTGTGCCATGCTTGACTGCCCGTTGCTGGTCATAGCGATCAGCGGCGTGCCCAGGCGCTTGAGTACCGGCACGATCGCATTGATCTCGTCGGACTCGCCGCTGTTGGAAATCATCAGTACCAAATCCTGGGGCGTCACCATGCCCAAGTCGCCATGGCTGGCTTCGGCTGGGTGTACAAACAAGGCGGGGGTGCCGGTGGAGGACAAGGTCGCTGCAATCTTGCGGCCTATATGCCCACTCTTGCCCATACCCATCACCACCACGCGCCCGCTGATAGACAGCGACAGGGCGACTGCTTGCGCAAAGCTGTCGCCCACTTGGGCTTTGAGTCCCAGGATGGCCGCCGCTTCAATGTCAAAGGTGGTATGCGCCATGGCAATCGCGCGCGCAGTGACCGAGCCTGGTGCGCTAGCTAAGGATGGCGTGACAGGAGCTTGCATCCGGGCATTTTAGGCAGGCCTACTGGTGCCACCCACAAATGTCGTGTACGCAGCCACTAGGCGCATAACGATGATCAACGCGCGGGCTGCGTCAAATACGCGCTGGCGCAAGCTAATGGCAGGCCGCCCGCGCTCGCGCAGCGGTGACAATAGGCCTCATATGACAGCGGCGCCCATGGATTGGGGGCCGCTGTCGCCAGCCCTTGTTTGATGGCCGACTTTATGCAACACACCCACGTTACCGAATACCTGCGCAACCATATCCGCACTGTGCCCGACTGGCCTGCGCCCGGCGTTCAATTTCGCGACATCACGCCACTGCTGCAAGACGCCAAAGTCTTTCGCGTCCTGATCGACGCTTTTGTCCATCGCTATATGGACAACGCCCATCGCCCCGATGTGGTCGCAGGTTTAGACGCGCGCGGCTTCATACTGGGAGCAGTCGTCGCTTATGAACTCAATGTCGGCTTTGTGCCCATCCGCAAAAAAGGCAAGCTGCCCTTTACCACGGTGGAAGAAACCTATGAACTTGAATATGGCAGCGCCACCGTGGAGTTGCATACCGATGCGGTACACCCTGGCGACCGGGTGCTGCTGATCGACGATTTGATCGCCACCGGCGGTACCATGATGGCGGGTAAAAAACTACTGGAAAAACTCGGCGCCATTGTGATGGAAGGCGCGGCCATCGTGGACCTGCCCGAGCTCGGCGGTTCCGACAAATTGCGCGCTACCGGCATGCCTCTGTTTACGCTCGTGGACTTCGCGGGCCATTGAGTAATTGTGGGTGGCTGTCACTTGCGGCCCAGCCCGGACTAATCGAGGGTTTGGTGCTTGGCTCAGTGGATTACGCAGGCGCCACCGGGGCATCTGGCAAATCGTAGTAATCGCCTTTGGACGCAGCGAATAGCTGCTGCGCGATGTGCAAGCCCGTCGGCCCGTCAATAGACCCAGCCCAAATCGAGGTACTACTTTCTCCATGGCGCCGCCAAAACAAATTGCTGCCGCAGCGCCCGCAAAACGCGCGCTCTGCTTCTTTAGAGGACGCATACCATTGCAGCGTATCGCCTTCAATATGCAGGGCCTCGGTGGCGCAAGCGGTCGCGGCCACATAGTGCCCGCTGCTCTTGCGGCATTGGATGCAGTGGCAGGCAATGATGGGGCGCAGCGGC
>CAMBFO010000153.1 GCA_945865675.1 Comamonas sp. lk
CAAGTGCGCCGCTTTGCACAGACCGAAGTGGCGCCGCATCTGGAGGCCTGGGAAGCGGCAGGCGAGTTTCCGCGCGGCATGTACAAACGCTGGGCCGATCTGGGGTGGATGGCCATGGGCTATCCGGAAGAACTAGGCGGCATTGCCGCGCCGTGGACGCTGCGTAATGCCTTTGGCGTTGCGGTAGCGCGCTATACCGGCAGCGGCGGCCTGTTGGCAAGTTTGGGCAGCAACAGCATCGGCCTGCCACCCATCATCCATTATGGCAGCGCGGCCTTGAAACAGTCCATCGTGCCGCAGGTGTTAGCGGGCGAAAAAATTGCGGCGCTAGGCATTACCGAGCCTGGCGGCGGCTCGGACGTGGCCAATTTGCGCACCAGCGCGCGGCGCGAAGGCGACCACTACCTCATCAACGGCGAAAAGACCTTCATCACCTCGGGCATGCGCTTTGACTGGATCAGCCTGGCGGTGCGCACCGATGCAGACAACAAAGGCGCAGGCGGTATTTCCATGATCGCAGTGCCGGGCGACGCGCCGGGACTGTCGCGCACCAAGCTGCACAAAATGGGTTGGCATTGCTCGGACACTGCCAGCCTGCACTTTGACAATGTGCGCGTGCCGGTGGGCAACTTGCTCGGCGAGGAACACAAGGGCTTCAAAATCATCATGGGCAATTTCAATGGCGAGCGCCTGGGCATGTCGGCCACCGCCATCGGCATGGCCGAGGCTTGCTATGACGAAGCGCTGGCCTGGGCGCGCGAGCGCAAGACTTTTGGCCAGCCGCTGACCAGCCACCAGGTGCTGCGCCACAAGCTGGTGGACATGCGCATGCGCATTGAAGCCAGTCGCGCCTGGCTGGACAAGCTGTCGGTGCAAGCCGATGCCGGCCAGACCGGCGCTGCCTGGGTGGCCGAGGTCTGCATGCTAAAAAACCAGTCCACCCAAACCATGCAGTTTTGCGCCGACCAGGGCGTGCAGATTTTGGGCGGCATGGGCTATATGCGCGGCAGTGCCTGCGAGCGCATTTACCGCGAAGTCAAGGTCATGACAATTGGCGGCGGCGCCGAAGAAATCATGAAAGAACTGGCTGCGCGCCAATTGGAAATTTAAGGATACCCACCATGGAAAAAGCCATACTCACCTGCGCGCTGACCGGCGTGCTGACCGACCCCAAGCAACACCCGGTGCCGGTCACACCCGCGCAAATGGCCGCCGAGGCCAAAGCCGCTTTTGAGGCGGGCGCCTCCATCATGCATGTGCACATACGCCGCCAGGAAGAAGGCATGGGCCACATGCCTTCGTGGGACCCGGAGGTGGTGTGGGAAGTGACCGAGGCGATACGCGCAGCCTGCCCCGGGGTGATCATCAACCTGACGACCGGTGTGGTGGGTAAAGACATTGCCGGGCCGCTGGCCTGCATACGCCGCGTGCGCCCCGAAATCGCCGCTTGCAATGCGGGCACACTCAACTACTTAAAGATCCGGTCCGACGGCCGCTGGGCCTGGCCACCGATGGTGTTTGACAACCCGGTGGACAAAGTCAAGGCCTTTTTGGACGTGATGCACGAGACCGGCACCATGCCCGAGTTTGAATGCTTTGACGTGGGCATCGTGCGCTCGGTAGCCATGTTCAAAAAAGCCGGCATGACGGACCACCTAGATTACAACTTTGTCATGGGCGTCGATTCGGGCATGCCCGCAGATGCCCAATTACTGGCCTGGTTGTGCAAGCAAATTGACCCCGGCATCACCTGGCAAAGCACGCTGATTGGCCGCCAGGAAATCTGGCCGGTGCACCAGGCCACGGCAGATTTGGGCGGCATGCTGCGCACCGGCCTGGAAGACACGTTTTACCTGCCCGACGGCTCGCGCGCCAGCGGTAACGGCGCGCTGATCGAGGCCCTGGCCCGCTGCGCCCGCAATGCCGGCCGCGATATCGCCTCCCCCGCAGAAGCCCGCACCCGCTTGGGGCTGCGCGCAGCTGCTTAAACCTCTTTGTATTTTTGCCCCTGGAGACACCATGCAATTCACCCACGAACACCGCGAAATCCAAAAAACCCTCAAGCGCCTGATTGACGAAGACATCAACCCCCATGTGGACGAATGGGAGGAAGCCGGAATTTTTCCGGCGCATGAAGTGTTTAAAAAGCTGGGCAATTTAGGCCTTTTGGGCCTGACCAAGCCCGAGGCCTATGGCGGCGCAGGGCTGGACTACAGCTACAGCCTGGCCATGGCCGAAACCCTGGGCCATATCCATTGCGGTGGCGTGCCCATGGCCATCGGCGTGCAAACCGATATGTGTAGCCCGGCATTGGCGCGCTTTGGCAGCCCCGAACTCTGCGCCGAATTCTTAGTGCCGGCCATTGCGGGCGATATGGTGGGCTGCATCGGCGTGTCCGAGCCGGGCGCGGGCAGCGACGTATCCGCTATCAAAAGCCATGCACGCAAAGACGGCGACGACTACATCATCAGTGGCCAAAAAATGTGGATTACCAACAGCCTGCAAGCCGATTGGATGTGCATGCTGGTCAACACCGGCGAAGGCCCGGCGCACAAAAATAAGAGCCTGGTGATGGTGCCCATGCGCCAGGGGCGTGGCGGCAAGCTGACCCCTGGCATCGAAGTAGCAAAAAAAATTCGCAAAATCGGCATGAACAGCAGCGACACCGGCCTGATTTACTTTGACGAAGTGCGCGTACCCCAGCGCAACCGCATCGGTGGTGAAGGCCAGGGCTTCATCTACCAAATGCAGCAATTCCAGGAAGAACGCCTGTGGGCGGCGGCCAGCACCTTGCAAGGCCTGAACAACTGCATTGAAGACACGATTACCTACGCGCAAGAGCGCAAACTCTTTGGCGCCACGCTGGCCGATCAGCAATGGGTGCAGTTCAAGCTGGCTGAAATGAAAACCGATGTGGAGGCCCTGCGCGCCCTGACCTACCGGGCTTGCGAGTTGTATGTGCAAGGGCAGGACGTGACCGAGCTAGCGAGCATGGCCAAGCTGATGGCCGGACGACTCAACCGTAGCGTGGTGGACGGCTGCCTGCAGTTCTGGGGCGGCATGGGCTATTCCTATGACACCCGCATCTCCCGCGCCTACCGCGACGGGCGCCTGGGCTCCATCGGTGGCGGGGCCGATGAAGTGATGCTGGGTATCCTGTCCAAAATCATGGGCATTGCCAAGCGACCACCCAAGTAATGATTTTTTTGAAGATGCTGCTAAAACAAAGCGCTGCGTATGTGGTGCTGTGCTGCGGCCTGAGCGGAACGGCACTTGCAACGCAGTGGAAGCTGATTACCACCAGCAGCGACCACACGAAAATCACCTACTGGTATGTGGACCCGAGCAGCATCGTGATTGAATCCAATTTGCTCCAAGCACGCTTGCGCACTGCCTGGTCCACCACGCAATACGGGCCTGATAACACGAGCTACCAGTCCACCACCTACCTGAACTTCATCGACTGCGAGCGCCGCACTATCGCGTTTACCGGCAATACGTATTTCAGCGATAAGGAGTCCACCAGCGCGCCGGTGTACCAAGAAGACGCGCAGCCGGTGGGCACCCTGCGCTTTAGCGCGGTACGGCCTGGGACGCCGGGCGAGATACGCATCAACTATCTTTGCCAGTCGCACGGCACTTCGTCGAACAAGGTGATTTAGGCTCCCAATACGCGTCGAAAGCCGCGCCCGCCTCACCCGCAGCAACCAGGGCGCAAGAAGCGCACCGTTGGCGCACAATGCGCTTTCTAAATGCAAGGCTGCCATGTACGCTCTATTTTTCGAAGTCCGCCCTAAACCGGGGCACTTGCCGCATTACTTCGAGCATGTGGACCGACTGCGCCCTGCCCTGGCCAAACACAAGGGACTCTTGTTTTTAGACCGCTACCGCTCGCTAAGCGACGAGGCGGTGCTGCTTTCGCACCAACACTGGCTTGACGAGGCCGCCATCCTGGCCTGGCGGCGCGACAGCCTGCACTTGCAATCGCAGCAGGCCGGGCGCTACCAACACTTTGCCGACTACCGCATCCGCGTGGCCAGCTTGGCCTGCCAATGGGTCGATGGTCAGTTCAGCGAAGCAGCGCAAGACAAGCTAGAGGCACCCGACGAAGGCCGCTTTGTCATCGCAGCCTATATCCAGGCAAACGACGGACAAGCGCCTGGCAAGGCCGGATTTGAAAGTGTAAACCACCAAGGCGCTTTCATCAGCCTGGAGGAAGCTAGCAGCCGCGGCCTAGCGCAAGCCAGCGTACGCGCCTGGAGCGATGTGCCGGGTCTGCAAAGCGCCCGCGCATTTCGCGTGGTGCGCGATTACGGCATGCTAGAGCGAAAAGAGGCGCCGCGCCCTGGATAAGCCACTGACGCAGCTGCAGCTTCAGCTTGCGATCAAAGATGCACCGGTGAATCACCCTCAACCCAGCGGGTTGGACTGCGCTAGTACCAGCCCAGTCATGAAATTACTTTATGCTCACCGGGCACACCAAACTTCATGGCAGCGTCTCTGCATGGGTGTGCTGGAGACTCAATAATGCAATTCAAACTCAACGGCAAGCCCGTGGACCTGGACGTGGAAACCGACATGCCCCTGCTTTGGGCGATCCGCGATGAAGTGGGCTTGACTGGCACCAAATACGGCTGCGGTGTGGCGCAGTGCGGCGCCTGTACCGTGCTGCTCG
>CAMBFO010000154.1 GCA_945865675.1 Comamonas sp. lk
ACGGCGCACTACCCACCGGTCTGGATGCGCTACCCACCGCCTTCAAAATTTGGCGTGCATTCGCACGTTACAGCCCCTGGTTTCCGATTGGCCGCATTGTCAAAACCGGTTGCCACAAAGGCCTGACGCCCGCTGAAGTAGCCGCGTATAACGCGCCCTTTCCGAGCCGCAAATACACAGTGGCTGCGCGCGTTTTCCCTGGCTTTGTGCCCTCCGCGCCGGACGACCCCGAACGCGAGCGCAACCTGGCCGCCTGGGAAGTTTTTAAGCGCTGGGAAAAGCCTTTTCTGACACTCTTTAGCACGCGCGATCCCGTCACCAAACACGGCGAATTTGTGTGGCAAAAAAACGTGCCCGGTGCCCAAGGCCAGGACCACTTCAAAATTCGCGGTGCCGGACACTTTTTGCAAGAAGACAAAGGCGAAGAGGTAGCGCAACATATCGTCCGCTTTATGCGCGCTACCGAGCTCACTACGCCGCAAGGGGCTTGATCTCCAAGACTCCCGTAGGGCGGTTTCCCATGCCATCGCAAGATGCGCTGTGCCACGCGCAATTGCACTTACAAGCGCCCTGTCAGCTTGGAGGCGCTTAATAGGGCATGTACGCTAAGCCAGACGCCACCGCGCCCCCCGGATACCAGACCAAGCAAGAAAGTATTGCGGTCAAAGGGGTGGCCAATATTCTTATCCGTTCGCTGCTGGACAAACAGCAATTCCACGATCCGTATGGTGAAGCTTTGCAGCAAGGCATTTCATCGGCGGCTTGGCCGCTGTTTGGCCTGTTGTGGCCCTCGGGCCTGCACCTGGCAGAGCGCCTGGCGCAAAGACCGGTGCAGGCCGGTGAGCGCATTTTGGAAGTCGGCTGCGGGCTGGCGCTAGCCAGCCTGGTCGGCCATCGGCGCGGGGCCGATGTCACCGCCAGCGACTGCCACCCGATGGCTGCCGGCTTTATGCTGGAAAACCTGCGGATTAATGGACTGCTTCCATTGGAATACCGCCATGGCCGCTGGGGCATGCTGCCAAGGGGGGATGGGCCTGCAGCGCCCATAGCCTGCGCGCCAGCCAGGGCAATTCCTTATCCCCGGATAAGTATCGCGGCACCGGTGCAAGGGCGTTTTGATCTGATCATGGGTAGCGACATCTTGTATGAACGCGACGAGGCCGGCACCCTTCCCGCCTTCATCGAAGAACACGCCGCGCACGCGTGCGAAGTCTGGGTGGTAGACCCAAACCGGGGCAATAGGGCCCACTTTCACCGGCATATGGCTGCCTTGGGTTTTGTCCTCAAAGAATACGCCTTGACTTTGGCTGCCACGTCTGGCTTGGCTGCGTACAAAGGACGCATGCTGAGTTATATGCGGCATTGACTCGGCAGTAGCTAAGGCCCTTATGCAAAGGCACATCCAGAACTCATGGATTGCTCGATGGCATCTGCGTTTTTGCGCGCAAACGCATTTGCAAACCGACGGGCATCATCGCAAACGATAGCCGCTCCTGGGGCGCCTGCCCATCGGCAGTGCCTACGAATTCGATATCAAAGTGTCCCAGCAACACGGTCATTGCAATCTTCATTTCCAACATCGCAAGATATCGGCCCGGACATATGCGCGGCCCGGCACCAAATGGCGTGGACAAGCGCTTAGCGGGGTTGTTCGCATCCAGCCAGCGCTGGGGCTCAAATTGGGCCGCTTGAGGCACCAAATCTTCGTGCACGCTGTCAACCCGCAGCAGGTTGATCACAATCGTCCCTTTGGGCACCTGCACGCCGCCCACCAACACGTCGGCATTGGCCTGCAAGGGCAGTTGGGGCCCCACCGGCTTGAGACGCATAGTCTCGTGGATGCACGCCTCGATAAATTCCAGGTCGGCGACTTCGTCCATGGTGGGTTGCTGACAATCGCGCACCTTGTTGCGAACTTCATCGCAGGCCCGGGCCAAAGCCTGCGGATGCGTCCAGAGCAAGTAAATCATCCAGGCAATCGTGTTGGCCGTGGTGTCCTCGCCGGCGAGCAGCATGGTCATCACATTGCCGGCGACCTGGGTATCGGTGAGCCCGCTGTCCGGCCGGTCGGCGGCGGCCAGCATGGCTTCCAATAAATTCTGCGGGCGGGTATGGCGTTGCGGCTCTGCTTGCATCCGTGCGCGCGCTTGCGCGATGAAGCTTTCAACTGCCTTGTTGACTTCAAGCATGCTGCGCGCTAACGCCCGGTCTGCCCGCGACGGAAATATGCGCCACAGCGGAATCGGCGCGGTAATGCGCCGGAACAAAGCGGGGAATACTTTGTCAAGATGCTGCTGTATCACGTCGCCGTCCGAGCCCAGCGTATCGACTTCTGCGCCAAAGGCCAGCCCGGCGATGGTGTCCACCGTGTAGCGCATCAAATCACTTTGCAAGACAATGGTTTCTTGGCGCTGGGCGGCGTGTGTCCAGCGCTTTGCCAAGCGCTGCGCGACCTTGACCAAGGCAGGGTAATAGGCCCGCACATGGCCAGGATCAAAGCCGGCCATGACCATGCGCCGCTGGCGCATCCAGTCTTCGCCCTCGGCACTGAATACGCCGGGCTGCAAGCCCATTTCCTGCCCGATTTCTCGCAGCCGCGCGGTACGGCTGAAGGCGCCCGGTCGATTGCGTAACACCGAGGCAACCACTTGGTGGTCACTGAGCACCAAGATGCGCCGACCCGCGGCGCGCAACTGGTAATAGGGCCCGTATTGCGCGGCCCAGGCTTCCAATTCCAGGTGCAAACTCGGCGAGCGAAACTGCAGGGCATTGCCAAGAAATGGCAGGCCTTTAGGGCCAGGCAGATCAGCGATACGACGTAGCGCTTGTGTCGCGGCAGCGGCGTGCGCGGCGGAGTCTGGGTGTGGGGCTGGCATAGTGGATCGCTCCGGCTTTTGCATTAGCCCCACTGTATGCGCTAGGGCTCCGCTAGTTTTCGCGTAAGGCTTTAGCGCCCGCGTTCGCGCTGCGCTATCCACACGGTGGAGGCCAGAATGACCATCGCCCCCAGAATCGTCGAGTGACTGGGCACGTCGCTAAACACCAGCCATCCCATCAGCGAGGCCCAAATTAAGTCCAGAAAACGCAAGGTCTGGGTGGCCGAAATATCGGCCACGCGGAAACCGCGCGTCAACAAATAATGGGCGGCCGACCCCAAAAAACCTGCGGCAAAAAAGCCCAGCCATTGCATCGGTGTCGGATCCGTCCAATGTAAGAGTCCTAATGGAAGGCTCAGTAGCGTCACCGAGATCGCCTGCCACAGCACAATGGCGCCTGCGCTTTCGGTGCGCGTGAGTGATTTGGTCAATAAAAATGAGGCTGCAAACAAGGGTGAAGAGGCCAGCATGACCAGGAAATAGATACCGCCCGAAGCGGATAAATGCGGACCGACCACCACCAGCACACCGGCAAACCCGAACAGAGCGGCGATCCACCGGTCGGCATACATTTTTTCGCCCAAAAACCAGGCCGCACCTATCATGATGAAGATGGGGCCGGTAAAGCCGATCGCCGTCATATCGGCCAAACCGATGCGTGGCAGCGCGGTAAACCAGAACACCAGGCCCAGGGTGTGCACGGCCCCGCGCCACCACTGGCCCGCCATGTTCACCGGACGGTAAGCCGCATAGCCCTGACGCAGCACCAGCGGAAGAATCACCAGGGTACCGGCAAGGTAGCGCAAAAACTGTGCTTGAAACGGGTCAAGCGACAGCGTGATGTTGCGCACAATCGTGTTGAGCAAGGTAAACACGAAGCCGCTGGCCGCCACCCAGAGCATGCCGCGCCACACTGGGGGTAGCAAAAACATACGCATGCGCGCATGGCGGCGGGCCAAAGCCATGCGGGCCATGGCCCGGCGCGTCAAAGAGGGGGCAGTGCCTACGCGCACGGACTGGAAAATTGGGGCATGGAGCGGTCCAGTATAGGCCGGGCAACCCAGTTCGGGCCAGGGGCTGCTAGCCGAAAAGCTGCCCGCGCGCGGCATCGGTAATGGCCAGCACACAAGGGTGTGTGATGCGCCGCTCCACCGATACGGCAAAGAATTCTTCGATCAGCTCGTCGCTGCGTCCGACGCACTGCACCCCAAATTGGGAAGCCGTTTCCTTCTCCATCACACTGGGCACCATGAACACGCCACGGCCTTCACGCCCGAAAGCGGTCATCAAAGCACCATCATCAAACTCGCCGATCACTCGGGGGGCGATGTTGTGGCGGGTGAACCAGGCTTCGAGTTGCTGGCGCACCGAGGCCTGCGCACCCTGGATGAGCAGTGGGGCCGCATTCAGGCACTGTGGAAACAGTCCGTGCAAATTGGCTGCCACCGCCGCAGTGCACATAAAGGACATGCTGCTGCGGCCCAGGGGGTGGTTGAAGGCGCGCACGTTAATACGCCGTGACATGGGTTCGTCGGCAATCACCAAATCCAGGCGGTTGAGCGCTAGCTGCGACAGCAGGTCGGGAAACTTGCCTTCGCTGCAAGCCATGCGCACCGGCGCGGGTACCGCCAGCGCCGGCTCTAGCAGCCGGTAGGCGACGGATTTGTTCACCGAATCGGCCACACCGACCCGAAATTCCAGCACCCGCGCGCCGCCATGGGCCTG
>CAMBFO010000155.1 GCA_945865675.1 Comamonas sp. lk
GCTTCGGCTGTATCCGTCCACACCCACCAGCACAAAAGCGGGAACGATCAGCAAGAACATGACAAACATCATGATCTTGTTGTGCTTGCGGACGAATTCAAACATGCGCTATCTCCAGGGACTCACAAAAAAGGCGAACCTGCGGTTCGCCTTGTGCCGGTTTGGGTGGTGGGTGATGACGGGCTCGAACCGCCGACCTACGCCGTGTAAAGGCGCCGCTCTACCAACTGAGCTAATCACCCCACCTGAACTACCAATCTGATGTCAGCGGGCTGTGCGCCTTGTTGCTGCACCAAGTCTACTGACTGCGGCGGCGATTTTATTGCCGCACCCCGGACCGACTTGCCTTGGGGGTACCCGACAAGCCCGCGCGGGCGCGTCGCGGATTCTATGCGCAAACGGCCTGCGCCCAGCGCCAAGCACCTAGTGGCTGCGGGCGCGTATTTCGGGCAATGCTTTTTGCAGGTAATACACCATGGACCAGACGGTCAGCACCGCTGCCACCCAGATCAACCAGGTGCCACACAAGTGGGTATCAAGCACGCCAAAGGCCATACCGTCAAACAGCAAGAAAGGGATGGCGACCATTTGCACGACCGTCTTGAGCTTGCCGATCACATGGACCGCGACGCTTTTGGTGGCGCCGATACGCGCCATCCATTCGCGTAAAGCCGAGATCGCAATCTCGCGCCCGATGATGATGAGCGCCACAAACACATCGGCCCTCTGCAAATGCACCAGCACCAGCACGCAGGCGCATACCAGGAATTTATCGGCCACCGGATCCAAAAAAGCCCCGAAGGCCGAGCTTTGGTTAAGTTTGCGTGCCAAATAACCATCGAGCCAATCGGTCAGCGCAAATAGCACAAACATCACCGTGGCGATCAGGTTTTTCTCGGGCAGCGTGGCAAAGGCCTCGGGCGCATAAAACACCCCGACGATGAGCGGAATCGCAAATATGCGCGTCCAGGTCAGTATCGTGGGGATGGTCAGAAACATACGCGCCATTGTGGCATGGGGAATATGACAGGCTGCGCCGCTCAGTGCAGGGCGCGGTAAATTTCTTCGGCAAGTTCCGGGGAGATGCCATCCACCGAAGCCAAATCTTTGGCGCTGGCCTGGGCCACGCCGCGCACACCGCCAAAGCGCTGCAAAAGCTTGGCCCGGCGCTTGGGGCCTACGCCGGCGATTTCTTCCAGCTTGCCGCCATCGACCCGGACACGCGCCCGCTGGGCGCGCATACCGGTAATGGCAAAGCGGTGCGCCTCATCGCGAATCTGGGCCACCAGCATCAGCGCGGCCGAGTCAGCGCCCAGATAGACCTTGTCGCGACCGTCGGCAAACACCAGTTCTTCCAGCCCGACTTTGCGCCCCTCGCCTTTTTCCACGCCTACGATCAGCGCAAGGTCTAAGCCCAGGGCCACAAAGACTTCGCGCGCCATGGACACCTGGCCTTTGCCGCCGTCCACCAGCACCAGGTCGGGCATACGCTCTTGGGCCGACGGCAGGCGCCCCTCGTGCTTGGCCAAGTCCAGCGCTTGGGCCACTTTGCCGTAGCGCCGCGTCAGCACCTGGCGCATGGCGGCATAGTCGTCGCCAGGGGTGATGTCCTCAATGCGGTAGCGCCGGTATTGGGTGTTTTGCATGGCGTGCTGCTGAAAGACGACGCAGGAGGCTTGGGGCGCCTCGCCTGCGGTATGCGAAATGTCAAAACATTCAATGCGCAGGGTGGCCAGGTCTTCCATGGCCAGGTCCAGTGCTTCGGCGAGGGCGCGGGTGCGGGCCTGCTGCGAGCCCTCCTCGGCCAATAAGCGGGCCAATTGCAAAGCGGCATTGGTTTGCGCCATGTCCAACCAGGCGCGGCGCTGCTCACGCGGATGGTGTACCGCGCTGACCTTAAAACCATGCTGCTCGGACAAGGCCGCCAGCAAGCCTTTGCCCACCGGCTCGCTAACCACCAAAACGGCAGGCATCGGTACACCCAGATAATGCTGCGCCAAAAAGGCCTCCAGCACCTGCGATTCGGGGCTTTGCGGTGTGTCTGAGGCGCCCTCGTCGTCCAGCAGCACGGCGGACTCCTCCACATGGACTGGAAAGTAAGGCCGGTCTCCCAAATGCCTTCCGCCGCGTACCATGGCCAGGTTCACGCACGCTTTGCCACCCTGCACTTTGACGGCCAGGATGTCTACATCGCGGTCCGACACGTTGTCCACCGATTGCTGGTGCAGCACATTGGACAGCGCCGCCACTTGGTTGCGTAACTCGGCAGCCTGCTCAAACTCCAGGCGCTCGGCATGCGCCATCATGCGCTTCTCCAAGGACTTCAGCACTTCTTGCGCATCACCTTGCAAAAAGCGCTGGGCGTCGCGCACATCTTGGGCATAGTCGGACGCGCTGACATGTCCCACGCACGGGCCCGAGCAGCGTTTGATTTGGTAGAGCAAGCAGGGGCGCGTGCGGTTGCTGAACACCGAGTCCTCGCAGGTGCGCAGGCGAAAGACTTTTTGCATCAACAAAATAGCCTCTTTCACCGCCCAGGCGCTGGGATAGGGACCAAAGTAGTGGTGCTTTTTCTCCACCCCGCCCCGGTAATAGGCGACCCGGGAAAACTGCTGCGGGTCCGTACCCGGTTTGCCGCTTTTGCGCGCGCTCGTGTCGGGCGTGGCCTCGGGGTTGGCGGCTGTCATCTTCAAGTAGGGGTAGCTCTTGTCATCCCGAAACAAAATGTTGTACTTGGGATTGAGTGTCTTGATGAGGTTGTTTTCCAGTAGCAGGGCCTCGGCCTCAGAGCGCACCACCGTGGTTTCCATGCGCACAATCTTGCTCACCATATGACCGATGCGCGTGCCGCCATGGTTTTTCTGGAAGTAACTGGCCACGCGCTTTTTCAGGCTGATGGCTTTGCCCACGTAAAGCACCTGGTCTTGCGCATCAAAGTAGCGGTAAACGCCGGGCAAGGTCGGCAAAGCCGCCACCTCGCGCAGCAGCGCTTCGCTATGGATAGGTGTTTGTGGCGCTGTCATGCGCGTATTGTCAGAGTTTTCACTGGACCCTGACTGCCGCGCTCCCCTCCATCTGCCAACAAGGACAATTGCGCCATGCCACCACGCACCCCATCCTCCCTTCAAGCGACTGATACCTCCGCAGCGCCAGCACACACGCAAAGCCCGCCAGCCAGCGAAAAGGTTTTGCTTTGGGACATTTTTTGCAAAGTAATAGATAACTATGGTGATGTCGGCGTTTGCTGGCGCCTGGCCGCTCAACTAGCGCTGCGTGGACATAGCGTGCGCCTGTGGTTGGACGACCTTGGCCCCCTGCAATGGCTGGCGCCTGGTGCTGCGCAAGGCAGATGGCCGGGCATTAGCGTGCACCACTGGCCATCAGCCCAATACGCGGCGCTAGTCCCAGAAACCCTCTTGGCGGACGTTTGGATAGAGGCCTTTGGCTGCGATATTTCACCTGCGTGGCTGCAAAGCCAGGTGGATGCCGCTGAGAGCCAGGGCCGACGCCCGGCCTGGATCAATTTAGAGTACCTCAGCGCCGAGCCCTTTGCCCTGCGCAGCCATGGCCTGCCTTCGCCGGTATTGCAGGGGCCAGCCAAGGGCTGGACCAAGTATTTTTTCTATCCAGGTTTCAGCCCGCTCAGCGGTGGTTTATTGGGTCGCTCTGACGCACAGGCTGCGCAGCCGCCTAGCTGGCTAAACCCAGAGTTGGCCGCATTTGCACCCGATGCGTCCGGGGAACGCACGGTGCTGCTGTTTTCTTACGCCGGTGCGCCCATTGCCGCCTTGCTACAGGCGCTGATCGGCACTGGGCAAGCGGTGCAATTACTGGTTGCCGCTGGCCAAAGCGCGCAGGCCGTGCGGGACGCGCTGGCGACCCTGCGGGGTGGGCGCGGGGGCCAACTGCGCCTGCGCTTTCTGCCCTATCTGCCGCAACCCGTTTTTGACCTGCTGCTGGCCCTGTGCGACCTCAATCTGGTGCGCGGGGAGGACTCGCTAGCCCAAGCCGTACAGGCGGGCAAACCCTGCGTCTGGCAGATTTACCCGCAGGATGGCGGCGCCCACGAACCCAAACTGCAAGCCTATCTGCAGGCCATCGCCGCCGATACCCCGTTACGTACCTGGCATAGGTTTTGGAATAATCCGTCCACTACCAGCCTAGCGCTGCAGGCACTGGCATGGCCGTGGGAAGCCGATTCCGCCTGGCCGCGCCATGCCGCCGCCCTGGCGACCCAACTGGGACAAAACACTGATTTGTGCAGCCAATTGATCGATTGGGCCGTGCTGCGCGGCGCAAATCCGACCACTCTGCGACCCTAAAGCCGGCACCGCGCCAAAGTACGGGCCCGCCGCGATGCCAGGAGCTAAGCGGGTCGAACCGCGGATTGGCGATAAAATAGCGGGCTTTGCTGGTGTCTTACGCGTTTTGGCGCTACACCACGCCCCGCCGCATTTCGCGGTCTAAGGCTGCCTCTAGCGGCCCCCCAATCTGACGGATTGTTTATGAAAATTGCCCAGGAAATTCGCGCCGGTAATGTGATCATGCACGGCAAAGACCCGATGGTCGTTCTGAAAACCGAATAC
>CAMBFO010000156.1 GCA_945865675.1 Comamonas sp. lk
GGCGGCAAAGATTATTTTTGGCCGCAGGATGTGGAGCATGTGCAGGACGCTAGCGGCAAAGTGATAGGCGCGCGCCTGATCAAGGCGGTGGGCGATTTACCCGTCGGCACCGCGATTGACTACGAGGGTGTGGGCACGATGTCCAAGTCCAAAAACAATGGCGTGGACCCGCAGGACTTGATCGAGAAATACGGCGCCGATACCGCGCGCCTGTACACCATGTTTACTTCGCCGCCAGAGGCTACCCTGGAATGGAACGACGCGGGCGTGGAGGGCAGTTACCGGTTTTTACGTCGCGTTTGGAATTTTGGCGCCAAGTTGTCGGCGCTGGACTTGGCAAGCGCGCGCGCCACGCTGGCCGCTGATGGTGGCCTGGCGGCGGTGGTGTTTTCCAAAGAGGCCAAGGTGCTGCGTTTGGAACTGCATACCGTGCTCAAACAGGTGGACTACGACTACCAGCGTATGCAGTACAACACCGTGGTCTCGGGCACCATGAAGATGCTCAATGCCCTGGAAGACTTCAAGGACCCGGGCACGCCCGATGGCCTCGTGGCCTTGGTCGAAGGTTTTGGCCTCTTATTGCGGGTGTTGTACCCGGCCACGCCGCACCTGGCGCATGCGCTGTGGGTCGAGCTGGGCTATGCCAAGCAGGTCGGCGATTTGTTAGACGCCGCCTGGCCTGCGGTGGACGCCAGCGCTTTGGTGCAAGATGAAATTTCGCTGGTGCTGCAAATCAATGGCAAATTGCGCGGCGCTTTGCTGGTGCCATCTGCGGCAACGCGCGAAGCGATTGAAACGCTGGCGCTGCAAAACGCTACGGTGCAAAGTTTTGCCCAAGGCGCGGCGCCGAAAAAGATAGTGGTCGTGCCCGGGCGTTTGGTCAACGTGGTGCTCTAGGCGCTGTGCACAGCATGTCGCAAGCATTACGTCGCACTTTGGCCGCTTGGATGGCGCTGGCTTTGGCGGCCACGCTGTTGCAGGGCTGCGGTTTTGCTTTGCGTGGTGCGCCAAACTATGTGTTTGAGACGGTGGCGGTCACGCCTGAGCGCTCGGGTGGCGTCGCTGCCGAGTTGTCGCGCTTGCTGGGCAGCCGGGTGCGCCCGGCAACGACACCTGCAGGCGCTATCCCACCCGATGCGGTGGTGGAAGTGCTGAGCGAGACGCGCCAAAAGGTGGTGGTGGGTTTGAATGCCGCGGGCCTGGTGCGCGAGTTTGAGTTGCGCCTGGCGGTGCGCTTTTCGGTGCGCACGCCGCAAGGCAAGGTCTTGATTGAACCGACCGATATCCGCCTGGAGCGCAGCGTGAGTTTCAACGAGGCGACAGTGCTCTCCAAAGAAACTGAAGAGGTGATGCTCAACCGCGATATGCAAACCGACGCGGTGCAGCAAATCGTGCGCCGCCTGGCGGCGATCAAGTCGCTTGCGCCTTAAGGCTGGCGCGCCATGCAACTAGCGCCTTCGCAACTGGGCCGGCATTTGGAGCGCGGGCTCAAAAGCCTCTATACCCTCCATGGCGATGAGCCCTTGCTGCAACAAGAAGCGCTGGACGCGCTTCGCGCCTATGCGCGCACCCAAGGCTTTACCGAGCGCAGCGCGCATAGGGTATCGGGTGCGCATTTCGATTGGAGCGAGGTCTTGGCTGCCGGTGGCAGCATGAGTTTGTTTGCCGACAAACAAATTATTGAAATTCGTATCCCCAGCGGCAAGCCGGGCAAAGAAGGCAGCCTCGCCTTGCAACAGATTGCCCAACAGGCGCAAGGCAATGAGGCGGTGCTCAGCATCATTTTGCTGCCGCGCTTGGACAAAGCCACCAAAGCCGCGGCCTGGTTTAGCGCTTTGGAAAACTGCGGCGTGACGCTGCAAGTGGACCCGGTGGAGCGCAAAGACCTGCCGACCTGGATTGCCCAGCGCCTGGGCGCACAAGGCTTACGGGTGGCAGCTGGAGAAGAAGGGCAGCGCACGCTGCAGTTTTTTGCGGACCGCGTGGAAGGCAATTTGCTCGCTGCGCACCAGGAGGTGCAAAAACTCGCTTTGCTGTTTGCGCCCACAGTGCAAAGCGGCGGCGTGCTTAGCTGGGAGCAGGTGGAGGCGGCGGTGCTCAACGTGGCGCGCTATGACGTGTTTAAGTTGAGCGAAGCGGTGCTGGCCGGGCAGCCGCTGCGGGTGCAGCGCATGCTCGAAGGTTTGCAGGCCGAAGGCGAGGCCGAGGTGTTGGTGCACTACACCCTGGCCGAAGACATACGCGCTTTAAAGCGTGTCAAAGACGCTATGGCCCAGGGGCGCCCATTGCCGCTGGCCTTGCGCGAGAACCGCATCTGGGGTAACAAAGAGCGCTTGTTTGAGCGCGTGCTGCCGCGCATCAGCGCGCTGCAACTGGCGCAATTGCTGCAAGCAGCGCACACGGTGGACGGCATCATCAAAGGGCTCAAACAGCCCGACTGGCCCGCCAGCGGCTGGCAGGCGCTACACCGCCTGGCGCTGGACTTGTGCCGCTTGGCGGCGCCGGCTAAAGCTACGGCGTCGCGTGCTGCAAATGCGAGCGCCTGATTTTTTCATGGTGCGCCTGGGCTTGCGCGGTGGAAACTACACTTGGGCTTGCTTGAAAATCCAGTCATGAATACCTCTGTTGCCAACCCCATCGAAACCACGCACCTGTTGGGCGCGCAGGCCAAGGCGGCTTCTAGCGCCATGGCGCGTGCCAGTGCTGCTGATAAAAATCGGGCACTTCTGGCATTGGCCGCCTTGCTCCGCGAAAACATACAGGCTTTGCAAGTAGACAATGCCAAAGACCTGGAGCGCGCCATGGCCGCCGGCCTGGCCGCACCGCTGGTGGACCGTCTGCGCCTGACGCCTAAAGTGCTGCAAACCTGCGCCCAGGGTTGCGAGCAACTGGCGGCTATGCCGGAAATCATTGGTGAAATCACCGGTCTGCGCCAGCAGCCCAGCGGCATCCGCGTGGGGCAGATGCGTGTGCCTATTGGCGTGTTCGGCATGATTTTTGAGAGCCGGCCCAACGTCACCATTGAGGCCGCTAGCCTGTCTATCAAAAGCGGTAACGCCTGCATTTTGCGCGGTGGCTCGGAAGCCATTGAATCGAATAAAGCACTGGCCTTGCTGGTGGGAAAAGCGCTGGCGCAAGCGGGTCTGCCTACGGACGCGGTGCAGCTGGTGCAAAGCACGGACCGCGCGGTGGTGGGCGAGTTGATTGCCATGCCGCAGTATGTGGATGTGATCATCCCGCGCGGCGGTAAAAGCCTGATCGAGCGCATCAGCCGCGAAGCCAAAGTACCGGTCATCAAACACCTGGACGGCAATTGCCACACCTATGTAGATGACCCGTGCGACATGGCCATGGCGGTCACTGTGGCAGACAATGCCAAGACGCAAAAATACAGCCCTTGCAACGCCAGCGAGGGCCTGCTGGTGGCGCGCGCTGTGGCGGCGCAGTTTTTACCACGCATCGGCGCCATCTACGCCGCCAAAGGCGTGGAAATGCGCTGCTGCCCCGAGGCCAAAGCCTTGCTCGTGGATCTGCCCGGTGCCAAAGTGCAGGACGCCACCGAGCAGGACTGGTTTGAGGAATACCTGGCGCCGATCATCAGCATCAAAGTGGTGGACGGGCTGGACGCGGCCATTGCGCACATCAACCACTATTCCAGCCACCACACCGATGCCATCCTCACCCGCGACCATATGCACGCGCAGCGCTTTTTGCGCGAGGTGGACTCGGCCAGCGTCATGGTCAACACCAGCACCCGTTTTGCTGACGGTTTTGAATACGGCCTGGGCGCCGAAATCGGTATTTCCACCGATAAATTCCACGCCCGCGGCCCGGTAGGCATCGAGGGCCTGACCTCGCTCAAGTACGTCGTGCTGGGTCAGGGGGAAGTGCGGGGTTAATGTGTGCAGGCCGATGTCTGCTGAGCGGCCAAGTTGGAGAAATATTTCGCTAGCGTGTCGCTAAACCGGTGCCGCTCTTGAATTTTTGGGCAAGCGCACCATCTCTGTCAAGTTGGTCTGACAGAATCGGCTTTAGACTTCGCTTCAAAATCGCCCACTATGGTCCCCCACCTTGTCACCGCCCTGACCGGCCCTATCAATGAACTGGAGCAGCGCCTGCTAGACACCATGCCGGCCATTGAGCGCTGGTTCCGGCTGGAATGGATGGAGCACACGCCGCCCTTTTACACCTCGGTGGATGTGCGCAATGCCGGCTTCAAGCTAGCGCCGGTGGATACCGACTTTTATCCTAGCGGCTGGAATAACCTGACCCCGGAGATGCTGCCGCTGGCGGTGCAGGCGGCGATGGTGGCCATCGAGAAAATCTGCCCCGAGGCGCGCAACCTGCTCATCATTCCCGAGCACAACATCCGCAGCACTTTTTACCTGAGCAATCTGGCGCAGCTGCAGCGTATATTTCATATGGCGGGGCTCCATGTCCGCATTGGGTCGATCAGCCCCGAGATCAAGAAAAGCAC
>CAMBFO010000157.1 GCA_945865675.1 Comamonas sp. lk
TTCAGACAAGTTTCACTTACTGTTCATCCGGAGAACCCAGCGATTGCGATGTATGAAGCGTGTGGGTTCTGCAAACAGGGTCTTCGGGGCACTTACCATCTCATGCTTGTCGAGCGTTCTGCCTGATCACATCACTCAATTTGCCGACCGTTGAATGACATCCAAAACTGAGCAACTTTGAAGAGAATTTGCATCCAAATTTGAGCCACCCCAATCGCAGATCCTGCTTAATTTTTCAGCAAGAATGCTGAGTAGCTTGAAAACTAAACCTAGCTCACTAAGTCTTTAACTGCTTTGCTTTGACTGAAAGGCTCCAACATCTTCTCAGTTTGATTGATAGACAACGGATTTGACTGATTTTTCGTGTTCATAGCAGTTGCACTGCTACTTGGCACTGAAGTCGTCTGAGGCTTGGATTTGAGCTTGTTAGCTTGGACTTTCTGTTGTTGTATTGCTTGAGCAGTTGTTTTCTTAGTTTTACTTGGTTGAGGGCTGACGATCTTGGGTTTGAATGGCTTAGCTTGTTTGGGGGGATTACCGCGGTAGCGGGGCCGAGAGGCACCTATTTGCCGCCATCTTTGACTCTGATGCTAGCCCCGTGCTAGCCCAACAAAAAAGCCAACCTGCTTTAGGTTGGCTAAATACTTGATTTTATTGGTGCCGGAGAGATGAATCGAACACCCGACCTTCTCATTACGAATGAGCTGCTCTACCGACTGAGCTACACCGGCACACCAGCGCGGGATTATAGCTAGGGGGTATTTACAACGCCTTTAGGCAGAGGTTGCCTGCGCGTAGTACTGCGTCACCCGTTCCACTTCGTTTTTCGAGCCCAGCACCACGCTGACCCGTTGGTGGAGTTGTTCTGGCGCGATGTCCAAAATGCGTTGGTGGCCGTTGGTGGCAGCGCCTGCGGCTTGCTCGACCAGCCAGGCCATGGGGTTGGCTTCGTACATCAGACGCAGCTTGCCGGGCTTATTCGGTTCGCGTTGGTCCCAGGGGTACATAAACACGCCGCCGCGCGTCAGGATGCGGTGCACATCGGCCACCATGCTGGCGATCCAGCGCATATTAAAGTCTTTGCCACGCGGGCCTTCGCGGCCTTGCAGGCATTCGTCAATGTAGCGTTTGGTGGGGGCATCCCAGTGGCGCATATTGCTCATATTGATGGCAAATTCCTGGGTATCGTCAGGGATGCGCACATGCTCTTGGGTGAGCACAAAAGAGCCTTGCTCGCGGTCTAAGGTGAACATCGCCACGCCATGGCCCACCGTCAAGACCAGCGTGGTTTGCGGGCCGTACACGCAATAACCCGCGGCGACTTGTTGGCTGCCGGCTTGCAAAAAATCTTTTTCCAAAACGTCCGCGCCTTCGGGCTTGCGCAGCACACTAAAAATGGTGCCTATGCTGACGTTGACGTCGATATTGCTGGAGCCGTCTAGGGGGTCAAACAAGAGCAGGTATTCTCCGCGCGGGTAGCGGTTGGGTACTTGGTAAATCTCGTCCATTTCCTCACTGGCCATGGCCGCCAGATGGCCGCCCCATTCATTGGCCTCGATCAGAACTTCGTTGGCGATGATGTCCAGCTTTTTTTGGATTTCGCCTTGCACGTTCTCGCTGCCCGCGCTGCCCAGCACTTCGCCCAAAGCGCCTTTATTCACCGAATGGCTGATGCTTTTGCAGGCCCTGGCCACCACTTCGAGCAGCAAGCGCAGTTGCGAAGGTATCAAGCCGTCCACCCGTTGCTGCTCAACCAAATAGCGCGTGAGGGAAATGGATTTGGTCATGTATTTTTTCTCCAAACGGGTAGGGCAGTAGCTTGACCGCTTTAAATGGACAGCGCGCGGTCTATGACTTCGCGCACATCATTGCTCAAATCGGGCTTGGCGGCAAGCCGCAGCAAGGCTTCGCGGGCGCCGCTGCGGTAGGGCTCGGCCAGTTGGGCCCAGCGGTCCAGGGTGCGCGACAGGCGCGCTGCCACTTGCGGGTTGATGGCGTCTAGCTCTGCTACCTGTTTGCTCCAGAACACATAACCAGCGGCGTCCGTGCGGTGGAAGGCACCGGGGTTGTTGCAGTACACCGCAATCAGGCTGCGCGCCCGGTTGGGGTTGCGCAGGGTGAAGTCGGGGTGCTCCATCAACTGGCGCACGTCGCGCAGTACCTGGCCGCTCCGGTCGCAGGCGCCGGCCTGAATGGCAAACCATTTGTCGATGACCAGCGCCTCGTTTTTGAACAGGCTATGAAAGCGCGCCAGCGCCTGCGCCGCCAAGGCACTGCCGCTGCCCACCAGGGCGTTCAGGGCGTTAAATCGGTCGGTCATATTACCGGCGCCCTCAAAGCTGCTGAGCGCCGCCTGTTGCCACTGCATGTCGTGGTCGGCCACGCCGGCCAGGCACAAATAGACCAAGGCCTGCCCGGCCAGAGCGCGGCGTCCGGCCGACAACGCATCGGGTTTGAAAGCGCCGTTGTGGCGGTGCGCCTCAAACGCCCATTGCCAGTCAGCATGCAGTGCGCGGGCCATTTGCAAGCGCATGGCTTCGCGCACCGCATGGACTTGTTGCGGGTCTACCTGGGGCAATTGCTCGGCGATGTAGGCCTCAGAGGGCAGGGTAAGCGTAAGTTCTTTGAAGGCCGCATCCAGGCCCGGGTGGCGCAGCACCTGGCGCATGGCCTCTAAAAACGCGCTGTCCAATACCTGCGCTGACGCGCCGCCTAGTGCGATGGCCGCCAGCGCACGGCGCATGGCCAGGCGCTGACCGGCTTCCCAGCGGTTAAAGGGGTCGGCATCATGCGCCAGCAAGACCAGCAGTTGCGCATCGCTGTATTCGCAGTGCAGCACCACCGGCGCGGAAAAACCGCGCAGCACCGAGGGCACTGGCTCCTCAGAGACTTGGTAAAACGTGATCTCCAAGTCCTGCTCGGACATGACTAGCAAATGGCTGTCGCTGGGCCTGGCATCGGGCGCGCTATAGAGCGGCAGTGCAGCACCGCTGTGCATGCCTACCAAGCCCAAACTGACCGGAATGACAAAGGGCGCGTTGGCTTGCTGGCCGGGCCGCGCGGTGCTGTTTTGCATAAAGGTCATGCGGTAGGTTTGCTTGTCCGCGTCATAGTGACCACCGGCGGTGAGCTGCGGCGTACCGGCCTGGCTGTACCAGCGCTTGAATGGCTCTAGCAGCGCGGCCAGGTGCGATTGCGGGTTGGCATCGGCAATGGCCTGCGCAAAGTCATCGCAAGTGACGGCCTGGCCGTCGTGGCGTTCAAAGTAGAGCTTCATGCCCTTTGCAAAACCTTCGCGCCCTGACACGGCTGCACCGTCGGTCGCCAGCGTCTGCATCATGCGTACCACTTCAGCGCCTTTTTCATAGACGGTGACGCTGTAAAAATTGTTGATCTCCACATAGCTGTCTGGCCGCACCGGATGCGCCATGGGGCCGGCGTCTTCGGGGAATTGCACGGTGCGCAAGAGCCGCACATCCTCAATGCGTTTGACCGCGCGTGCCGAAGGTTCGCCGCACAAGTCTTGGCTGAACTCCTGGTCGCGAAACACCGTAAGGCCTTCTTTGAGGCTGAGCTGAAACCAGTCGCGGCAAGTCACGCGGTTGCCGGTCCAGTTGTGGAAATACTCGTGGCCGACCACGCTTTCGATATTGGCGTAATCCCCATCGGTGGCGGTGGCGGGGTTGGCCAACAGCAGCTTGGTATTAAAGATATTGAGGCCTTTGTTCTCCATAGCGCCCATATTGAAGTCGCTGGTGGCCACGATCATGAAGCGCTCCAGGTCCAGCGCCAGGCCAAAGCGGGCTTCGTCCCAGGCTACCGAGGCCATCAGCGATTCCATGGCGTGTTCGGTTTTGTCCAGATCGCCCGGACGCACCCACACCTGCAGCAAATGCTCGCTACCACTGCGCGCGGTGATGCGCTGTTCGCGGCACACCAGCTTGCCCGCCACCAGGGCGAACAAGTACGCGGGTTTTTTATGCGGGTCCACCCACTTGGCGAAGTGGCGGCCATCGTCTAGCGGGCCTTGCTCCACCAAATTGCCGTTGGACAACAAAACCGGGTACTGCGTTTTATCCGCCCGCAGCGTGACGGTGTAACTGGCCATGACATCGGGCCGGTCCAGAAAATACGTGATGCGCCTAAAACCTTCGGCTTCGCACTGCGTGAAAAACGACTCGTTGCTGACATACAAGCCCATGAGCTTGCTGTTTTTTACCGGGGCGCAGGTGGTAAAAATTTCCAGATCAAAAGCCTCATGGCCCTCGGGCAGGTTTTCAAGCACCAGTTTGTCGCCATCGATTTTGAAAGAGGTGCCTTGGCCGTTGACCAGCACGCGCGCTAGGTTTAACGCTTCGCCGTCCAGGCGCAAGGCCTGGGCCGGCA
>CAMBFO010000158.1 GCA_945865675.1 Comamonas sp. lk
GCCGCGCGCAAGATGCTGAAGAACTGGTGGATAGCGTCGGGTTTCATGGGTAGGTGCTGTTTGCGCGGTATGACGGAGCGAGGCCAACCCAGGCTGGGTATTCAAGTTGGCGACAATAGGGTTTTGACCAGCCTTGAAGATACCGCAAATGTCCACTGCCCCCGCCCTGTCATACGCCGACCGATTGAATAACGTCGAGACCTCAGCCATCCGTGAACTGTTCAAGCTGTTGGGCAAGCCCGGCATCATCAGCTTTGCCGGCGGCTTTCCCGATAGCGCGCTGTTTGATGTCGATGGCATACGCCAAGCCTCGCTGGCGGCGCTGGAGCATGACCCGGGCGCCGCTTTGCAATACGGCGCGACCGAAGGATACGGCCCCTTGCGCGAACAATTGACCGCGTTTATGGCGCACAAAGGAGTGGCCGATTTGCGCGCTGAGCAACTCATCGTCACCACTGGCAGCCAGCAGGCCCTGGATTTGCTAGGCAAGGTATTGATCAACCCTGGCGACAAAGTCATTGTCGAAGGACCCACGTTTTTGGCGACGATTAATTGCTTTCGCTTGTATGGCGCGGATCTGGTCAGCGCGCCCATCGACGATCAGGGTGTGGATACCGATGCCTTAGAGCGCCTGATTGCCGAGCACCGGCCTAAGTTTGTGTACATCATCCCCACTTTTGGCAACCCCAGTGGCGCATTACTGAGTTTGGCGCGGCGCAAGGCGGTGCTGCAGATGGCGGTGAAGTACCAGACCCTGATCGTAGAAGACGACCCCTATGGCGATCTCTATTTTGGCGAAGCCCCGCCGCCCAGTCTGCTGGCACTCAGTAGCCAGGTGCCTGGCAGCCGCGATTTGCTAGTGCATTGCGGCTCACTCTCCAAAGTGCTCTCGCCCGGCTTGCGCGTGGGCTGGATGGTCGGCCCCGCCGAACTGCTGGCGCGCGCCACCATGTGCAAGCAATTTAGCGACGCGCATACCAGCACCTTCGCGCAGGCCACTGCGGCGCAATATCTGCAATCGGGCCGCATGCCCGCCACGCTGGACCGCGTGCGTCAGGTCTATGCGCAAAGAGCGCAGACCATGGGCGATGCCCTGCGCCGCGAGTTGGGCGATGCGATTGCGTTTGTGCAACCCCAAGGCGGTTTGTTTGTCTGGGCGCGATTGACGGGCGCCGGCGGCAAGAGCAGCGATGCCGCCGCATTTGCCAAACGTGCCATAGAGCGCGGCGTGGCCTTTGTACCCGGCATGCCGTTTTACTGCGCGAATGGCGATTCGGCCACCTTTCGCCTCAGTTTCGCGACGGCCGCCGAGGACAAAATCCGTGATGGCGTAGCGCGCTTGGTGCAAGCTTTGTAGAGGCAGGGCCAAAAAATAGAAACACCAGGGCCCGCATGGAGCCCTGGTGTCGCAAGCGCTGGGTGCTGAGTACCTTGACTATCCGGCGTAGGTGCGAGTCTCCGCTGCAACCGGTGTCTGCAATGTGTAGGTGCCACTGTTTACCGCGTCCACAAAAATGAACTCCCCCTTCGCTTGCGCTGCAGTGAAAGTCATTTTCAAGTAACCGCGCCGTGAGGCGTCCATCCACTGCACATTGCTTTTGGAGGTTGTGTCTTGAAACAGGCTTTTGATGGTGGGAACCATGCTGGGGAAATAGGCTTCCCATCCTGGCGATGACACCGAGGAGGTAGCGAATTCTTCACCCACTTTGGTGCCATTTGCCAGCGTCAAATTGGTGTGCCAGGCGTTATGGGAGTCACCTGACAAGGCAACTAGCTTCTTCCCGATGGTGGGCTGACTTGCCGCCACCGCCGCAAAGGTTTGCAATACGGTTTCGCGCGCCGCAGGATAGCCGTCCCAGGCATCAAAGCTGTAGGGAACGACTGGGTTCGAAGCGGTCAGATAGCTTGCGGGGTTGGGACCACTTAGGGCTGACTTGTAAGCATTTACCTCTGCCACAATGGCACCCACCGTGCTTGCGTCGGGGCTTGCAAAATAAGCCTGGAATTTGGTTTGCACACTGACCGGTAACCAAGTGGCTGCCATCACCACTTGCTGACCCAGCACTTGCCACTTCGCGGTTGAATTGGTCATGGCTGATGTCAACCATTGTGTTTGTGTAGTTCCCAGCAACTGGCGGCTTGGCGACATCCAAGCTTGTTGCCCTGCTAGCGTCGTAAGCACCGCTGTCTGGTCGAGTTGCTTTTCGCGTCCGATCAGGCGGGTATCGAGCATATGCAGCGAGAGCAAGTTGCCAAAGTCAAAACTTCTGTAAATCACCGCTTTGTCCGCCCCAGTGCGAATCGGCATCCACTCATGGTAGGCCTGCAGCGCGGCGGCTTTGCGGGCGGCGAAAGTGCCCTCTGCACCCTCTGTGTGGTTTTCTGCGCCAGTCATATAGGTGTCATTGGTAAATTCATGGTCGTCCCACACGGCAATCATCGGCATGCGCGCATGCAGGAGCTTGAGGTTCACATCCGATTTGTACAGCGCATGACGTATCCGGTAATCGGACAAGCTGACGATTTCATTGGCTGGGAGGACGTTGCGTCCAAAGACGACCGAGGCGGCGGCAGGATACTCCCCATCCTTGTACTCATAAATATAGTCGCCCAAGTGCAAGGCGTACTGGGCGTCCGACTTGCTCGCTTCACCGTACACATGAAAATGCCCATGCGCATAGCTTGAACAAGAGAAAACTGCCAACTTCACTTCCGCTACCGTGCCAGTAGGCAAGGTACGCGTTCGTCCAACGGGCGAAATCCAAACACCAGAGGTGAATCGATAGTAATACTCAGTGGCAGGTGCTAAGCCACTGGCATCCACCTTGGCTGTGAATGAGGCCGCTTCTAAAGCCGTCGTCGCACCCGAACTCACCACATTCGAAAATGCCACATCGGTAGCCACTTCGTACCGAAGGGCGACGGGGTCGTTGGAGTTCTGGTACTTTGCGTGCGTCCACAAAATGACTTTGTTGGACAAGGGGTCGCCACTGGCTACACCGTAATTGAACTGCACCATGTTCGACGATGCGCTACCGCCGCCGCAGGCTGAAAGCAAAGACCCGGTGGCCAAAGTGCCTGAAACGGATGCCAGCTTAATGATAAAACTGCGACGACTTGTATCTTGAGATGCCATACGGGCTCCAGTGAATTGAAGTAATCACTGTAGAGTCCAGAAATGACGAAAGTGTGAACTAAATGTTAAATAATAAAAAATCGACTGCCCGCTACGATGCCATGTCTTGCACTGTGAGGGCCAGGTATTTTTTAAAATCCTCGCCTGTCTCTGCATGCCGCATCGCAAACTCTACCGTGGCTTTTAAGTAGCCGAGTTTGGAGCCACAGTCATAGCGCACGCCTTCATAGGCATAGGCGTACACCGCTTCGTGGGCCAGCAGGCTTTGGATGGCGTCCGTCAATTGGTATTCGCCGCCGGCGCCGGGCTGCAGTGCCTGGATATGTTTGAAGATAGAGGGCGTAAAAATGTAACGGCCCACGACGCCCATGTCCGATGGCGCATCCGCGGGAGCGGGTTTTTCTATGATTTTGGATAGCTTGGTAATGCGGTTTTCAATCGCATGCCCGGCAATAACACCATAGGACCGGCTTTGCTCCGGCGCAATTTTTTCTACCGCCAAAATAGAGCTGCGGTAGTGGCGGTAGCGTTCTACCATTTGCTTGAGCACGCCAGGCTGGTGGTCGAGCAAGTCATCGGCCAAGATCACGGCAAAAGGCTCATCGCCCACCAAATTGGCTGCGCAATTGACTGCATGGCCCAGGCCTAGGGCTTCGGCCTGGCGGACATAAATGCAGTTGACATGCGCTGGCTTGATGTTTTGCACCAAGGCCAGCAAATCAATTTTGTTTTTCGACTGGAGTTCATACTCCAGCTCAAACGAGCGGTCAAAGTGGTCTTCGATGCTGCGCTTGCTGCGCCCGGTCACAAATATGAGTTCGGTAAATCCGGCCTCTATGGCTTCTTCCACGGCGTACTGAATCAGCGGCTTATCCACCACGCA
>CAMBFO010000159.1 GCA_945865675.1 Comamonas sp. lk
GCACACCTGGTTGATACGGCGGTACAGGTTCTGCCCGTCGGCCTGGCTGTTGACCGCATTGGGCACGATGTAGATTTCGTTCAGGTCGTAATCCTGGATCAAGACTTTGATGGTTCCGTAGGCGTCGGCAATCGAGGACGGATCGTCCCTTACGACGATATAACGGCGCTGGCAGGCGCCCATAAAAGTCAGGACAGTGGGGGAAATGCCAGCGGCCATGTCCACAATCAGGTAGTCGATTTCGTCTTCCAAGGCGCTAAAGGACTGCACGATGCGCGAGGCCTGCACCCGGGTGAGCGAGGCCAGCTCTTTCACGCCCGAAGCGCCTGGCACCAGCATGACGCCGTGGCGCGAGGTGACAATAATTTCCTGCAGAGTCTTTTGCCCACTCATAAAGTGGCTCAAATTGAAGGGACAGACGCAGCCCAGCGCGATTTGGGCGTTGGCCAGGCCCATATCGGCATCAAACAACATGACGCGGTGACCCATCATGCGCAGCGCAATCGCCAAATTCACGGCCACAGTCGTTTTACCGACGCCGCCTTTGCCACTAGCGATGCCGATCACCTCAGTACGAGCAGTTTTAGTCATTCTTTTCTAGCGATATTCTCAATTGAAGGGCCCGCGCATGCCCCGGGGGCTGGCAGGCGAAAACAGGCGTGGCGACGGCGGCGGCAATTTCACCGTGAGGGGTTTAGAAACCTGGATCGGGGCGATGGCTGTGATCGGGCCAATGGTCTCGGGCGCCCGCGAAAGCTGGGCAATGGCCATTTCTACCAACGAAGCTGCACTCAAATCCCGCCTCAAAGCCCCCAACTGGGCTCCATCGCTCGCTGCGGATAGCGGCAGAAAATTATCGCAGAGAAACTCGACCAGAGGCCAGGGCTGGACAGATTCATCCAATTTGCTCACCATCAAACTATTCCAGCGGATGCCCGCGCTGCGCAAGGCGCGGCGCAAAGTGGCACTGGAGGCGTCTGCCGCCACCAGAGCGTGGGTGGAGCAGGTCGGGCATACCGCCTGGATTTCCATGACCCGTTCGGCCATGTGGGTACCGCAGGTGTCTATCAGCACCAGGCTGCGACCGCTCAGCTGGGCCAGCAGCACGCTCAAGGCGGCGCCGCTATCGGCACGGAAACACTCAATACCCGCTTGGTTGGCCAGGGCCTGGGTCTGGGCCCAGGCGCCTACGCGCTCGTCGCGGTAGCTGATGACGGCAACTTTAGACGCCGCCTGCTGGGCAGCGGCCTCGCGCGCCAGGCGCAGCACCATCGTGGTTTTGCCAGCGCCTGAGGGGCCGGCAATGACATGAATACCCGCCTGGGGCAGTTCCATACTGGGGCGGTGCGAGACCTGCTCGAGTTGGTTACGCACCGCCATGAGGGCTTCGTGCTCGCTGCGCATGTCTTTCACGGTATCCAAAAGCAAAGTGCGCAGACCGCCGGGCATGCCGGCGCGGGTAAAGGAAGCGATCAGTTCCTCCACTTCGGGGGACATGTGCGGCCCGTGGCTCCAGGCCGGGGCTTGCTGCGTCTGCTGAAACTCACGGCGCAAAGCGGCCAATTCCTCTCGGATCAAATCCATCATTTCACGGCTGGCGAAGTCCTCGCTCTGGGGGACTTTGCGTTGCACCAGCGGCAAGGACTGGGCCGGCGCGGGTGTTTTGGCTACGCTGGCCTGGCCTCTGGGCTGGGTCTGTGCCTGCGCGAAATGGCGTTTGAAATCGGTACCGGCTTCGCTCGGCTTGGCAGCTATCACCGGCTCAGGGGATTCTTCGATATCGATAGCTACCACCAACTCAGTTTGTCCTCCGACCATGTGGTTGGAAATCACCAGGACGTTGCGCCCGTACAAGGCCATAGCCTTTTCGGTGGCACTTTTGGTGTCGTGGGCCAGTATGCGTTTGAGTTCCATGGTACTTGTTCCGCAATAAATAGTAAGGGTGGATCAGGGCGATGGCGAAGCATCAAGCCTGCTGGCTGTCCGCACTGACGGTGTGAATGACCTGAATCGATTGGTCATCGGGGATTTCTGCATAAGATAAAACCACCATTTCGCTCACGCGATGGCGCACGGCTTTGGCCAGCCAGGGGCGAATCGCCGGGGAGACGACCAGCACCGCGGCGTTGCCAAGCTCTTCGACTTCTTTGGAGCCCTGGCGCAAGGCGGCAAACAGGCGCTCGGCCAGGCCAGGTTCCATGACAACATTTTGGTTTTGGCTCTGCTGTTGCAGCACGTTGTGCAGCAATTGCTCCAGGCCCGGATCCAGCGTCATGACCGAAAGCGTTTCCTTTTCGTCGAGCAGGTTTTGCACAATCATGCGGCCCAGACGGGGGCGCAGCAAGGCAGTGAGCTGCTCGGGCTCTTGCGTGCGGCCGCTGACTTCGGACAGGGTTTCCACAATCGTGCGCATATCGCGGATCGACACCGAGTCATTGAGCAAACCTTGCAAAGTGCGGGTCAGCACACCCAAAGACAGCTTGGAGGGCACCAAGTCTTCCACCAGCTTGGGCGACTTGGCGGTCAGCTTGTCCAGCAGTTGCTGCACTTCGTCGTGGCTGAGCAGATCGGCTGCGTTATCGCGCAATACTTTATTCAAATGGGTGGCCACGGCAGTAGCCGAATCGACTACGGTATAGCCCAGGGCCCGGGCATGGTCGCGCTGCGAAGGCTCAATCCACACCGCGTCCAAGCCGAAGGCCGGTTCGGTGGTGGGCGTGCCCTCCAAATTGCCGTACACCTGGCCGGGATTGATCGCCATTTCGCGACCGACTTTGACTTTGCCGCGCCCGCGCACCACACCTTTGAGCACGATGTGGTAGCTGTCCGGGTCGATGCTCAAAGCATCGCGGATACGCACCGGCTGGATCAAAAAGCCCAGTTCGGCAGACAATTTTTTGCGTACACCTTTCACGCGTGTCATCAGCTGGCCGCCCGTCTCGGCATTGACCAGCGGTATCAGTCCGTAACCGATTTCCAGGCCTACCAGGTCCACCTGGTCCAGGTCTTCCCAATCAAGTTCCTTGGGTTGCTCAGCGGCGGCCACGGCGGCGGCCTCGGCCACTTTTTCGGGGGAGTCGGCGGCGGCCTCGCGGCGCAACAGTATCCAGCCCAGACCGGCGGTAGCAGCGGACAAAAAGATAAACACCAGGTGCGGCATGCCGGGCACTACACCGAGCACCGCCATGATGATGGAGGTGACAAATAAAGCGGTCGGATTGCCCAACTGGCTGGAGGCCTGCTCGGTCATGGACTCGGTGGTCGTCACGCGGGTCACCACAATAGCCGTTGCCAACGATAGCAACAAAGCAGGCACTTGGGCAACCAAGCCGTCACCGATGGTGAGCAGAGAGTAAATGCGGGCCGCTTCGCTCATGGATAAGCCATGCTGGCCGACCCCAATGGCAAAACCACCTACTAGGTTGATGATCAAAATCAGCAGCCCGGCAATCGCGTCACCGCTGACAAACTTGGAAGCACCGTCCATGGAGCCGAAAAAGTCCGACTCTTGGGTGAGTTCAGCCCGCCGCGCGCGGGCCGTATCCTGGTCGATCACGCCGGCATTCAGGTCCGCATCAATCGCCATTTGCTTACCGGGCATCGCGTCCAGGGTAAAGCGGGCATTGACCTCGGAGACGCGTCCAGCGCCCTTGGTCACCACAAAGAAGTTCACGATCATCAAAATGATAAAGATGATGAAGCCCACGACGTAATTGCCGCCGATGACAAACTCTCCGAAGGCAGCCACCACCTTGCCGGCCGCATCATGGCCCTCATGGCCGTTGACCAAAATCACCCGGGTCGAGGCCACATTGAGCGCCAGGCGCAGCATGGTGGCAAACAGCAGTACCGAGGGGAAGGAGGAAAATTCCAGCGGCTTGCGCACTTTGATCGCAATCATGATGATCAAGAGCGCCGACGCTATATTGAAGGTGAACAGCACGTCCAACGCCATGGGAGGCAGGGGAATGACCAACATACCCATGATCAACAAAAC
>CAMBFO010000160.1 GCA_945865675.1 Comamonas sp. lk
CATTGCAGCGTATCGCCTTCAATATGCAGGGCCTCGGTGGCGCAAGCGGTCGCGGCCACATAGTGCCCGCTGCTCTTGCGGCATTGGATGCAGTGGCAGGCAATGATGGGGCGCAGCGGCCCGATTACCCGGTAGCGCACAGCGCCGCATAGGCAACTGCCATGGGTCGTGTTATCCACTTCAGCCACCGCTTACTTCCCGATACAAAAGCTAGAAAAAATCACGCCTAGCAAATCGTCCGAACTGAAGGCGCCGGTGATTTCGTTGAGGGCGTTTTGCGCCAGCCGCAACTCCTCGGCCAACAAGTCCAGCGACTGCGCCTGGTCGCGCAAATGGGCGTGGGCGAGGTACAAATGCGCGCTGACTTGGCTGAGTGCCTGCACATGGCGTTGGCGCGCCATGGAAACACCTTCTGCGCCTGCTTGCCACCCAGCAATTTCCAGCAAACGCTGGCGCAGGCTATCGAGGCCTTGCCCGGTTTTGGCCGACAGGTACAGGCCCGACACTTGCGCGTCGGGCGCCTGCGCATCGCATTTGTTCCAAACGTCGATGACCGGAACGGTTGCGGCCAATTTATGGCCTAAAGTGGCGGCAATACGCGCCTCATCGGCCTGGTATTGCGGCAGCGTGGCGCGTGTCAGGTCATGCAAAAACACCACGGCGTCGGCTTGTAGCACCGCGTCCCAGGCGCGCGCAATGCCGATGGCTTCCACCTCGTCAGCGCCCTCGCGCAGTCCTGCGGTGTCGATCACATGTACCGGCACGCCCTCGATTTGTATCGTCTCTTGTACCTTGTCCCGGGTGGTTCCGGCAATCGGTGTGACGATGGCCAGCTCGGCACCTGCCAAAGCATTGAGTAGCGAAGATTTGCCGGCATTGGGCTGGCCGGCAATTACTACGCGTATGCCGTCGCGCAGCAAAGCGCCCTGGCGGGCGGCGCCCAGCACTTTGGACAGCGCGGCATGCAGTCCGTCCAGCTGCCCTTGGGCGTCGGACTTGCGCAAGAAATCGATCTCCTCTTCCGGAAAATCGAGCGTCGCTTCCACCAACAGGCGCAGGCGTACCAGGCCGTCACGCAGCTGGTCTACCTCGCGCGAAAAATCCCCTGCCAGCGAGCGCACCGCACTGCGCGCAGCGGCCTCGGTGCTGGCGTCTATCAGGTCGGCAATGGCCTCGGCCTGCACCAGGTCGATTTTGTCGTTGAGAAATGCACGCTCGCTAAATTCACCGGCTTGCGCCAGGCGCAGACCCGGCAGACGGACTTGGCCTTGCTCGTCGCAATTGCTTGCAAGCTCCAGGCAGCGCGCAAGCAGCAGTTGTAGCACCACCGGCCCGCCGTGGGCTTGTAACTCCAGCACATCCTCGCCGGTAAAAGAATGCGGTGCCGGGAAATACAGGGCCAGCCCGTGGTCTATGGGCGCGCCCTGGGCATCCGCAAAGGGCAGGTAGTGCGCGTGGCGCGCATCCAGGCCGTGCCCGAACCAGGCTTGGACCAGCGGACGCAAGTCCTTAGCGCTGACCCGCACGATGCCTACCGAGGCGCGGCCAGGCGCAGTGGCGATGGCCAAAATCGGGTCGTGGTGGCGGGCGAGCATGGATTGGGGCTTTTTTGCGGACGCGCCCATTATCTGTGCGCCCCGCGCAGTGGCACAAGCGTCGCGCTTTCAAACGAACAAGGCCGCTTGCGCGGCCTTGTGGTATCTGCGGTAGCGGTCCGCTTATCTGAACTTGGGCAAATTGAACTCCGGCGGTACGCCCATGCGGGTGTTAATAATCCACTGCTGCGCAATCGACAAAATGTTGTTGGTAATCCAATACAGCACCAGGCCCGAGGGGAAAAAGAAGAACATCACGCTAAAGACCAGCGGCATTATCCACATCAATTTGGCTTGCATGGGGTCCGGTGGCGCCGGGTTGAGGGCGGTTTGAATCAGCGAGGTCAAGGTCATCACAATAGGCAATACGCCGATCGGAACGCCAAACCAAATCCCCAGAGAGGTGTCCGGCGCCGACAAATCGGTAATCCACAAAATCCAGGGCGCGCTGCGCATTTCCACTGTGGACAGCAGCACCCAGTACAGCGCGATAAACACCGGAATCTGCACCATGATGGGGAAGCAGCCGCCCATGGGGTTGACTTTTTCCTCGCGGTAAATGCGCATCATCTCCTGCTGCATTTGCTGAGGGTTGTCTTTGAGGCGCTCCCGCATCTCCATGATCTTGGGGTTGATCGCCTTCATCTTGGCCATGCTGGAGTAAGCCTTGGCGTTGAGCCAATAGAACGCGATTTTGAGCAGCAATACCAAGGCAACAATCGCCCAGCCCCAGTTTTGCAGCACGCCATGCAAACGGTCGAGCAACCAGTACAGGGGCTTGGACAGGATGGTGAGCCAGCCGTAATCTTTGAGCAGCTCCAGACCCGGCGTCAGCGCCTCGAGCATTTTTTCTTCCTGCGGGCCGACAAACAGCGTGGCCGCGATACTGCGGCTGGTGCCTGGTGCAATCGCCTCGACAGGCGCTACCATGGCTGCGCGGTAGCAGCAGTCTGCCAAGGTGCCAGGCATGTCCACGCCGTCAAGCGAAATGGTGCGGCTCACGCCCTCGGGCAGTATCCAAGCGCTGGCAAAGTAATGCTGCACCATGGCGATATAGCCATTGCTGGCCTGCTTTTCATATTCCGCATTTTTCTTTTTGATGTCGGCAAATTCCACCTTCTGGTATTTCTTGGCCTCGGTATAGACCGCAGGGCCGGTGAAGGTGGAGTAGAAAGACGACTCGCCCGCCGGTTTGTTGCCATCACGTAGCAGTTGCAAATACAGCTGCGGCGCGATGGGGGCGTCCGAATGGTTGCTCAGCGCGTGGTTGACTTGGACGGCATAAGAGCCCCGGTGCAGCGTGTAGGTTTTGACCACGCTGATACCGCCTACATCGGCTGAGCTGAAAGTGAGCTGCAGACTGTCCTGCCCGTCTTTGAGTTGCGTCGCGCCGGAAAAAGCCATGGGCGTTTTGTGCGTCGGGAAGTTGCCCGGCACCGCGCCCGCCACCACGCCGGACTGGGCCAAGTAAATGCGCTCTTTGCTGTCATCGAGCAGCCTGAAAGCCTTGTTCTTGTCACCGGACTCGCCGTATTTCAGGAATTCTGAGCCCACCAAGGTGCCGCCCAAGGTGTCAAACTCTAGCGACAACACATCGGTGATCACGCGGATGCGTTCGCCGCGCGCAAGCGGGCCAGACTCCAGCTTCGCTGGGGCATTGGCAGTTGCCGGTGCTGCAGCCACCGGCACAGAACCGGGCACGCTGGCATCGGAGGCGGCTGCTTTGGCAGCGTCAGGCGCAGCCGTGCTGACTGCGCTGGGTGGACCGGGGAAAAACGTCGGTGCGTTGCCATTGTGAATCTGCCATTTGTCCCACAGCAGCACCATGGAAAAGCCAAAAATCACCCACAAAATAGTGCGGCGTATATCGTTCATGAGGGTTTCTTTTCAGAAGAGGGGGAAATCAGGCGGCTAAAAAGCCGGGGTTTATCTTCGGGAACCGGGTCCAGCCCGCCGGCGCACCAGGGGTGGCAGCGCGCAAGACGGGCGATTGTCAGGTAGGTGCCGATGCCGGCGCCATGGCTTTCTAAAGCCCCTAGCGCGTAGCGGGAGCAGGTCGGCTCAAACCGGCAGGCACTTCCCAACCAGGGGCTGAGCAGCAAACGATAGCCTTTGACCAGGCCGATGAGCAGGGTTTGCATCATGGGCTGGCTGGCAGAGTTGCGTGGCCCGCCAGCCCGAACAGGCCAATGAGCTCTTGGCGCAGCGCGGCGCGCAAAGGGGCCGAAGTAGCACTGGGGAACTGCTTGGTGTCAAACGCGCTGCGCAGCCGCACCACATGGGCGCCGGGGGCAAGTTGCGTTTCAAAAAGCAGGCTCACGTGGTAAATCTGGCGCTTGATGGTGTTGCGGGTGACGGCGCGTTTGGCCCAG
>CAMBFO010000161.1 GCA_945865675.1 Comamonas sp. lk
GCGTAATCGCCATCGAGGCGGTACAGGCCCGCCCCGGCGTGGGTGTCTAGAACGGTAAACGGTGTGTCTTTTTGCGCCATGTGCTTGAGCACGGCCAGCAAAACGGTGTGCTTGAGTACATCGGCGTGGTTGCCTGCGTGGAAGGCGTGGCGGTAACTGAACATGCGGGGATGGTACCCGCATCGCTCAGTAAAGCTTCTCAGCGCGGAGCAGTCTGCGACTGCTCCGCGGGTACAGATCAGAAGTTAAAACCGAGCCCTATGGTGTAACCACTCACAACGCTGGGGCTGCCTTGGTAATAAACCATGTAATCGCCATTGATGCTGATTGATTTGTTGATTTTGTAGCTAGCGCCTAGCCCATAAGACATCGAGTCGCTCGACAACGTACGGCTACGGGTTGATGTGGGGGAAGCTGTTAATGAAGTCATCGCGTAGCCTACGCGGGCAAAAAGGTTGACATCTTTGGCCACGTCAATATTGGGTTTGGCATACACACCGTATGTAGAGGCCCAATTTGCGGACGAGCTGTAAGTTCCAATGGTGACCGTCGGGTCCGTTACATCGGTCGCGTACAGGGCCTCTACCGCCACATTGTCATGAACATCCATACCAAAAATTAGGCGAACAGCTCCGCCGTTATCCCATGTGTAGGTTTTGCCGGAGTAAGCTTCTGTGTAGCTCCAAGGCATGTACCCAACTTCAAGGTAGGGATTACTGAGAAAGTCTTTCGATTGCGCCTGGGCGACGCCCCCAAACGCTGTAAGTACGAGGCCCAACAACGCTGCGGATTTGGACGATACATTTTTCATGGGTGGCACCTTTCAGTTGTGAGGGGGGGAATTTCGCCGGAGAGTCTAGCAGTTAGATTGGGAATCGGCTCTATGACCTTGCCCCGACCGGGGCGGCGCGCTGGCCTGCATATGGTTTGATCCAGGTCATGCAAACGCGTTTTGCGCTCGGGACAAGCGCACAAGCGCGCAGCGGCGAACCACAATCGGGGCAAGCACTTTTGCTCTATCGCCAAATGCAGGAACCGCCTCTATGTCCCATTACCACGCCGTTGTCTGGATCGACCATGTGCAAGCCCACGTCATCCACTTCAGCCCCACCACCCGCACCACAAGTTGCACTCTACGGCTGGAACCCTCGGTGACGGCCGACTGCCCGAAGACAAGGACTACTACCACCGCGTGGCACAGGCCCTGGCAGGGGCGCACGAGATTTTGGTTGTCGGCCCCGCCCAGGCCAAGCTGCACCTGGTGAAACACATCCACGCTCACGACCATGCCCTGGTTCCCAGATTGGTCGGCGTGGAGACCGTGGATCACCCCTCGGATGGCCAGTTGGTGGCGTATGCGCGTAAATATTTTCGAGCCAAAGACATGATGCTCTAGCGCTGCCGCAAATAGCCCAGGAAAACCCAGACTCACGCCAGTTACAATCCCGCCTCTGGCCCGGTAGCTCAGTCGGTAGAGCAGAGGATTGAAAATCCTTGTGTCGGTGGTTCGATTCCGCCCCAGGCCACCAGATTTACACCGTAGTTTCGCAAGGTACTACGGTGTTTCTTTTTGTACTGCCGACGGGTTCAGAACCGCCAACACTTCCGTCAGGGACGTCCCTTCAAAGTTGGGGCTTTCGCCAATCTCCTCAAACGGATGCCCCAGCCGGTTCACCCAAAACACATCCAATCCAAACCATTTCGCCGCCAGTGCATCCCATGCGTTACTGGAGACAAACAGTATTTCTTCTTTCACCACGGGGAAGTTTTTCAGCAGCAACTCGTAAGCTTGCGGCGCAGTTTTGAATAGCCGCACATCCTCCACGGTGACGACCTTATCCAAGTAAGGGGCCAAGCCATTCGCGGTAACCACAGTGGAAAGCATCTCCCGACTTCCGTTGGACAAAATGGCCGTTGATAAGCCTTGGGTCTTGATAGATCGCAGGACTTCCAAACTGTCGGCAAATCCGGTGAGCTTGGCGTACTGGTCCATCAGGCGCTGCTCATTGCCCGCACTCAGCGGCAGGTGCAGGCGTTTGCAGCAGTAGCGCAAGGAGCGCACCGTCAATTCCCAAAACGGCAGGTAGTGCCGACTGCCCTCGGGGTTGGGATCGCTCATGGTGACCAGGCGGGTGTATTCAATTTGCCGGTCACGCCACATCAGCGCCAAAGCTTGGCCATTACCGGGGAAAAGTTCCTCGGCCAACTGGCCCATGGAATACACGTCAAACAGCGTGCCGTAGGCATCAAAGGCCACTAATTTGTACATGGGGGTTACTCGGTGTAAGTCAGCAGAAAAATGGCGGCGTAAACACGGTTCCATTATGGGTGGCGCTCGGCAAGCATTCGGCATACGTGTACCCTTCGAATCGTGTCCCTTGTTTCATCCCCGCCCCATGCCGTTGCGCGCTTGCGCACGGCGCGGTTGGCGCGCAGCACCAAGCCCTTTCTCGCGCGCGGTGGCATCAAGGGTGAGCGCTGCGCCGGGTGCCGCTTGGTGCCCAGCCACTGTATGTGCGACTTGCGCCCCAGCCTTTCCACCCGAGCCGGAATGTGCTTGATGATGGCGGATATTGAGCCGCTCAAGCCGAGCAACACCGGCTGGCTGGTTGCCGATGTCGTGGTTGATACCTTTGCCTTTGGCTGGGCCCGTACCGAGACCGATCCCGCCTTGCTTGCCCTGTTGACCGACCCGCAGTGGCAGCCTTATGTGGTGTTTCCAGGGGAGTATGTGCCCGCGCAACGCCTGGTGCACACGGTATCGGCGCAACCAGATCGCTCACACAACGCGACCCGCCCCCTGTTCATTCTGTTGGATGCCACCTGGGCCGAGGCACGCAAGATGTTCCGTAAAAGCCCGTATCTCGATCGATTTCCCGTACTGAGCCTGGAGCCATCGCAGCTATCGCGTTACCAGCTGCGCCGCTCGCGCCGCGATGACCACTTTTGTACCAGCGAGGTCGCAGCCTTGTGTTTGGAGTTGGCTGGCGAAGGGCAGGCGGGCGCGACCTTGGAGCGGTATTTGGACGTCTACACCCACCACTACCTGCGCGCCAAGCAACAGTTGCCGGTGGAGCGCGATGGCGTAGCCTATGACCGTTGGCGCGCCTTGGGTGTGGCATCCTAGAAAATACCGGCTAGGCCGGCGGTTTATCTGGCGAATTGGGGCAAAGCGCGCGCCGCAGATCTCGAGCTGTGCAATTCACTTTTGATAGGGCCGACGATGATTTACAAAGACCGCATGACGGCAAAAATAGAGGGCGAGTTTGTTGTGTTTTTGATTGGTATGCGTATCAATAAACCCTGGATGCTGCATAAACTATTGCCGGTCTTTGGCGCCATGCCAAAGATGCTGAAAGAGTTGTACACCCAACCGGAGTTGGGGCTGCTGCACCATGAAATGTGGTTCTCGCGCACCATCATATTGGTTCAGTATTGGCGGTCTATCGAGCAGCTGATGGACTACGCCAAGAACAAAGACGCGGCCCATCTGCCGGCTTGGCAGGCGTTTAACAAGGCTGTCGGAACGGACGGCACGGTGGGCATTTGGCACGAAACCTACAAGGCCGGCCCCGGGTCTTATGAAAGTGTGTATGCCAATATGCCCGCCTTTGGTTTGGGTAAGGCCGGTGCCTTGGTTCAGGCCAAAGGTCATCTCAAGTCCGCGGCGGACAGGTTGAACGTCACCTGAATGCGTGGCGCTGGCGCAACCGACGCCTTGCCGCCAAAACAGGCGCGCTCAGAAGTGATACTCAATCTTGCTGAAATCGCTGACGGCAAACGCATACAGAATCAGCAGATCTTCTGCATCCACGTTGTTGATCTGGTGTCGGGCGTTACCGGGTATGAACAAGGTCCGCCCCGGGTCGACGCTGTGCACCACGTCCTCAATGGTGACCGTGC
>CAMBFO010000162.1 GCA_945865675.1 Comamonas sp. lk
GCGGTCAACGCAGACAACGCTGTAACGGCACGCGCCTATTACGGCACACGAGAAAACTTGCAATACCTGGCCAGCACCACTTGGGTAGGCTTGAACCGCACGTATTACGGCACGGGCCTGCAATACAACGGACGCAGCCAATGGCAGGCTACCCCTATCGAGTGGGCCGCTGGCTATGAGTTCGACAAGTCATCGGAGCGCAGACAAGGAGGAGCCAGCTTGCTGGGGGAAAAAAGGCCGGGTCCGCTGACTCGCGATGAAGACAACGCAGCGCAAAACAACGACTTTTTTGTACAGGCAACTGCCCATGTATCTGAGCAAATTTCTCTGGTGGGGGGGGTACGCCAAAGCAATGTCACCTTCAACAGCAATGACTACATCCCTGCGACAAACACCGACAAAGATGGTTCAGGCACCGCCAATTTCAGCGCCACCAGTCCCGTGTTGGGCCTAACCTGGCATGCAAACGCGGCCTTGAATATTTATGCCAATTACGGCCAAGGCTTCGAAAGCCCTACCTTGGCGGAAATGGCCTATTCAGGAAAAACGACAGCGACATTCGTCAATAGCTTTAACACCGATGTCAAGGCCGCAAGCAGTAAACACTATGAAATAGGCGCCAAGTGGGTGCCCGATCGCAAATCCCGTGTTGACCTTGCTTTGTATCAAATTGATACCAGCGATGAGATCGTGGTGCTTTTGAGCAACGCGGGCAGAACCTCCTTTCAAAACGCCCCTGGCACATCGCGCACTGGCTGGGAGATTGCAGCACGCACGCAATTGAGCGAGCATATTTCAGCCAATATTTCGGCATCTGCCATAAATGCAAAGTATTCGCAAGCGTTTAACGCAGGCACGGCTATTCCCACAGGCAACAAAATACCGGGCATCCCTGACAGTTCTACCTTCGCGGAAATTGCATGGTCTAGCGAAGCTTTCGATGCCAAAAACAAGTCGGCGTTAGGCACTCGCATGGCCTTGGAGTGGCAGCAAGCCGGGCGCATTTTTGCCAATGACCTGAACACCGAGTCTGCCGATGGACGCAGCGTTTTCAATCTGGCGCTCAGCCAGCGCTGGGCCTGGAATCATGGGCTTGTGACCCTGTACGGGCGCCTAAATAACCTCAGTGATGCGCGCTACGTTGGCTCCGTTCTGGTCAACCAAACCGCGAACCCGCCCCAAAGCTATGAACCCGCGATGCCCCAAAACTGGATGCTGGGCCTGAGCCTGAGCATGCCGCTACGCTGAACTCCCCGCTGCCACAGGGATGCGCCACAATGGCGCACATCTTTAACTTTGCGGCCCCAAGTGGTGCCGACGTTGAATAATGGCAGCGTTTGCGCCTTTGCGGTTCACCCACCCATCCATCACCCAAGGCCTATTGCGGGCCTTCTTGGCCATGCTCTTATTGGGCCTTCTGCTCGGCTGCGCCGCACCCCAACATCTGGCGAGCCCCACGGTAGACCCACCAGGGCGAAATAGTTGGGACAGTGCTGCAATGAGCCGGTGGGAAGGCATGCTATTGCCCACCAAAGAGCCCACACGCTACAGCCTAGACCCACAAGCGCCGATCGATGCCCAAGGGCAGCGCAAGGCATTGCGGGCACAGGCCAATGCATCAGCCAGCATGCTGCGTACGACTTTGAATATCAGCCCCGATGCCCTCGGGCAAGTGCATTTTTCCTGGCTGGTGCCCGCCCTCATAGAAGGATCGGACCTGGGGACACGTCAGGGCGATGACTCGCCAGTGCGTCTGGTGCTGGCTTTTGAAGGGGACCGGGGCAACTTCTCGGCCAAAGACGCGGCACTCAATGAACTCACGCGTTTGGTAACCGGCAACGAAATGCCTTATGCGACTTTGATGTACGTCTGGTGTAACAAGCGCCCAGTGGGCAGCATCATCCACAACGCGCGCACCGACCGAATACGCAAAATCGTCATCGAATCAGGTGGCCAAGGACTGCGCCAATGGCGCAACTACGAGCGCGACATCCGCGCGGATTTCGAAGCAGCCTTTGGCGAAGCGCCAGGCCATCTGGTGGGCATAGGCATCATGACCGACAGCGACAACACCCATAGCCAAACCAAGGCCTGGTACGGCAAGATCAGCCTGCAATAAGTCGCCAAGGGATAATTCCGGCCTCTCGCTGCCCGTTAGCATCGGGTTTATCCCCTTTTGGAGCCCGCATGGCACATGCCACTTTTCTCTGGAACGACCCGTTTTTGCTGGATGCACAGCTCAGTGACGAAGAGCGCATGGTGCGCGATGCCGCCGCCGCGTATTGCCAGGACAAACTGCAAACCCGCGTGACGCAAGCCTTTCGCCATGAAACCACGGACCCGGCCATCTTCCGCGAAATGGGCGAGCTGGGCCTGCTGGGGCCGACGATTCCTGAAGCCTATGGCGGCCCAGCCCTCAATTACGTAGCCTATGGCCTGATCGCCCGCGAAGTGGAGCGGGTAGACAGCGGTTACCGCTCGATGATGAGCGTGCAAAGCTCGCTGGTGATGCTGCCGATTTTTGAATTCGGCACCGAGGCGCAGCGCCAAAAATACCTGCCCAAGCTGGCCACCGGCGCTTTGATCGGCTGCTTTGGCCTGACCGAGCCCAACCACGGCTCGGACCCCCAAAGCATGGTGACGCGCGCGCAAAAAGTAGCCGGCGGCTATCAGCTCAGCGGCGCCAAGATGTGGATCAGCAACAGCCCGATTGCCGATGTGTTTGTGGTCTGGGCCAAAGAAGTCAGCGAAAGCGGCGCTGTGGGCCCAATTCGCGGCTTTATTTTGGAAAAAGGCATGGTCGGCCTTTCTGCACCGGCAATCCACGGCAAAGTGGGCCTGCGTGCCAGCATCACCGGCGAGATCGTGATGGACGGCGTGTTCTGCCCGGAAGAAAACGCCTTCCCTGAAGTACGGGGCCTCAAAGGGCCGTTTACTTGCCTCAATAGCGCGCGCTACGGCATCGCCTGGGGCGCTTTAGGCGCTGCCGAAGACTGCTGGCACCGCGCCCGCCAATACACCTTGGACCGCCAGCAATTTGGCCGCCCACTGGCTGCCAACCAGCTGATCCAGAAAAAACTGGCCGATATGCAAACCGAAATCGCCCTGGGCCTGCAAGGCTGTCTGCGCCTGGGCCGAATGAAGGACGAGGGCACGGCCAGCGTGGAAGTCACCTCTATCCTGAAGCGCAACTCCTGCGGCAAGGCGCTGGACATCGCCCGCCTGGCGCGTGACATGATGGGTGGCAATGGCATCAGCGACGAGTTTGGCGTGGCCCGCCATTTGGTAAACCTGGAAGTAGTCAACACCTACGAAGGCACGCACGATATCCACGCCCTGATCCTGGGCCGGGCCATGACCGGTATTGCGGCCTTTTCCAACTGAGTTCGTCAGCGAACCCGCTATGACCTACCAAGCCGATCCGCAGCGCTATGTAGACCGCATGCCTTACCGCACTTGCGGCCTAAGCGGCCTGAAGCTGCCCGCAATTTCCTTAGGTTTATGGCATAACTTTGGCGATACCACGCCCTTCCAAACCCAGCGCGTCATGCTGCGCACGGCCTTTGACTTGGGTATCACGCACTTCGATTTGGCCAACAACTACGGCCCCCCCTATGGCAGCGCTGAAACCAATTTTGGCGAGCACATGCGGCGCGATTTCAAGCCCTACCGCGACGAGTTGCTGATTTCGAGCAAGGCCGGCTGGGATATGTGGCCAGGCCCCTATGGCCAAGGTGGCGGTTCGCGCAAATACATGCTGGCCAGCCTAGACCAAAGCCTCAAGCGCATGGG
>CAMBFO010000163.1 GCA_945865675.1 Comamonas sp. lk
AATTCAGCGTGCAGTGCAGGACCAGGTACAACAAAACCCGGTGCGCTTTTTTGCCCGCGAAGCGCAAGACCGAGTGGCCGCTGCGCGCGCACAAATTGCAGCATTTTTAGGTCAGCAGCCCGAACAGATCGCCCTGGTGCGCAACGCTAGCGAAGCGGCCAGCACTACCTTGCGCGGATTTCCATTTCAGCGGGGCGACGAGGCCATTGTGCTCGACCAAGAATACGGCGCCGTGGTGTACGCCGTGCAAAGGGCATTGGCCAGCGCAGGCGGAGTTTTGCGGGAAGTTGCCATTCCCATGGAAGATGATGCCGCGCACATCGTGGCCCGTGTCGAGGCGGCGATCAATTCGCGTACCCGCTTGCTGGTGGTGGACCATATTACGTCGGCCACGGCACGCATACTCCCGGTGCAGCAACTTGCGGATTTGTGTCGGTCCAAAGGTATTGCGATCGCCGTGGATGCCTCCCATGCGCCTGGGCAATTGGACCTCGATTTGGATCGCTTGGATGCCGATTTTTGGTTTGGAAATTTGCACAAATGGGTGTGTGCGCCTTTGGGCAGCGCGGTGTACCGCATTGCGCCGCGTTGGCAGGCGCGCATGCGTCCGCTCATTGTTTCTTGGCGCGATGCTGAGGGCTATCCCGCGCCCTGGGACATGCTGGGCACGGTGGATGTCAGCGCCTGGTTGGCTGCGCCTGCAGCAATTGATTTTTTCAAGCGCATCGGCTGGCAGCGTGTGCGAGCGGCGAACCAAGAACGCATGCGTTACGGGCGTGAATTGGTGCTGTCTGCCTTAGGCCTTTCAAAAGACACTCTGGCGCCCGATGCCATCGCCATGGGCTTGGTGCCATTACCCCACATGGAAGGTGGTCGCGCCGCCTGCGCGGCCTTGCAAAAGCGCTTGGGGGATGTGTATCGGGTTGAAAGTGCGATAACGACGTGTGCGGGCGCCTACTATCTCAGAGTTTGCGGGCAGTTATATAACAGCGCGGCGGACTATGAAGCGCTAGCCAGCGCCCTACGTACCGAGCTGCGCGGCTAGCAAACGCCTACCGTATGTACCCTAGGCCGCACGGCGAACAAATGGCCTCATCTTTGCACCCATCTGGGGATGCTAAGAGCGGCCTAGGCCTATTGACCGAAGCGTTTGCGGGTGAGCGCCAGCGCCAACCAAAACGACACGACTGCATAGGCCACAAGCACGCCACCGTGGTGCAGCACATTGCTAGGCCACTGGTCCATAAACAAAGGCCGCACCAGCGCTACCGCATTGGCCAGCGGCAGCCAGTCGGCCACCGCGCGCACCAAAGGCGGCAATTGCTCCAAGGGAAAAAATACACCGCCTAAAAACATGGTGGGCGTGAGAAAGAGTGTGAAGTAATAGGTAAAAAAGTCATAGCCCTTGGCCAGCGCGTTAAACACCAGCGCCATCGAGCTAAAGGTAATGCCCACACCGAGCAACACCGGCCAGGCCACCAGCAGCTTGGGGCTGTGGCTGATTTGCAGGGCTAGCATCACGCCCAAAATCGCCGTCACGGTAAACAAGGCCTTAAAAGCCGCCCACAGCATTTCGGCTAGCACGATGTCGTCCAGGCCCACCGGCGCGTTCATGATGCCGTCCCAGGTCTTTTGCACATGCATGCGCGAGAAGGCCGAATACAGCGCCTCAAAGGACGCGGCGTTCATCGCGCTCATGCAGATGCTGCCGCTGGCTAGGAACAAGATGTAGGGCACCGGTTGCCCGTCAATGGTGAGCTGCCCCACCAGCGCGCCCATGCCGTAGCCAAAAGCCACCAGCCACATCAGCGGCTCAGCGATATTGCCCAAGAGGCTGGGAATCGCCAGCTTGCGCCAGACCAGCAAATTGCGTTGAAACACCGGCCAAAAGCGCAGGCTCAAGCGCGGTGCGCGCCAGGGGCTTTGGATTTGGGGGGAGAAGGCGGGGGAATCGGGCATATCAAGCGTCCTCGCGGATCTGGCGTCCGGTCAGTTTCAGGAACAAATCTTCCAGGTTGGCCGGGCGGTGCAGGGTGCGCAACTGCGGATGGGCCGCCAGGGCTTGCAAAAGCGCGCCGGCCTGTTCGGTGTAGAAAAACACCGTCTCGCCACTCACCTCTATCCGCGCGGCCAAAGCGCGCAGCGGGCCTTCGCGCACTTGCAGCGCGCCCACGCCAAACACTTCCACCACGTCGGGCTCCAGATGCTGGGCGATCAAATCGCGTGGCTTGCCTTCGGCAATTTTTTTGCCATGGTCTAGCACCAAGAGCCGCGAGCACAGGCGCTCGGCCTCGTCCATAAAGTGGGTGGTCAGCAATATCGATTTACCTTGTTGCAAGAGCGCTTGCAGGCGCTCCCACATCAGATGCCGGGCCTGCGGGTCCAGGCCGGTGGTGGGCTCGTCCAGCACCAACAGCTTGGGGTCGTTCACCAGCGCGCGCGCCAGGCTCAGACGCCGCTTCATACCACCCGACAACTCGCCCGGTTTGGCCTTGGCCTTGCTGGTTAGCGAGGCAAACTCCAGCAGGGCCGGTATGCGCTTTTGAATCTCGCGGTCCTTCAGTCCGAAATAGCGGCCATAGACCAGCAGGTTTTCTTCACAATTGAAGTCCGGATCCAGCGTATCGAGCTGCGTCACCACCCCGATTTGCGCCTTGATGGCCAGCGCATCGCGCGGCATCTGCAGGCCCAGCGCGCTGATGCTGCCGCCATCAGGCGCCGTCAGCCCCAAGCACATGCGCACCGTAGTCGTTTTGCCCGCCCCATTGGGCCCGATCACCCCCAGGCATTCGCCTGGTGCAATCTCAAAAGACAGGTCATCGACCACAGTGTTAGCGCCAAAGCGCTTGGATAAATGCTGCGCGGAAAACAGCGCGGTGCTGGGGCTGGGGTGGGGCATGGGGGGATTGTCGTGGATTGGGGTCTTAAGCCAATCCCTTGTCAAAATCAGTAGGCTCTCGACTGCTTATTCGCAGCTTTTACCGCCATTTATTGGAGTTGATTCGCCAGGTCCGGCGGGGGAAGGGCGGGTGATTCAGTGGCGGCGTCGGCGGAAACCGTAGCGCGGACGACAGAGTGCTACAAGGGCAGCAAAGAAACATTCGCTTGCAATTCGTCCCAAGGCGCAGACAGCTTGCGGCCATCACGCAACAGCAAGCCCGTGGCTTCCAGTATGGCAACATCTTGGTGAACATTTTTGTAATCGCGCCCCAGCGCTTGCGCGAGTTCGCGCACGTTGCTGGCACCGTGCTGGCGGACGTGGCGCAGCATGTCTAGCCGACGCGGAGACAGCGTTTCCAGCATGGTCTGCACATCCAAAAAGGTGATGTGCGTCTCCTCGCTCTGTTCGCCCTTGACGGCACGGCCCCATGCTTGGCTAAAGCGCTTGCCCATAGCGGCCAAGCTGTCCACGTTGACCTGCACTTTAGGTGTCGTTCCCATGTGTCGCCCTTTCTACATCGGCCAGAAAATCAGCCACCAATTTCTCCATATTGACAAACGGATAGGGCATCTGCGTGACACCCAGGTGTTTGTGGTCACCCTTGCCCCGTTCGTTGTCATATCCCACGATACGTTCCCCATCGCGCCCATAAAACAAACTGTATTTCAGCCCATGCGGCCTTTCTGCAGACGGTGCCGGTAGCTGCCAGATCGTCATTTCAACCACCCCGCCGTCCGGCAAAACCGCTTTATCGTAGAAAAGTCGCTTGGCCTTCATATG
>CAMBFO010000164.1 GCA_945865675.1 Comamonas sp. lk
TTGCTCAAACGCATACTGACCGAGGCGCACGGCCAAAAAATCGCCGTCATCGAAAACGAATTCGGTGAGGAAAACATCGACAGCGATATTTTGGTCAGCGACACCCAGGAACAAATCATCCAGATGAGCAATGGCTGCGTTTGCTGCACGATCCGCGAAGACTTGCGCACCACCTTGCAAGACTTGGCAGAGAAAAAGCGCAAAGGCGAACTGGACTTTGACCGCGTCGTCATCGAAACCACCGGCCTGGCCGACCCCGGCCCGGTGGCGCAAACCTTTTTTATGGACGACGAGGTGGCCGAGTCCTACCTGCTGGACGCCATCCTGACCCTGGTGGATGCCAAACACGCGCCCGAGCAGCTCAACGAACGCCAGGAAGCCCGGCGCCAGGTGGGTTTCGCGGACCAGATTTTTATCAGCAAATCCGACCTGGTCAGCGCCGACGCCTTGAGTGCACTGACCCACCGCCTGCAACACATGAACCCGCGCGCGCCCCGGCACATTGCGCACTTTGGCGCGATGGACATTCAAAATGTGCTCGATTTGCACGGCTTTAACCTCAACGCCACCTTGGACATTGACCCAGAGTTTCTGAGCGGCGGCGACCAGGGGCATGGGCATGAACACCATGACCATGACCACGGACACGACGCTGCGGCCCACACGCATGGCCCTGATTGCGACCACCCTTCCCACGCCCACGAGGCGCACCATGGCCACCACCACCATGTCGATGACGATGTCAAAAGCTTTGTGTTCAGGTCCGAGCGGCCTTTTGACCCGGGCAAACTGGAAGACTTTCTAGGAGCTATCGTCAATATTTACGGCCCGCGTATGTTGCGCTACAAAGGTGTCTTATTTATGCAAGGCAGTGAGCGTAAAGTCATCTTCCAAGGCGTGCACCAGTTAATGGGCAGCGATCTGGGTCCTGCATGGCGTGCTGACGAAGTCAAGTCCAGCAAACTGGTGTTTATTGGTATCGATTTGCCCAAAGACATCTTGTTGCAAGGCATGGAGCAGTCCCTGGTCTGAGCATTTTTACAACCGCCTACCGGCTTAGGACAAGCGGTCTTGACTTGCCTGTACACTCGCGCGCCGAACAAGGAGGCAGCCCGGCGGGGCGGGTCACTAGCTGAACTTCCCGCAACCGGGGCCCATGGGTTTCTATTAGGAGACACGAATTGAACGCCACCAGCACCAAGAACGCCAAGCCCAGCACGGCAGCCAAGCACGTGCCCGCGGCCAAGCCCAGCGCGGCCAAGACCGCCAAGACCCCCGTCGCAGCCGCCAAAAAACCGGCTGTAGCGCCGAAATCGATCTCTCCAACACAGGCTAAGACCAGCGCGTCAGCCCCGAAAAAAACTGTGACTACCCCCACCAAAAAAACCACACCGGCACCGGCGTCCAAAGCCGCAGCACCGGCTGCAAAAAAATCTGCTCCCAGCACCGCAGCCGCATCCAAAGCCCCGGCGGCCACGGTAAAACCGGCAAGCAAAGCGCCAGCGGTAGGCAAAGCGGCGCCCGCGCCCGCAAGTGTGGCTGCGCCGGTGGCGCCCAAAGTGCCAACGCAGCCCAGCAATGATCCGGCCGCGGTGCCGGTGAAATCTGGCAGGCCTTCGTCGCGTCTGGCGCAATTGACGGTTCCTTCTATGGCCCAATCGGTTGCCTCCACCGCAGCCAAGGCCAGCTTCGGCCACGCCTACGAAGCAGAGCCGGTTGCGCCCGTCATTCCAGCGCCGGTCAAGAAAGACCCTAAATTGGCCAATAACTGGAAGACCAAGCCAGTGGACCAATTGAGCGACGCCGAATTGCAGGCCATGCCCGATTCCGAGTACATGAACGATGTGCAAATGGCTGCCTTCCGGCTCAAACTGGTAGCGCTCAAGCGCGAGATCCTTAGCAATGCCGGTGAAACCACCGAGCATTTGCGCGAAGACACCTCGGTGGTGCCAGACCCCACCGACCGGGCCACCATCGAAGAGGAACACGCCCTGGAGTTGCGCACCCGGGACCGCGAACGCAAATTGCTCAAAAAAATCGAGCAATCGATTACCCGTATTGATGCCGGTGATTACGGCTATTGCGATGAAACCGGCGAGGCCATCGGCATAGGCCGCTTGCTGGCCCGGCCCACGGCCACGCTGTCGCTGGAAGCGCAGCAGCGCCGCGAGCTTAAACAAAAGATGTTCGGCGATTAAAGCCGCTTCGTGGGCCCGGGTAAGGACGCCCAGTCGCGCCCATCTTTCCAAACGCCATCAGCGTTAAGCGGCAAAAACAAAACGCCGCACCCCAAAAACTATTCACCCGTTACTTGCAATGCAATTGCTAAGTACTTAATTTAGAACGTCTTTTATGCGTTTTTTAGACGCAGATCAGGTTCTAAGTCTTTGATTTCATTGGAAAAAACTTACAAAAACCTTGTCCCCAACACGAATTTGCTGGTAAAGTGCAATTAAGTGCAAATAAGTGGAGGAAAGTGCCAAAAATAGGGCCTTTCACTCGTTCGGTTGGAAAAAGAGGTTTTTGTGGTTTTTCAAGGTGCTTCTTCGCTCACGCTCGACGGCAAAGGGCGCCTGTCCGTGCCGACGCGGCACCGCGACGTCCTGAGCGCAACCGCGCAAGGCCTGCTCACCATCACCAAACACCCGCATGGCTGCTTGATGGTCTTCCCGCGCCCCGAGTGGGACTTGTTCCGTGACCGGATTTCCGCCCTGCCCATGTCAGCGCAATGGTGGAAACGGATTTTTCTGGGCAATGCCATGGATGTGGAGCTTGACAGCACGGGGCGCATCCTCATTTCTCCGGAACTGCGCCAAGGCGCAGGCATCGTTAAAGACACGGTCCTGCTGGGCATGGGCAACCACTTCGAACTCTGGGACAAAGTGGCCTACGAAACGCAGGAAGCCGAGGCAATGCAAGCGCAAATGCCTGACGTATTCAAAGACTTTTCCTTCTGAGCGCGCCCATGGACGCGGTTGCGCAACACACCACTGTTTTGCTTACAGAAGCGGTTGACGCGCTTTTGACGCCCGCGGACCCCTCGGACCGCAGGCCGCAAGACGGCCTGTACGTCGATGCCACCTTTGGCCGTGGCGGCCATAGCCGTTTACTGTTGACGCGCTTATCCCCCAGTGGGCGCGTACTGGCTTTCGATCGAGACCCGCAAGCCGTCGCCCAAGCGACCAGCCTCCAGGACGCGCGCTTTTCCATCCGCCAACAAAGTTTTTCCCACATCGCTGATATGCCAGCGGCCAGTGCGTCGGGTATTTTGATGGACCTGGGCGTGAGCTCACCGCAAATTGACACTCCCGCACGCGGATTTAGTTTCCGCTTTGAGGGTCCCTTGGATATGCGCATGGACACCACATGCGGACAAAGTGTGGCGCAATGGCTAAGGGACGCCAGCGTCGAAACGATAACGGAGGTGATACGTGACTATGGCGAAGAGCGGTTTGCTGGCCCGATTGCAAAGGCGATTGTCGCTCGCCGGCAGGAACACGGACCGATTGAAACAACCACCGAGCTTGCCCAACTCGTGGCTGACACAGTCAAGACCCGCGAGCCGGGTCAGAACCCTGCAACGCGCACCTTCCAGGCTTTTCGGATTTTCA
>CAMBFO010000165.1 GCA_945865675.1 Comamonas sp. lk
GAAATGGGCAGGTTTTGGAGTGGTGAATTCATGGCCTGCGGCGTGCCGCACCGCTTTGTCGTCGCCGGTGCCTTGCCATCGATGGACGGCGAACGCCTGTTGCGCGACGCGCAGAAAATTTGCGAAACCCAGATCTGCTTTTGGCATGCACCGGGCGCCGCTCCCGCTAAGGGCTTGGCTAAGCGGGTTCCTTTTGCACGCTATGTGTTTATGCTGCATGCCGTCGATGAGAGCTACGGTGGTCTGGAGCACCGTAATTCCACCGCCTTGATCGCCAATCGGCGCGATCTGCCGCGTCTGGGCGATGCCAAGACCAGCGAGGGCTACACCACCTTGCTCGGGCTGATAAGCCATGAGTATTTCCACACCTGGAACGTTAAACGTTTGCGGCCCGCCGCGTTTGCGCGTTACGACTACACGCAAGAAAACTACACCGATCTGCTCTGGTTTTTTGAAGGCTTCACCAGCTACTACGATGACTTGCTGCTGCGCCGCGCCAGGCTGATCGATGACGCTACTTACGTCAAGCTGCTGGCTAAGACTATCAATCAGGTGGCCCAAACCCCAGGACGCCTGGTGCAAAGTGTGGCGCAGGCAAGTTTTGATGCCTGGATCAAATACTACCGCCCGGACGAGAATACGCCCAACTTGACGGTCAGCTACTACAGCAAAGGCGCCCTGGTGGCCTTGTGCCTGGATTTAAAGCTGCGCGCGGAAGGTAAAACCACCCTGGACGCGGTCATGCGCGGGCTATGGAGTCGGTGTGCAGGGGGTCCGATGTCGCAAGAGGATTTGCTTGCAGTGTTGCGCGAACTGTCGGGCCGTCCATGGACTGGCGAAATCCAAGCCTGGGTGCACAGCACCCGTGAATTACCCCTAAAAGCCTTGTTAAGCGGCCAGGGCCTGGAAGTACATGAAGAGCCAGCCGCGCTGGCGCAGCGCTTGGGCCTACGCAGCGAGGACGCAGGCGGCGCAGTGAAGATCAAAACGGTGCTCAGCGGCGGTGCCGCACAGGCGGCTGGCTTGATGGCTGGGGATGAATGGCTGGGCGTCAGCCTTGCTGCCGGGCGCGGCATCGCCTCCGAATGGCGCATTAGCAAACTGGACGATGTGGCGCCGCTGTTGGGCGAGCAAAAGCGCTTTAGCGCCTTGGTTTCGCGCGATAAGCGATTGCTACGACTGCCGGTCGTCTTGCCCGCGAAGGCATGGACCTGGCGCCTGGCATGCCCCAAGCGGGCCGAGGACCAGTGGCCCGCAGTTTGATGCCCCGGCGCTAGTCCTTGCGCAGGGCACTTGGCGGGTAAGTGCCTTGGGTATAGTGCACTCCTATCCTCTTGTAAAGGCGCTTGGCTACCATGCCCTACCAACTCATCCAAACTCGCATCGAAGCCGACAAAGTCGGCATCATTACCCTGAACCGGCCTCAGCAGCTCAACGCGCTGAACGACCAGTTAATGGACGAACTGGGCCAGGCGCTTAAGGCCTGGGACGCCGATGAGGCGATTGGCTGTATGGTGATTACCGGAAGTGAAAAAGCGTTTGCCGCCGGCGCCGATATTGCCGCCATGGCCCAGTACAGCTTTGCCGACGTGTACCAAGGCGACTACATCACGCGCAACTGGGAAACCTTGCGCACGGTACGCAAGCCGGTGATTGCCGCGGTGAGCGGTTTCGCCTTGGGCGGTGGCTGCGAGTTAGCCATGATGTGCGATTTCATTATTGCCGCCGATAACGCGCGCTTTGGGCAGCCCGAAATCAAACTGGGCGTGATACCGGGTGCCGGTGGCACGCAGCGCTTACCGCGCGCTATTGGCAAAGCCAAGGCGATGGACATGGCGTTGACCGGTCGCATGATGGATGCAGTAGAGGCCGAGCGCGCCGGGCTGGTCAGCCGCGTGGTGCCCCTGGATAAGTTGATGGAAGAAACCCTGGCCGCAGCGCTGATGATTTGCGGCTATTCCCAGCTAGCGACCCGCGCCGCCAAAGAAGCCGTGAACCGTGCGTTTGAAAGCGGCCTAGCCGATGGCGTGCATTTTGAGCGCCGCCTTTTTCATGCTTTGTTTGCGACCGCGGACCAAAAAGAAGGCATGGATGCCTTTGTGAATAAGCGCAAGCCAGTTTTCACGCACCGCTAGCCTTGGCCCCGCCCCGTGGCTTATGGCTATAATTTCTGCCTCCGGTGATATAGCTCAGTTGGTTAGAGCGCAGCATTCATAATGCTGATGTCGGTGGTTCAAATCCACCTATCACCACCAATTTACGGGTCTAAAAGGGCGCTTTAGTGCCCTTCTTCATTCCCTTCAGCCTCTGGACAACACCATGAACCGCTGGATTCCTGCGTCGCTTGCGCAGCGCGTTCCCCCGCATTTACTCCTCCTGGGCACCTTGCGCGCCGCCGCCGCTGCTCTGGCCCACTTGGTTTGGTGGGCCTCGGGGCTGCGCCGGCTCCGGCCTAGATCGTCTGCCACTTTACCGCCCAGGCGTCTGGCCAAGCCTGAGCCGACAGCGCGCGAACTATATGCATAAAAAAGTCTTTATCAAAACCTTCGGCTGCCAGATGAACGAGTACGACTCGGACAAGATGGCCGATGTGCTGGGCGCTTCTGATGGCTACGAAAAAACCACGGTCATGGAAGAGGCAGACCTGATTTTGTTTAATACCTGCTCGGTGCGCGAAAAAGCCCAAGAAAAGGTGTTTTCGGACTTGGGCCGCGCGCATCAGTTGCGCAAAAAAGGCGCGCAAATCGGCGTAGGCGGCTGCGTCGCCAGCCAGGAAGGCGCGGCGATTATTGAACGCGCACCCTACGTGGACCTGGTGTTCGGCCCGCAGACTTTGCACCGCTTGCCGGAGATGCTCCGACAGCGGCATTTGCAAAACAAGCCGCAGGTAGATATCAGCTTTCCAGAGATTGAAAAGTTTGACCATTTGCCGCCCGCCAAGGTCGAGGGTGCGTCGGCGTTTGTCAGTGTGATGGAGGGTTGCTCCAAATACTGCAGCTATTGCGTCGTGCCCTATACCCGTGGCGAAGAGATTCACCGGCCGTTTGAAGACGTGCTGGTCGAAGTGGCTGGATTGGCTGACCAGGGTGTCAAGGAAATTACCTTGCTGGGGCAAAACGTCAATGCCTACCGCGCCCCTATGGGTGCCAGCGCAGAGATGGCGGATTTCGCAACCCTGCTCGACTATGTGGCTGCGATACCTGGCATAGAGCGCTTGCGCTTTACGACCAGCCATCCCAATGAATTTACCCCCTCCCTGATCGCCGCCTACGCCAGGTTGCCGCAGTTGGTCAGCCATCTGCACTTGCCTGTCCAGCATGGCTCAGACCGCATCTTGATGGCCATGAAGCGCGGCTATACCGCGATGGAATATAAAAGTACGGTGCGCAAGCTGCGTGCTATCCGTCCTGATTTGGCGCTGAGCAGTGACTTCATTGTTGGCTTCCCCGGGGAAACAGAGTCTGACCATGAAAAGCTGATGCGGCTGATCGAAGACCTGCAATTTGACAACAGCTTTAGTTTTATCTTCAGCCCCAGGCCGGGCACCCCGGCCGCCAATTTGCCCGATGCCACGGCGCATGAGGAAAAGC
>CAMBFO010000166.1 GCA_945865675.1 Comamonas sp. lk
TGGGCCAGGGCAAATTGTTTGGCGGCATCATCAATTTACGCACCGACACCATGACGGTGTTTGAAAGCGGTAGTGAACGCCTGCCGCAGGACTTTGACGCTATTGCCCTGTCGCATCCCGAGGCCTTGCAACAACGCTTTGGCAGCGAAAGGACCATCGCCGTCGAAAGCATGGAGTTGGCCACCGGCGCATCCCCCGCCTGGGACCATGCGGCATTTTTGGCAGGCAAGCAAACACCGGTGTTTTTTGGTTCGGGCGTGAACAACTTCGGCGTGATGGAAGTGCTGGATGCTTTAGTGGATCTGGCGCCCTCACCGCAAAGCCGTACCAGCACCGTGCAGGTCAACCGCCAGCCGGTGGTGCAGCAAGTGCAGCCCGAGGACAAGGCCTTTAGCGGCGTGGTGTTTAAGGTGCAAGCCAATATGGATGCCAACCACCGCGACCGTATCGCTTTTGTGCGCATGGCTTCGGGCAAGTACACGCCAGGCATGAAGCTCAAGGTCATGCGCACCGCCAAAGAGCTGCGCCCCACCAGCGTGGTCACCTTCATGAGCCAGCGCCGTGAGGCGGTGGAAGAGGCTTATGCCGGCGATATCGTAGGCTTTACCACCCACGGCGGTGTGCAATTGGGCGACACGATTACCGACGGCTCGATCAACCTGCAATACACCGGCCTGCCGTTTTTCGCGCCCGAAATGTTTATGACCGTGGTGCTGAAAAACCCGCTACGCACCAAACAATTGCAACAAGGCCTGGCGCAACTGGGCGAAGAAGGCGCCATCCAAGTTTTTAAGCCCGAGATGGGCGGCAATATGCTCTTGGGCGCGGTCGGGCAATTGCAGTTTGAAGTGGTACAGCACCGCCTCAAGGGCGAGTACGACGCCGACATTCGCCTAGAAGGCAGCCAGTACACCGGCGCGCGCTGGATCAGCGCCGACAGCCCGGCCCAGTTGCGCGAGTTTGTCAATGCCTACCCGCAGCGCATGGCCAAGGATGCGGCCGACACCTTGGCCTATTTATGCACCAGCCCCTATGACGTGCGCCTAGCGCAAGAGCGCTTTCCGAAAATCCATTTCCACCCCTTGCGTGAACATGCCGGCCTGAGCCTGGGCAGCGCGGGCTAAAGGCCGGGCCTGTGGCGGCACATCGCGGTCTGGTCGCCGTATTCGGCTCCACGCTGTTTCAGCTGAGCGGCGTGTTTATGTTGCTGCCGCTGCTACTTTTTTTACTCAAACGGGGCGAGGTGTCCAACACCGTGGCCGGCTTGTTTGCGGCGACCGAATGGCTGGGTATTTTTATCGTCACACCATTTGCATCGGCGATTACCCGAGCCATGGGGCGGCGCAATGCGCTGTGGTTGGCCGCGGTCACGCCACCACTGACCGCCTTTGGGTTTTTGTTCACCGACCAACTGGCTGCATGGTTTGTGCTGCTTTTGCTCGGCGCCATGGCCGGTGGTATGCGCTGGGTGCTGGCCGAAGCCTTTATCGCCGAATTTGCGCCGCCGCAGCACCGGGGCCTGTTGATTGGCGCCTACGCCACCATGATTGGCATGACCATGGTGGTTGGACCGGCGCTGCTGGCCTGGCTGGGCGCAGACGACCCGGCGGCGCTGCGCATCGTCATCGGTTTCATGCTCATCGGCCTGGCCTGGACCGCTTTGATTCCGCGCCTGCCGCAAGACCAAGACAGTGAAACCGCCCGTGTCGGCCTGATCGGCCTGTGGCATGCGGTGCGCGCCAACCCGGTGGTAATGCTGGCCGGATTTGTTGGCGGGTTTTTTGAAATGGGTTTGAGCTCGGTATTGCCAATTTACGGCCTGAGCCTGGGCTTGCCTGCGGGGCAAGCGGCCCTGCTGCTTTCCTTGAGCGGTCTGGGCGGCACGCTGTGCGCCATTCCCGCAGGCATGGTGGCCGACCGCTTTGCTTCGCCCGCATTGGGGCGGCGCCGACTGATGGTGCTGCTGGCGGTGCTTCTGCTCTTATCCGGTGCTTTGGTACTGGCGGTGGAACAAGTCACCGTGCTGGTCTGGGCAGTAGCACTGCTGTGGGGTTCTGCCGGTGGCACGCTTTACACCCTCACCATGTTTGACATCGGCAGCCGCGAAACCGGCATCACCCTGGTCAACAGCACAGCAGTGCTGGTGCTGACCTATACCCTGGGCGCGCTAGTCGCCTCCTCCGCTGCGGGGCTAATGCTGGACTGGTCGCCCGGTAGGGGCCTGTCGCTGATGCTGATGACCGTGGCCGGTGGCGGCGCGCTTGCGTTTTTGCGCAGTGCGCGGGCATTGGCTGTACACCATTAAAACCGTGCTTGTTGGCCTCCACGCGCATCACCCCTGCCGCCTCCCTGTGGACGCTGAACAAGCGATTAGCCGATGTGGCGCAACGCTTTGGCGTGGCGCATAAGCCGGTAATGCACTAGCCCGCGCTCTGATCACCTTCACTGGCGTCGCCGGTGTGGTAATAGAGTTTCAGCATACGTTTTTTGCGGTGCAATCAAGTAGCAACCATTATGCAAAAGCTTGCAACACGTTCGCAACGTTGGCACCCACCGCGTCCACCGCATAGCCGCCTTCAAACACCAGCACGGTAGGTAAGCCCGCGCGAGCGATGCGCTCGCCCATGCGCAGATAGTCTTGGCGTTGCAGCGCAAAACCGGAGATGGGGTCACCGGCAAAAGTATCCACGCCTAGCGACACCACCAAGGCCTGTGCGCCATAGCCAGCGATCGCTTCTAAGGCCAGCTCTAGCGCTTCAGACCAGCGCGCATAGTCGCTGCCGCGCGACAAGGGAAGATTGAGGTTAAAGCCCAGTCCCACGCCTTGTCCGCGTTCATCGGCATGACCTAGAAAAAACGGATATTCGGTGCGCGGGTCGCCATGGATACTGGTGAAAAATACATCTGAACGTTCATAAAAAATCGCCTGCGTGCCGTTGCCATGGTGGTAGTCCACATCCAGCACCGCGACGCGCTCTAAGCCGCTGTCACGCAGGTACTGCGCTGCCAGTGCCGCATTGTTTAAGAAACAGTAACCGCCGAAAAAATCCGCCCCCGCGTGGTGACCGGGCGGTCGGCTAAGCGCAAATGCGGCGCGTCCGCCGTGTGCAATATGCGCCGCCGCGCTGAGCGCGCAATCGGCACCGCTACGCGCGGCCTGCCAGGTGCCAGCGGCCAAAGGCGTACCGGCATCAAAGGAATACAGGCCCATGCGCGCCGCGAAGTTTTCCGGCTCAAGGTCGGCGCGAAAACCGCGTATGGGCCAGACACTGGGGATGGCGTCCTGTGCCGCATTCGCTGGATCGAGCGCCAGCCATTGCTGCCAGGCGGATTCCAGAAATCGCACATAGCGCGGGCTGTGGATGCGCTGAAGCAACGCGTCGTCAAAACGGCTTGGCGTTTGCAGCGGTCCTAGGGCGCGCGCCTGCAAGGCCGCCAGTACCTGGTCTTGCCGCTGGGGCACTTCGTGGCAGGGCACCATGCGGCCGCGGTACATCTCCAGTTTGCCCTGGTGGGCGGCATGGTCGGGGTTGT
>CAMBFO010000167.1 GCA_945865675.1 Comamonas sp. lk
GCTGAACACCTTGGTGCCTGCTGGCAACTGGCGGTCCAGCCAAGCGGCCATGCGTTGTGCCTGTTTTTCGCCACGGGGGCTCAAGGTTCTAAGCATGTCGTCGCCGACCAGTTCCAGGTCGATCGCTTCGGCATGGCGCCAAAACACCAGGTCCATCGTACTCATGCCGTATCTGCCTTTCCAAGGGTTTTGCCATACCGCGCCATGAGCGCAGCTTGTGCGGAGTGTTCGGGAAGTATCCCGCATCCACGTGACGCCCGATAACTGCCATCGGCTTGCATATCCCAGGCATCCAAACCATCATGCAAATAGGCCAGCAGACATTCATCAATCAAGCGCTGGCGTTGCACCGGATCGTTAATCGGCCAGGCCAACTCCACCCGACGCACCATATTGCGGTTCATCCAGTCCGCGCTGGACAAATAAAGCACATCATGCGTGCCCTGGCGAAAATAGTACACCCGCGAATGTTCCAAAAATCGACCGATAACCGAGCGCACCCGGATATTGTCTGTAAAGCCCTTGACCTGGGCCGGCAACATACAAGCCCCGCGCACAATCAAGTCAATTACCACCCCACGCTGACCGGCTTGAATCAGCGCATGGATCAAAGCCAAGTCCGTCAAGGAATTCATTTTCAACACCATGCGGGTGGACTCGCCCAGGGCCGCCGCCTTTGCCAAGGCCTCAATTTTTGCCAGCAATCGCTCATGCAGATTAAACGGCGCCATCCACATTTTTTTCAGGCGCGGCAATCGGCTTTGGCTTGCCAAATGGATGAATACGTTTTCCATGTCCTTGGTCAAAACCGGGTCCGCACTGAGGTGGCTGATATCGGTGTACAGGCGGGCCGTACGCGGGTTGTAATTTCCGGTGGACAAATGGCCATAACGCCGCAGTACCCTACCTTCTCGACGGGTCACCAGCAGCATCTTGGCATGGGTTTTCAGGCCCACAATGCCATACACCACCTGGGCACCAATCGACTCCAGCATTTCGGCCCAGTTGATATTGGCCTCCTCGTCAAAGCGCGCCTTGAGCTCGACCACCACCGTCACCTCTTTGCCTTTGCGCACCGCCTCGCGCAACAAATCCATCAAGGTGGAATCAGCACCCGCGCGGTAAATCGTTTGCTTGATGGCCAGCACATTAGGGTCATTCACTGCGGCACGCAAAAAAAGCAGGACGGCTTCAAAGCTTTCAAAAGGGTGATGCAAAATCACATCGCCGCGCTGCAGTTTCTCAAACACGTTGGAGCCAAGATTCCACTGTACCGGAACCGAGGCTTGATAGACAGGAAAACACCATTGTGGACTGTCTAACAAATCAATCAATTGCGTCAGCCGCACCAAATTGACGGGCCCGCTCACGCGGTACAAAGCCGCCGCCGGAAGTTCAAACTGTTCAAGCAAAAAATGCGACAAATGCTCGGAGCAGCTTGACGATACTTCCAGGCGCACTGCCTCACCATAATGCCGATGCACCAAACCTTGGCGTAAAGCGGTACGCAAGTTTTGCACCTCATCCTCGTCCACGGGCAAGTCTGAATGGCGTGTCACCCGGAACTGCGAAAACTGCTCAACCACGCGGCCTTCAAACAACTCACTCAAATGGGCGCGTATCACACTGGTCAAGGCGACAAAGACGGCCTTGGAGCCTGCCACTTTTTCTGGCAAACGGATGATCCGCGGCAGCACGCGAGGCACCTTGACGATGGCGATCTCATTGCTGCGTCCAAAAGCGTCCTTGCCCCCGAGTCGAACAATAAAGTTGAGCGCTTTATTGGCCACCTGCGGGAAGGGATGCGCCGGATCGAGTCCGACCGGAATGAGCAGCGGGCGCACCACACGCTCGAAATACTGCTTGACCCATTGGCGTTGCGCCGGATTGCGCTCGCCGTGCGAGACGATTTTGATTCCGCAATCGGCCAGCGCCGGCAAGATCGCATGGTTATACAGCGCATATTGCCGCTCTACCAAGGAATGCAAGGACTCGGACAGGCGATCAAAAGAGGACTCGGTATAGCTACCCTGCTTGTCGCCGGTGCGCTTGGCCGTGAGGTGCGGCTCGGAACGAACCTCAAAAAATTCATCCATATTGGAAGAGACTATGCACACATAGCGCAAACGCTCCAAAACCGGAACGTCCTCTCGCGCGGCCCAACTCAAAACCCTCTCGTTGAAGGCCACTAGGCAGTGGTCGCGGTCTAATAGGTCCGGATGCTCAGCGTCATGAATGGCCCGACTGGTATTTTCCAATGCAATGATCTCCTCTGTTTCCCGCGAAAGCAGCATACGCGCTTGCGCATGCCAGCCCACAATGCGCCACTGTAGCGCAATGGTGCCTCAGACAGAAAAACAACAGATCAATAGGTCAGGCAATACCGGCGCCCTGTGACGCAAATCAAGCCAACGCCGCCTGGGGCCGGGTAAGACCCCAGCGCAAAAGCGCTTATTTGACGATTACCGGATGCACCGCAAACACATTGGCGCTCGCTGGGTCCACCACCACGCGAACCCAATGCAGGCTGGGGCTGCCAAAAGTCTGCAGGCGGGTGAAGTTGGGCAGCAGCTTGGTGGGGCTGTACATGGGCTTGTCTAATTTGAAGTAGTGGGTGTCGCCGTGGACAAACAAGACCTGACCGGCGTATTGCTCGGTTTGCTCCACCAGCTTGGACATGAAATGGCGATAGCCGCTCGCGGCAGGCTCCTTGCTTTCGTCGAACCCCTCGGTTTCAGGCAAATCAAAGCCCGGGTCGCCCTGGGTGACCACGACAATGCCGACCGCGTTTTGTGCCTTTGCTGCAGCAAACGAGGCTTGCATCCAAGCCACATTGGCACTGTCACGCTCTAAATGCTCGGCATTGGCAGCATCACATTGCGCGTTATCACGGGCGCTTTTGTTTTTGCACTCCTTCTCGCTCAGGATCAGGTTGTTGTTGCTGCCAGGCTGGTTAATGCCCACAAACACCACGCCACCGTGCGCAAAACGGGTGTTTTCTACAAATTTTTCACCTAACTTTCCTTGGTGCTCTAAGGCCATCGTACTTTGGCCCAGGCTGTTCAGCGTAGGGAACATGACCTTGCGAAGATAGGACAAGCGCTCCAAACCGTCGTAGCCGCCGTTATTGGTGCGGTGGCAATCGGTCCACTCGTTGTCGCCGGGCACATACACCACTGGTTTACCCATGGCGCCAAACATTTTCAGCGCGTCAGCATACACATCATCGGTGCACTTGGAGCTTCCGTCTTTGATATCACCGTCGTAAATCGAGAAGGCGATATCCGATCGGTTGATGCTTTGCAAGACTGCGGGCAGTTTGGCATCGTCACCCGCTTTTTTATAGGGCATATCGCCCCACAGGCCAAAGCTAAAAGGCTTGACTGGGCTTTGCGCCCAACTAACGGAGGCCTGTGCAACCAAGACGGCAGCAATGCAAACAGCTTTAAAAAACATAAACACTCCGAATAAAAATAAGCAATCCAATTTAAGCGGATTGCA
>CAMBFO010000168.1 GCA_945865675.1 Comamonas sp. lk
GTCAGGTAAGGCCGCTTGTCACCAATGACCACCGCGTCGGTGATGTAAGGCGAGAACTTCAAGTCGTTCTCTAACTCGGAAGGCGTGATATTTTTACCCCCGGCCGTGATGATGATGTCCTTCATGCGGTCGGTGATGCGGAAATAGCCCTCGGCATCGACCACGCCCACGTCGCCGGTATGCAACCAACCGTCCGCGTCTATGGTCTCCGCGGTTTTCTCTGGCTGGTTCAAATAGCCGGCAAACACGTTCTTGCCGCGCACCAGAATTTCGCTGGTCTGCGGGTCCAAACGCACCTCGTTGTAACCAGCCGCTGGGCCGATAGAGCCAGGGCGAATCCGAGTGGCCGGCACGCCAGTGGCCGCGCCGCAGGTTTCGGTCATGCCCCAGACTTCCAGCATGGGCACGCCCAGGGACAAATACCAGCGCACCAGTTCAGGCGAAATAGGTGCAGCACCGGTAACCAGGTATTTGGCTTGGTGGATACCGATGAGTTTGCGCACATTGTTGAGCGCCAGCCATTGGGCCATTACAAATTGCGCTTTGAGCCAGGCGCTGACCGCCTCACCCGCCATGACCTTATCGGCAATACGGCCACCCACACCAATACCCCAGGCATACACGGCCTGCTGCACAAAACCGGCTTCTTTAAGCGTAATCATCACGCCGGAGTAAAACTTTTCCCATACTCTTGGCACGGCGGTAAATACGGTGGGTGCAATTTCGCGCACGTTCTCGGGAATGGTTTCCGGGTTTTCGACGAAGTTGAGTTTGGAGCCGGTGTACAGAGACGAATACTCGCCGCCCATGCGCTCGGCGATATGGCACAGGGGTAAAAAGCACATGCGCTCATCGTCCATGGTTTGCGCCACCAGCGTGTTGTAACCGTGGACGGTAAATACCAGGCCTTGGTGCAAATGCATAGCACCCTTGGGCTTACCGGTGGTGCCCGAGGTATAGACCAGGATGGCCAGGTCTTCGGGCCGGCACTGGGCGGCGCGCTCGCGCACCGCTTGGGGATGCGCGGCCAGGTGTTCGCGTCCGAGGGCGCGCAAAGCATCCAGGCTGATGACGCCGGGGTCTTTCAGGGTGCGCAACCCCTCCATGTCGAAAACCACAATTTTGCGCAGCAGCGGCAACTGGGCGCGTACCTCCAGGGCCTTGTCCAACTGCTCGTCGTCTTCGACAAACAAGATGGTGGTGCGCGAGTCCTCGCTCAGGTACTGCACCTGGCTGCTGGCGTCGGTGGGGTAAATACCATTGGACACCCCGCAGGCCGAAAGCACCGCCAGATCAGCCCAAACCCACTCCACCACCGTGTTGGAAAGAATGGAGGCGCACTCGCCTTTGGCAAAACCTAGGCTCAGCAGGCCAGCGCTTATTTCTTCTACTGCTGTGGCAGTTTGGTTCCAGGTCCAGCTACGCCACAGACCCAGGTGTTTCTGGCGCAGCCAGACAGCAGGGCCGCGCCGGGCGACAGCGTTCCAGAACAAGGCGGTCATGGTGTCGCCTTCGAGCACCACCCGGTTTTCCGGCTGAATATGAGCCAAGTCCCATAAGCGGCTCATAGGCAGGCCCCCGCGCACAGCTGCGCGGCCCGAAAGCCGCAAAACGTTGTTGAAACAGCGCTAGGCATTTTCATCTCCAAGTCTTTTTCTTTTTCCAGCGCCGCTCATCACGCACGCCTTCTTCCTTGAGCCCCAAATAGAACTCCTTGATATCTTCTTTTTCGCGCAAACGGGCGCAGGTGTCTTCCATCACGATACGGCCGTTTTCCAGCACATAGCCGTAGTCTGAAGCATTCAGTGCCATATTGGCGTTTTGCTCGACCAGCAAAATTGTGGTGCCGCGCTCGCGGTTGATGCGCACCACGATTTCAAAAATTTCTTTGGTCAGCTTGGGCGACAGGCCTAGGCTGGGCTCGTCGAGCAACATGAGGTCGGGATTGGCCATCAAGGCACGCGATATGGCCAGCATCTGTTGTTGCCCGCCGGAAAGCAAGCCCGCATCCTGCACGCGGCGCTCTTTGAGGATGGGAAAATAGGTGTACACCCTTTCCATGTCGCGCGCCACCTGGTCGCTATCGCTTCGGGTGTAGGCGCCCATCAGCAGGTTGTCGTGCACGCTGAGTAATGGGAATACCTCGCGGCCTTCGGGCACATGGCTCAGGCCTTGTTGCACGATGTGCGATGGGTCTTGGGCAGTGATGTCCTGGCCCTTGAATTCAATCGAGCCCTTACGCGGATCGATGATGCCCGAAATAGTTTTGAGAATGGTGGTTTTGCCTGCGCCATTGGAGCCCAGCACCGCGCCGATTTCGCCGCGCCGCACCTGTAGGCTGATGCCGCGAATGGCTTTGATCGGGCCGTAAGCGCTCTCGACATTGAGCAACTTGAGCACCGGCAAATCACTGACTGGGGGTGGAATACTGCTCATGCGCTGACTCCCACAGCCGACTCACGCCGCAAAGACGATACATCGTCCAAGGAGCCCAGGTAAGCCTCGATGACACCCGCATCGCTTTGCACTTCGCGCGGCGTACCCATGGCTAGCACCTCGCCCTGGTTCATGGCCAGCACCCGGTCAGAGACTTTAGTTACCAGGCTCATGTCGTGCTCCACCATGAGCACGGTAATGCCCAACTCATGCTGGATGTCCTGAATCCAGAAAGCCATGTCGTCGGTCTCCTCCACATTCAAGCCGGACGAGGGCTCGTCCAGCAACAAGAGCGACGGCTCGGTACACAAAGCACGTGCAACTTCCACCACTTTGCGCACGCCATAAGGCAGGCCGGCGACAAAAGTATCGCGGTAATGTTGCAGATTGAGAAAGTCGATCACCTCTTCAACTTTTTCGCGCGAACGCAATTCTTCTTCGCGCGTGGCGGCGGTAAAAAACATATCCTGCAACCAACCGGTTTTGCGGTGGGTGTGCCGTCCGATGAGCAAGTTGTGTAGCACCGAAGCGTGCTCAAACAACTCGATGTTTTGAAACGTCCGGGCGATGCCCAGCGCAGCTACGTCCTGCGGGGCTTGATCGGTGAGCTTGACCACGCCCTTGGGGCCGGCAAAATCGATGCTGCCTGCAGTCGGCGTGTAAATCCGGCTGATCAGGTTAAACACCGTGGTCTTGCCCGCGCCATTGGGGCCGATCAGGGTGAAGACCTCGCCTTTTTTCACATCAAAGCTGACCTGGTTGACCGCCAGCAGGCCGCCAAAGCGCACGCTCAAGTCCTTGGCCGATAAAAGAAAGTCCGTCATTTCAGGCGATCCGATTTCTGGAAAGATTTCTGCCGCTTGAACATGCCTTTGCGGTAGAACGGGAAGACTTCAAAATAGGTGCGCACCTTGAGCCAGCGTCCATACACACCCATGGGCTCGAACAGCACAAAGGCAATCAGCACCGCGCCATAGACCACGCCTTGCAAGCCCGGAGCCTGCCCGACGACTGCAGG
>CAMBFO010000169.1 GCA_945865675.1 Comamonas sp. lk
GTTGCCAAAATCATTGCGTAATTGCGAAGGGGTATAGCTCAATTGGCAGAGCGTCGGTCTCCAAAACCGAAGGTTGTAGGTTCGATTCCTACTGCCCCTGCCACCTGAAGCGCTGGTGGTAAACAGGCCCGCTACGGTGTAGCGGGCTTGAGCGTCTTAAGGGCGCGAAATGTGAATAGATAGTTGCACTGGAATACCAAGAGATCATGGCCACAACACAAGTTCAAACCGTTAGCACTGCAGGTGATAAGGCCAAGCTGGTCGCGTCCGCTCTGTTAGTGGTGGCGGCGCTGGCCGGATATTTCCTGCTAGCCAAGCAAGGCGCCTTGGTGCAATGGGCGGCCTTCTTGGTCCTGTTGGCTCTGGCAGTAGTGAGTTTTCTGGTTTCCGAGCCGGGCAAGCAATTAATAGCGTTTGGCCGTGATGCCTGGCGCGAAGTAAAAAAAGTAGTCTGGCCGACGCGCAAAGAAGCGACGCAGATGACGGCGGTGGTGTTCGGTTTTGTGCTGATCATGGCCTTGTTCCTCTGGCTAACGGATAAGACGCTGGAATGGGTTTTTTATGACTTAATTCTGGGTTGGAAAAAATAATGACTGAAGAAGTTCAAGCCCCGCTGGTCGAGTCGGCCATGCCTGTATCGACCAATAGCAACCCGGATTTGCGTTGGTACGTGGTACACGCCTACTCCGGTATGGAGAAAGCCGTTGAGCGCAACATTCTGGAGCGCATTAACCGTTCCGGTATGCAGGACAAATTCGGGCGCATTTTGGTGCCTATGGAAGAGGTGGTGGAAGTCAAAAACGGCCAGAAAAAAACCACCGAGCGCAAGTTTTTCCCTGGCTACGTGCTGGTCGAAATGGTGATGGACGATGACACCTGGCATTTGGTGAAGCACACCAATAAGGTCACCGGATTTGTCGGTGGTTCTAAGAATCGTCCGGCCCCGATTTCGGAGGCGGAAGTTTCCAAAATCGTGAACCAGATGCAGCAAGGCACGGAAAAGCCGCGCCATAAAGTCGAATTTATGGTGGGCGAGTTTGTGCGCATCAAAGACGGTCCGTTTACGGATTTCAATGGCTCGGTCGAGGATGTCAATTACGACAAGAGCAAAGTACGCGTTTCGGTCACGATTTTTGGGCGTTCCACGCCGGTGGAGTTGGAGTTCTCGCAGATCGAGAAGACCTGAATTTTTTGCGGGCCTTGGCCCGCAGACAGCCCGCGTTTTCCGACGCAATGCGGGTGGTGGTAGGAGTCGATACCCCGGGGAGCTGCGGGCTGAGTGGTTCAGCACCAAAGCGTTATCACCCGTAAGGAGCAATCATGGCGAAAAAAATCGTCGGCTTTATCAAGCTGCAAGTACCAGCTGGAAAAGCCAACCCGTCCCCCCCTATTGGCCCGGCGCTGGGTCAGCGCGGCCTCAATATCATGGAGTTCTGCAAGGCTTTTAATGCCCAGACCCAAGGTGTTGAGCCCGGGCTGCCGCTGCCGGTGGTCATTACCGCATTTGCGGACAAGAGCTTTACTTTTATCATCAAGACCCCGCCTGCGACGGTCTTGATCAAGAAAGCTATCAAACTGGACAAGGGCTCTGCCCGTCCGCACAGCGACAAGGTCGGCAAGATCACGCGTGCCCAGCTCGAAGAGATCGCCAAAACCAAAATGAAAGACATGACTGCGGCCGATTTGGATGCAGCGGTCCGTACCATCGCCGGCTCTGCCCGCTCGATGGGTGTGAATGTGGAGGGCGTGTAAATGTCTAAACTGACTAAAAATCAAAAAGCCCAGCAGGGCAAAATTGTTGCCACCAAGCTGTACCCGCTCACCGATGCACTGGCTTTGGTGAAGGAATTTGCTAAGGCCAAATTTGACGAGTCGATCGACGTCGCGGTGCAACTCGGTGTGGATGCTAAGAAGTCCGACCAAGTCGTGCGTGGCGCTGTCGTGTTGCCCAATGGAACCGGCAAAACCACCCGCGTGGCGGTGTTCGCCCAAGGTGCCAAGGCAGAAGAAGCCAAAGCCGCAGGGGCCGACATTGTTGGTATGGACGACCTGGCCGCGATGGTCAAGGCTGGCGACATGCCTTTTGACATAGTGATCGCTGCGCCAGACGCGATGCGCGTGGTCGGTACCCTGGGTCAAATTCTGGGTCCGCGTGGTCTGATGCCTAACCCTAAGGTAGGCACCGTGACGCCGGATGTGGCTACTGCTGTGCGCAATGCCAAAGCGGGCCAGGTGCAGTTCCGTGTGGATAAAGCCGGCATCGTGCATTCCACCATTGGCCGGCGTTCCTTTGACTCCGCGCATTTGCAGGGCAACTTGATCGCCCTGGTAGAAGCTTTGAATAAATCCAAGCCCGCTACCAGCAAAGGCGTGTACCTGCGCAAGATGGCTTTGTCCTCCACCATGGGTGTGGGCGTGCGCGTGGATGTGCAGTCTTTGACAGCGTAATTTCGAAGTAATTGAATTTGGGCGCTTCGCAAGAAGTGCCCGATGTGGTGGGTCCCCGAAGCAAAAACGCCAAGGGGGGCCATCCAAGACCGTTGGTGTGCAGTTCGGCTGCACTTAATCAGTGAAAACCAACGCAGATGGCGATCCCGCTGCAGACGGATGTACATCCTTCCACAGTTGATCGCTGCATTTTGGAGCGCAAGCGGTACAAGCCGCAAAGCGCATGTAAAGGAGTAGACCTTGAGTTTGAATCGCAGTGAGAAAGAAGCGGTCATTTCAGAAGTGACCAGCCTCGCCGCTAAAGCTCAAACGCTCGTGATCGCGGAGTACCGTGGCATCACGGTCGCCGACATGACCAAGTTGCGCACTACGGCGCGCGACAGCGGAGTGACGTTAAGTGTGTTGAAAAACACCTTGGCGCGCCGTGCTGTTGCCGGTAGTGGCTTTGAGGTGGTGTCCGACCAGATGACCGGTCCTTTGATCTATAGCTTTTCTGTCGACGCAGTGGCTGCCGCGAAAGTGGTATCCGATTTCGCGAAAACCAATGACAAGTTGGTGATTCGTGGCGGTGCGTTCGGCGGGAAGGTTTTGGACGTGAACGGCGTGAAGCAATTGGCCAGCATCCCTTCGAAAGAAGTTTTGCTCGCGCAGTTGCTGGGCTTGATGCAGTCGCCCATTTCGCGTACCGCGCGGGTGTTGGCCGCATTGGCAGAGCAGCGTGGAGGCGGTGCGACAGCACCTGCCGAGGCAGAACTTGCGGCTGCGTAAGCAGTTATCGCATTCATAGGTAATTCATCCCTGTGCCGCCGTTTGCGCAAAGCGCTCGGGCCAAGCACTAGTACATTAGGAAAAAAGAAAATGGCATTCGATAAAGACGCATTTTTGACCGCGCTGGATAGCATGACGGTCATGGAACTCAACGACCTGGTGAAAGCCATCGAAGAGAAATTTGGTGTAAGCGCTGCTGCTATGTCAGCGCCCGCCGCAGGCGGTGGTGC